>CBFDDT010000081.1:0-16614 GCA_965603635.1 uncultured bacterium | reverse complement strand
CAGCGTGCCGCCGTGCTGGTTGAACACAGCCGGGTCGCGGAGGCCGACGGAGATGCGGATACCGCGTTCTCACGGGCGGGCGAAGCGCATAACCTGGACCCGACCCTGGTGCCCGCCACGCTGTCGCTGGCGCGGCTTTATAAAGCCCGTGATCGGGCGTCCAAGGCAGAGCGACTGGTCGAGGAAGCCTGGGCGCGGGCGCCCAATCCTGAACTGGCCGCGATGTATGGTGAAATAATCGCCGACACCGACCCGCTGGCCCGGGTCAAGAAATTCCAGCGGCTTTTCAGTTTCCGGCCCGATCATCCCGAAAGTCATATAGCGCTGGCCGAAATATCGCTGGCCGCCCGCCTGTGGGGCGAAGCGCGCAAACATCTGAAGGCGGCCGCCGGAAAGTCGCCGACAGCCAGGGTATGTCGCCTTATGGCGGAGCTCGATGAAAGCGAGAATGGCGATATGGAGTCGTCGCGCAAATGGCTTGCCCAGGCAACGACCGCGGCGCCGGACGAGGCCTGGGTGTGCGGCGATTGCGGCGCGGTCGCCGGCGCCTGGACGGCGTTGTGCGGCAACTGCGGTTCGTTTGGGTCGCTTGCCTGGAAAGCGCCGCCGCGCGCCGTCCGGCTGGCGGCGCCCGACACGGCGGTCAGATCCAAGCCCGTGGCGCTGCCGGCCGGGCCGAAATCCGGCGTGCCGGCCACGACCGGGAAGGATACTGGTTAGGCCGCCATCCGGGACTGGCGCTAAACGGGTTCCATCGGGTATATTAGAAAAACTGGGGGCCCGATTTGCCGGTTGCTGAAGTCATATCGAAAAAGGATGCCTTGCGGCATGCCAAGTTTTTTGCCGGCGCGACCGAAACCGTGCTGGAGCAGTTCGCCGATGCCGGCGTTCTGGAGATGCTCCCGGCGGGCCAAACCCTACTGAAAAAGGACATGCCCGGCCGCTCGTTTTATATCATTGTCGAGGGCAGGGCCGAGGTCCATGACGGCGAACTGACCCTGGCGATTCTTAATCCCCACGACACCTTTGGCGAACTTTCGACATTGGAAGACGGGCTTTGCTCCGCGTCGGTAACGGCCGAAACCGAACTGCAGGTGCTGCGGCTGGACCGTGACCCGATTTTGCGGATCATGTCGAAACATTCGGGCGCCAATGCGCTGATCCTGCAAAGTCTCTGCCGTGTGTTGCGAGAGCGGTCCGAGCAATTCACCAAGGGTGCGCATCAGCGCAGAACGATGGAACGCGAACTTGAGATCGGCCGGAAGATCCAGGCTGGATTCCTGCCATCTTCCCTGCCGGCCGAGGATGGCTGGGAAATCGGCGCCTATTTCCATGCGGCCCGGGAAGTCGCGGGGGATTTTTACGATGTGTTTCGAATCGAAAACACGGGCCGGATCGCGCTGGTCATAGGCGATGTCTGCGACAAGGGTGTGGGTGCCGCCTTGTTCATGACCCTGTTTCGCAGCCTGCTGCGTGCCGCTTCCTCGTCGGAGGAGTTTGCCACGGACGCCAGGGCGTCGGTCGGCGAACAGATCGACTACTCCGAGGCGTTGCTCAGGAACAGCGTCCAGTTCGCCAACAACTACATTGCCAAGACCCATGGCGAAACAAGCATGTTCGCGACCGTATTCTTTGCGCTGCTGGACCCGAAAACCGGCCATCTTCTGTACGTAAACGGCGGCCACGAGGAACCGGTCATCGTACATAATGGCGTCATCAAGGCTTCGCTGGGCAATTCCGGCCCGGCCCTGGGCCTGTTTCCCGGGGTCCCCTTCGATGTAAAAGAATCCCGGATCGAACCCGGCAATACACTGTTCAGCTATACCGACGGCGCCACGGACGCAGTGAACCCCCAGGGTGAATCCTATACTCTTGCAAGGCTCAACAGGCATGTGGTGAACAGCGGGTTGTCGGCGGACGGGCTCGTGGCGAGCACGGCGGCGGCGATCGATCGTCACGCGGCCGGCGCGCCGCAGTTCGACGATGTTACGCTGCTTGCGGTTACCCGTAAATCCTAGTGGAGTGAATCCGGACCTTGCGCCTTGATCCACACCGGACTTTAGGGCATGCTAATAAATCATGTAAACTGCGGACGCCCGGCATGTTTCGAGGGCAAAATGGACTTAGCAGGGAGGTTGATAGCCAATGAGTTCAGTACTGGATATTACCGTTTCCACCATGGTGGGGAAGGTGCCGGTTACCGTTATTCATATTGACGGACATGTTGACGCGGCCAGCGTCGGTGAGTTGGAAGATACGGCGACGATTGCCGTCAATTCAGGGGCGGCAAATCTGGTTCTCGATATGAGCAAGGTCAGCTTCATGTCCAGTGCCGGCTTTCGCTCGGTTCACAAGATATATCAGGCGCTGCACCCGGAGGGCGGGTCGGGCCATCTGAAGATCCTCAACTGTTCCGAAGAAATCGGGCGGTTGGTGAAAACGCTAGGCTTCGACAATTTCGTCTCCATTTTGTCAGGCGATTTGCAGCAGGCCGTCGATTCCTTCTGAGCGAGCCCACGGGGGGCCGAATTGGCGAAAACCTTCCGGCTGGATTTTAAGGCCCGACTGGATAATTTGGCGGAAATTCGTGATTTCGTCGGGGTTTCCGCGTGCGAGCTGGGCCTGGGCGGGGCGGCCGTCGAGGATATGAAGGTCTGTGTCGATGAGGTTGCCACCAATATCGTCAAGCATGGTTATGGCAATGGCGAGGGCGGCCTGTCGGTGGAGGTTTTTCGCGAGGCCGACGAGATTGTGGTGAGGGTCGTTGATCAGGCACCCGTTTTCGATCCGAAATTCGCGCCCAGACCCGATCTCAGCCTGCCGCTGAATGATCGGCCGGTCGGCGGCATGGGGGTCCATCTGATCACAACCCTGACCGATGGCCTGTCCCACACCGCTGGCCCGGGAGGCGGCAACGAACTGGTGCTTCGCAAGAAGATTGACGGCGCCGGATAATCCTGAAACCTCTGCAACGACCCCTTGCACTCCACCGCGCAAGGCCTTATGTTCCCGGCGCTTCGTGCCGACGTAGCTCAGTGGTAGAGCAACTGATTCGTAATCAGTAGGTCCGCGGTTCAAATCCGCGCGTCGGCACCAGCTTCCCCACAGATTCCGCTCTCCCCATAAATCATTGAAACAGCGCCGGACCGCCGCCCGAAAAACATGCCGGGCGCGGCAGAAACGCATTCCCATTCCTCGGAAATCGGCGCATATTAGCATTTGCTACAAATAAAAATGCGTTTCGGGAAGGAATTCTCCTCTCCGTCATGGAGCACAAGACCGGCGAACATATCGCTCAGGCCGCGATGGCCAAAGGGCAAAGGGCGTTGAACAAGGGGTGGCGAGGCCTGTTCGCGATGCCTTTCCGCGCCTGGTTGTCATACCTGCTCGCGCGACGCTGGCTATTCATTGCAGCCGCGGTCGGCGCGATCCTCCTGCATCTCCCCACGCCAGCCGGCCTTACCCCCGAAGGGCATATCGTGCTCGTCATGTCGGTCATGGCGACCATCCTGTTCGTGACCGAACCGATCCCGCTGCCGACCGTGGCGCTGTTGATTATCGTCGGCCAGGTGGTGTTGATCGGCCTGGACTCGTCGGATGTGGCGCGCAGTCTGATGAGCGATTCCGTGCTGTTCATCATGGGCTCGCTGATGATCGCGGTGGCCGTTGTCCGGCAGAAGCTGGACAAACGGCTGGCCTTCCTGATCATCCGCTTTACCGGCACCAAGACGGCCAATGTCTGCATGGGCATATCGTTGGTGTCCGGGTTGCTGGCTTCCTTCATCGGCGAACATACCGTGGCGGCGATGATGCTGCCGGTCGGGGTAACGTTGATCCGCCTTACGTCCGACGATTCCCGCCAGGTGCGCAGCCTGGCCGCGGTGTTGTTGTTGTCTATCAGTTACGGCGCCTCGATCGCCGGTATCGGCACGCCGTCCGGCGGCGCGCGCAACGCCATTATGATCGGCTACTGGCGCGAATTCTTTTACGATCCGGCAAGCCCCGAAACCTGGAAATACGCCATCGACTATCTGCGCTGGATGGTTTTCGCCTATCCGCTGTTTCTGATCCAGGTGCCGTTCGTCACCGCGATCCTGTTCCATACCTTCAAGCCGAAACAGAAGAATATCGCCCGCGCCGTCGTACGCCTGCGCGCACAGCTTGCGGACCAGGGATCGATGAGGATTTCCGACTGGACCACGATTCTCCTCTTCTTCGTTATCCTTCTGGGCTGGATATTCGCGTCCGACAGCGTCGGCCTTGGCACGGTGGCGATCCTCGGCGCCGCCGCCTTTTTGATCTTCGGGCTGGTCGAATGGGACGAAATCAACAACGGTGTCAACTGGGGTGTGGTTCTGCTCTATGCCGCCGTTATCTCGCTGGGCGTCGAGATGAAGGAAACCGGCGCCGCCCTGTGGGTGGCCGAGAGCTTCCTCGCCTATCTCGAACCCATTGGCGGCGACACCGGCATCGGCTTGTGGGCGGCGGTCGTGGCGCTGACGACGACGGTAACCAACACCATGTCAAACGGCGCCGCGGTGGCCGTGCTGGGTCCGATCGTTCTCAACCTGGCCGTTGTCGCGGGCGAGGATCCGTTGATAATCGGATTCCTTACGGCCGTGGCTTCATCCTTCGCCTATTTAACGGTCGTCGGCACGCCGGCCTGCACCATCGTCTATTCGTCCGGCTATCTGCGTACGACCGATTTTTTAAGAGCAGGCTGGAAAATGGTGATCGTTTCGACCATTCTTACCCTGATTGCGGCCTGGTCCTACTGGCCATTGGTTGAATAAGGGGCGCCTCGGGAATGGAACATACCGACGAAAGACGGTTCCGGATACTTGTCTGTATCGACGGTTCCGACGAGTCCTATCGGGGCCTGCGCTATGCGGCGCGCCTGGGCGGCGGGGTCGATGCCGACATCTGCCTGCTTTATGTAAGGCCGGTCGATCAGGGCCTGCGCTCCGGCGGACTGCAGGCGCGGGTTGTGCGTGAAAACCTTCTGGAATGGGGCCTGGAGCTTCCGGGCACCAAGCACCTGATGAAGGGCAGGGACATCCTCACCGAACTTGGCCTGATGAGCGACGAGTGGGGCGAGAAAATGATCCATGTCGACAAGCTGGGCGACCCGCTGGGCGACAACTCCATCGAGTACAGCGACGAGAATGGCAAGAAGGTGACCCTCAAGCTCGAGGTGGCGCCGGATATCGTCGGCGGCATTCTGGAGGAATGCGAGGGCGGCGGTTACGACCTGTTGATTATCGGCGCCTCGGAGCGTTGGCTGTCCCGCTCCTACAAAACTTTCTGGGACCCCGCCGTCGCCCAGAAGGTGGTGACGCGGGCGCATTGTTCGGTGATCGTGGCGCGCGAGCTTGAGTCCGGCCATGGCCATCTGATCTGCACCGACGGCACCGATAACGCCATCGACGTCGCCCGCAAGGACGCCATCCTGGCCGCCCGCTGCAACTGCCCGATTTCGCTAATCACGGTCATTCCCGAAGATATGGATGAGGGCGAGGGCGCGGATATTCTTTCGCGGACCAGGGCGGCCATAGAAGAAGAAGGTCTGGAGATCGTCGAGAGCCTGCTGCGGACCGGCGACCCCGTCGGGGAAATCGTGAAAAAGGGCGCCGAATACTCGGTGATCGTCATCGGCCGTTCTAAAAAACGGCGCAGATGGTGGCTGTTCGAGACCGACATTTCCGACCAGATCCTGGAACATGCCAGCAATTCGGTGATGATCGTCCGCTGATCTGTCTGCCGCTACGCCGGCAAGGGCATGTTATAAAGTTTTCCGAATTCCGGCTGCGGATCGTCGATGCCGGCGAGGCGCAGGCAATGCCACGCCATGGCATGGTTGCTCGAGGTTACGGGCTTGCCGATTTCCGCTTCGATATCTTTCGCCACCGCACCCAACCGGATGCTTGTGCAGGATACGAACACCGCGTCGACACTATCCATCGCGCCCAGTTCGGCGGCAGCGGAACGGATCGACTCCACGTCGATGCGCGCCGCTACGTTGTCATCTTCCTCGTTGAAGGATCCAAACACCGGGACATTATAACCGGCGCCTTCGATATAGCTTCGGACCCGCTGGTTCACATCGTCGCGGTAGGGCGTCAGGACCGCTATATTGCGCGCGCCGAACGTGTCGAAGGCGGCGAAGGCCGCGGTGATCGGCGTGGTGCAGGCGACTCCCGGGCGGGTCTCGTGAATACGGTCGAAAACCGTCTGCTCGCCCAGCACCATGCTGGCCGAGGTGCAGCCATAAGCGACAACATCGAGAGGCATGCCCGGCAGGATCAAGTCGGCGGTGGGCGCTATGCGCGATTCCATATCGGCCAGCGTTTCGGGCGTGATTTGGGGGTCGTTGCGGATTCGCGCCTCATAGAACGCCACGCCGGGCAGCGCCATCGTTTGCCGGAACTCATGCTCGATGGTGTGGTCGCTGGCCAGGACGATGACGCCGATCGCCGCGCGTTCCGCGATGCCCCCGTCGGTCTTGAAGGGGATGTGCGTGCGGTTGATGAAACCGTTTTGCGCGCCGGCGTCCGCGCTCGCTGTATCAGCCATGATCGACCTCCTTCTTCAGCGCAAAGTCATGCCATCCAGCGGCAGTTCGGGCGTGCGGTCGCCGATCAGGTCGGCAACGATTGCCGCGGCGCCGCAGGCCATGGTCCAGCCCATATGGCCATGGCCGGTATTGTAGCAGAGATTCCGGTGCCGTCCGAATCCCAGGATCGGGGTGCCTTCCGGCGTCATCGGGCGCAATCCGGCCCAGTATTCCAACCGGCCATAGTCGCCGCCGTTGGGGAACAGGTCCTTTGCGGAACTCAGCATCTTCACAAAATCCGACGGCCGGTGGCTGGTGCTGTACCCGGCGAATTCGGCCGTCGCGGTAATGCGCATCCGGTCGCCCATCCGGCAATAGGCGACGAGGTTATCCTCGTCCACGCCACCGATGGCCGGCGCAACATTTTCCGGCCCGACCGGCAAGGTTACCGAATAGCCCTTGACCGGATAAATCGGCAGATTGACCCCAATGGAGCGAACCGCATGCGGGCTATGACAGCCAAGCGACAGCACATACATATCCGCCCGCATGTCGCCCTGGCCCGTCACAACGCGGTCAATCCGGTCGCCGTCGGCTACGATCGCCTCGACCGGTGTGTCGAAATGAAATTCCGCCCCCTTCGCCTGGCACAATCTGGCGAGGTTCACGCTGAACATACGGGCGTCGCCGCTTTCGTCGCTGGGGCAATAGACCCCGCCGGCGATCTTGTCCCTTGCCGCGGAAAGTGACGGGTCGATCTCGGCAATGCGGTCAGGGTTCACAATTTCCTGCTCTTGCCCGTCATCGGCCAGAATGCGCATGTTCGCGATGCCGCGCGCCATTGTTTCGGCTGTGCGGTACATATACAGCAGGCCACCGGTCTGGCCATCGTATTCCACGCCGGTCTCTTCCACCAGGTCGTGGAACAGGCGCTGCGAATACAGGCATAGCGCATGCTTGCGCAATGTATTGACCCGCGCCCGTTCCGCCGTGCACTGGCGCAGGAATTTCAGCGACCATGCCCACATTCGTGGGTCCGGCGTCAGGCGAAAACGAAAGGCCTGATCGTTCCGCCACAGCGATGTGAGAAGAATTTTAGGAACCTTTGGCGAGGCCCAGGCGAAGGAGTGGCCTGGCGCCACGAGTCCGGCATTGGCATGACTGGCCTCTTCCGCCGGCGCCGGTTGGCGATCGACCACCGAGACCTCGTGGCCGTCCCGCAGCAACCGCCAAGCCGCAGTTACACCCGCAACACCGCTTCCCAGCACCAGTATCTTCATGGGGTTCGTCCCCGGATTACAAGGCGGCGACGACCTGGATTTCGACCGTAAAGTCGGGCGACGCCAGTTTCGGCGATTCCACGCAGGCGCGGCCAGGCGTGTCGCCGGGGGCAACCCAGGCATCCCATACCGCGTTCATTTCGTTGAAGTCGCCCATATCGCACAGCCAGATGGTGGCTGTGATCAGGTTGGACTTGCTGGTTCCGGCTTCGCTCAGCAGGGCGTCGATCCGATCCAGGATATTCTTGGTCTGGTCGGTGACCGAACCGCCCGGCGCGGCGAGTGCGACTTGCCCTGCCAGATAGACCGTATCGCCATGGACAACGGCCTGGCTCATCCGCGGCCCGACCTGAATTTTTTTAAGCGCCATTCGAAATTCTCCCTGAAGTGATTCGTTTAAGCCATGTGGCAGGTTTTGAAGATGCCGCAGTTTCCACGCACGCGCCAGCCTTAAAACGCCCTACCGGTTACAAAGCGAGTACCTTGAAAAGACTCATGATTACCTAAACAGAGCTAGGTGGTTAAGATTTCTGTTGATTTAAGGACTCGCGCGGCGCATTTTAATGAAAAATAAACCTTATTTAGGAAAACTCTCTTTGTTGTTAGTGGTTCGGTAATAATACCGGTAACTACTATTCAAGAAGGGTGGAGAAATAAGCGAGTCTGTAGGTCATGCCCTTTATCGTAGTTATAGACGACCGTCCGGCAAAACGACGCCAGTATCTTGAACTGGCGGCTTCGATCGAGGCCGACGTGAACATCGAAGGTTTCGCCAATCCGCGGGCCGCCATCGAGGCGTCTTCGGATATGCCGCCCGACCTTGTCATCGTCGGTCGAACGATGCCGGCGCTGAACGGTGTGCGGGCGATCCGCCGCTTCCGGCGCATTCCCGAATGCGAAAACATCCCGGTCATTTATTTTGTGGAACCGAACGATCTGCGATTGCGGTTCCGCGCTCTGGAGGCCGGCGCGTCCGATGTCCTCGACGACCCGGTCGATCCCGGCGAATTTCATCTGCGGGCGCGAAACCTGCTTACCGCCTGGGCCAATATAAAAAGGACCCAGATGCGCGGCGAGTTGCTGGAGCGCAGCCTTACCGCCAAGGAACGCCGCTACCGCCGCGACCTGCGGGCGACCCGGAACAGCCTGCGTGGAATCGTGGACACTGTCCCGGCGATGGTTTCCGTGTCAGACCGCGACGGTAATTACGTGTTCGTCAATCAGTACATGGCCTCGTTCTATGGCAAGCGTCCCGAGGAAACGATGGGCGTGCCGGTCGCCGATATTCTTGGCAAGGTGCAGGGCGAGCGCGAAATGTCGGCCAACCGGGAAGTGATCAAGGGCGCCGGCACGCTGTCCGGTTATGAAGAGGACATCACCGACGCCCACGGCATGACCCGGACATTCCTTTCGACCAAGTCGGCGCTGCGGGACGATGCGAATCGCATCGTCAATATCATCACCGTTTCACAGGACATCACCTTCCGCAAATGGGTCGAGGCGGAATTGCGCGAGGCAAAAAACGCGGCCGAGTCCGCCAGCCGGGTCAAGACCGAATTTCTGGCCAACGTCAGCCACGAACTGCGCACGCCGCTGAATGCGATCATCGGTTTCGCCGAGGGCATGAGCGGCAATCTGTTTGGCGAACCGGACCTTGGCCGTTATTGCGAATATGCCGGCCATATCTCGGAGAGCGCGCGCCATCTGAAAGCGATCATCGACGACATTCTCGATATTGCCAGCATCGAGGGCGGTGGACTGGGCGTTCTGGAAAGCGAAGCCGATTCCGCGACTATTGTCTGGGAGATGGTCGCGGCGTTGGAGGATCAAGCGACCCAGGCCCAGGTGGAGATTCACGTCGAGAGCAGCGAATTGGTGCTACCGGTCAAAACGGACGCGGAACGCTTTGCCCAGATTATGAAGAACCTGATGTCCAACGCTATCAAGTTCAGCCCCGAAGGCGGTGATGTCCGAATTACAATCAGCGAGATGTCGGATGGCTCGGTTCGCATAAGCGTACAGGACAGTGGCGCCGGGATAGCCACCGAGGATTTGCCGCTTGCGACCGATCGATTCGGTCAACTGGTGGGCGACCCGATGAGCGACCCGATCGGCGGCATGGGACTGGGCCTGCCATTGTCGATAGGCCTTGCCGAACTGCTTGGCGCACGCGTCGACATCGACAGCCAGAAAGGCACGGGAACCACCGTCAGCCTGATCTTTCCGCCCGAAAAACTGGTGCGCCGCGGCCGCATGACCGGATAGGTGGGCCCCGTCTATTTACACTGACTCTCGCTTGAGGCAATGGCGCGACCTCGTCCTTCGAGACGGGCCTTTGGCCCTCCTCAGGATGAGGGCACAAACGATGGAACCTCATCCTGAGGAGCAGCCAGAGGCTGCGTCTCGAAGGACGAGGTCGCGCCCCGCCTGATTCACTCCACTAACGATCCCCGCCCCCGTCTCCGTCCCCGTCCATATCGCCTTCCGCGCGCGCGCCGGTCTTGCGGGGCTTGCGCTCGGGCGCTTTTTCCCCTTGCAGGCTTGCCGCGCCTTCACCGGATTCCTCGGCGAACCACAGGGTTTGCTGCGGGAATGGAATTTCTATGCCTTCCGCATCGAATCGCCGCTTCAACAATCGGTTAAAGGCCCGCCGGACCGCCCATTGCCAGCCGGGCGCGGTCTTGATGCGCGCCTTTATCACCACGGCCGAATCGTCAAACCGGTCCAGGCCCTGCACCTGCACGTCATCCATTATATATCCCTGCTGATCCGGGTCCTGGCGCAGTTCCTGGCCGACCTCTTCGATAACCTGTATCACGCGGTCCACGTCCTCCTTGTAGGCGACGCCGATTTCCAGCACCGCAAAGGCGAAGTCGCGGGTGTAGTTGATGACCGTTGTGACGTCACTGAAGGGGATCGTATGGACGGTGCCCGAGGGATCGCGCAGCCGGATGGAACGGATGGACAGCGCCTCGACAGTGCCGTCATGGCCGCCCAGCATTACGTAATCGTCGACCGAGATGGTGTCCTCGATCAGGATGAACAGGCCGGTGATGATGTCGCGCACCAGCGTCTGCGCGCCAAAACCGACCGCCAGGCCAACAACGCCGGCGCCGGCCAGCAGCGGCGCGATATTGATGCCCAGTTCCGACAGAACGGTAAGGCCGACGACCACGGTGAGGGCGGCCAGTATCACCTTGCGGATCAACGGCAACAAGGTGTGCGCCCGCTGGCTGTGCGATGCGCTCTCGCTCGCGAGATAGCGCTCGATGCCGGCGCTCAACGCCTCCCAGGCAACGATCGCCATAAGAATGATGGCGCCAATGCTGGCCAATCGCGCAACCAGCGCCCGGCCGGCGGGTTCACTCAGCCACTGCAGGATATCAAGGCCCCAGGCCTGCAGCACCGCGAGAACGGCGATCGCCGCCACGATTCCTTTCAGCGCGGATTTGACGATCGGAAGGTAGCGGTTTACCCGGGCCTCAAGCCCGGGCAGCCGGGTCTTCAATTCATGAGAAAGGGAAAACGCCTTGTCGATCATGCGAACGGCAAGGGATGACAGCGCGATTCCCATGAAGATGGCGAGTGCGGTGAGAAGGGTGGAACGAGTGACATAGGCGAATCCGCCTGGCATGCCGACAACCCAGACCAGATAAACGACCACAACGTAAAGGATGGCGAGCACATGCCACAGATCGGCCAGCCGCCGCCGGAACTGGAGCAACCGCGCGTTATCCTTGCCGCCGATGAACTGGGAAACGCCGTGCCGGTTCTGCATAATCAGCATTATGGCCAGCAGTGCCATCAACAGCCCGATCAGCTTGAACAGGAACGATTGCGCCGGTACTGCCAAACCCAGGAATCCGGCAATCTGGATTGCGAAATAACCGAATATGCCGACGATCGCCACCCGGTTGATCCAGATAAACAGGTAATGCGCGGTTTCATCGCCCATGTGGACGGGACGGACGGCCGCCGCGCCGGGCGCCAGGATGGTTCTGGCGATCGCCTTGATCGCGCCGACGATTGCTACCGCGTAGATAACCGACAAGGTAATCGGGCGGCCGATGCTGTCCGCGCCGAACAGGCTGATGAGGACGCCACCCGTCGCGGCAAAGGCCGCCGGGGGGACCAGGATCAGGACAAGGCGCGCCGCCAGCATGGGGATATGCAATAGCAGGCCTTCCCCCTTGCGCCAGACGACCGATGCCAATGGCTTGGCGAGGAGTTTTGTAACGCCGAATTGGGTCAGGAAGCCCACGGCTATAACCGCGATTAAGGCCACAATACCCACGGTCCAGAGCTCAAGCGTCGCGGGGTCCGACAAACCCGCCCGAAGGCTCGACAACCCGTCTGGAATGGTGAGAACCGCGCTGGTCAGCGCCGAAAGCTGCCGTCCAAGCGCCTCGCTGTGGGCGGATAGCTGCTCGATGACGATGGCGCCCAGCGTCTGCTCTTCGGGATCCAGCGCGCCGCTCTCTCCCTTTTTGATTTCGATTAGTGCATTCAGGCGGCCGACAAGTTGTTCACGCTCGGCATCGTCCTCGATCGCCGCGACCAGATCTTCCAGGTCCTCGACGGTGACGCCACCAGGGTCCTCTGCCATGGCGCCGCCGTCCACGCCACCCCAGGCCAGCGTGATGCCGCCGGCTATCAACATGCATTGCAACAGTTTGAGCATGGGTTGGGTCCCGCCTGTCCTTTGCCAAAAAATCGCGGGCACTCTAACGTTTTGCCATGGGCGAGTCACATCGTATTCGCCGCGATAGCGAGGATACGTCAATCGCCAAACGGACTTTTATTCAGAAAATCGAAATTGCCGATTCCTTCTTTGCGCGGAGAGGCTATTATCATGGCCATATCCACTCGCCAGGGCAATATCCGATCAAACGGAACCGGTCCGGTTCAGTTTGATCGGGTAAAATTGCCCGCAATTTCAAGGGGCGAGCATCTTTATCCGATCTATTGGATCGCATAAGCGATTCCAATAGATCGGATGATGCTCTAGCCGACAGGGGCCATGCAGTTTAACCGATCCAGATCCATCGCGCTTTTGACCAGCCTCCTTGTGTCCATTGGTTTTGCTGCATGGGCGCAGGAGGTTTCCGGCATAGCGGAAGTTCGCTCCGGAAATGAAATTGTGCTGAACGGCGCCGTGGTGCGGCTTTACGGGCTGAAGGCGCCAGCCCCCGACGAGCGCTGCGATCTGAGCGAAGGCCAGTATCGCTGTGGCATCGTGGCTTGGGCCGAACTCGTCAGGCTTGCCGACGGACGCGATGTTTCTTGCGAAATCGAGTCGAAGACCGAAAAGGGACAGTCGGTCGCCACCTGTTACCTGGGCGAGCGTGACCTGAACGAGGCGTTGGTGCGCAGTGGCTGGGCCGAGGCGCGGGCCGATGTCGATCGCTACCAGGTTGACCAGGACGCAGCGCGCCGCGCCAGACGCGGGCTGTGGGCCGAACGGATCAAGCCCCCTGACCGCAGACAGGCTCCATAACTCTCGTCGAACGGAATAACCCCAGCGAATGCAGTGGTTTGCAAGGCGCGAACATCGCATTCCGCAATCGCCGGATTCGCATCCTGCAATGGGGAAACTGCCGTGAAATGAAGGGTCAAATGGCCTACCGCGCCGAAAATCCCCGTAAATTCAACGAAGAAGAAACCCCGGCATCCGATTTCATCAATCAGGTGCCGGGGTTAAGTTGGCATAAGGAAGGGTTGCACCAGTAAAAGAAGCAAATAGCGTGCCAAAACTGGCGCGATTCATGGATTTCCGGCTGCGGGCGGATAAAAAATGGCCCCGATACACGAGGTACCGGGGCCAAAGTTGGCATAAGGAAGGGTTGCAACTACAGTATTAGCATGTTTCGTGCCAACATGGCCGGGCGCGCGCGAAAATGTGATCGGCAAACTATGCGCGCGATAACTGTTTATCTATGAAAATCTATGTGCCAGGTAACTAAAGCCTACCTGGAATCTATATATTTTCTCATCGTAAAATGCATGAAAAAAGGCCCGCACGGGATTGTGACGGGCCCTCACCAACAGATTTTACGAAACAGGCCTCAGTGGATCGACACCGAACCTTGCTCAAAATCACTCCCATAAACCGAAACCTGGGCCGCGGCCCAATCCATCGCTTCCGACAGGTTGTCGCGGCCGACTTCGTCGGCAATGATATCCACGAATTCGCGAAGCGCCGCCTCGAAATTATCGGCGTGCAATTCTCGGCCGTTGGCCTTGAGAAGCTTGACGCAGGCCGTGCCGTGCATGATCCACAAGGCGGCCATTCGTGCGTTGTTATGTTCCTGTCCGATCACGTCCCAATCTCCCGGTTGCCCTACCGTTTGGCGCGGCAGGCAGTTATCTACAACGCCATGCTAGCAGCCTTAGGTTAACGATCCGTTTACAACGGTTAACAAGGATGGTTTCGATATCGAAGCAACCGGAAAGACCGGATTTTAGGGATGATTCACCCGGCCTTAAGATGCATCGGCCTATTCATGGTTGCAGCCGCAAGGGGGAACGTCATGCTGTCGCCAATCTTCGATATCTGGTTATGGGGAATGGCCGCATTTTTCTGCGGACTTGCCGTTTTGTCACTACCCTGGCGCCGCATGCGTATAATAACCATGTGCACTGCGATTGCCGCGCCGCCCGCCCGGGTTTGGAAGATCTTCGACTACAACCCCGATGATCCCCATAGCGCCGCCCTGCATGCAAAGACCGTCTCCGCGGAAACAATCCAGGAGTCGCCGGAAATTATCGAACTCATCCTCGATTTGAGCGGTGGCCATGGCACAAACCTCATGACCGTGCGCCAGGAAACCATCGAGGAAAGGCCGCCAGAATACAGCGCATCGCGCCTTGCCGAGGTGAATGGCAAACCTTACCCGTTCGGCGAGGACAATTTATACATCGTAGAGATGAGCGAAACCGGTGACGGGATCTTGCTGACCACCCGCTGGCGCGGCGAGACCGTAAGTTTGTGGCAATATTTCGCCGTATGGCGCGAACTTCGCCGTCACGACCGGAAGCTTAAAAAACTCAGCGAAACCGAAAATCTTTCGCCGCAACCCGCGAAAGCCGGCTTTTCCTGGAAAGCAGCCGCAATCTCGGCGGTCGCGCTGGCGTCCTTCACTCTGTTGTTGGGTTGGGTCGGCGCGCTCGTGCTGCTGGTGATCCTGGTGATCCACGAATTCGGTCACTGGCTGGCATTTCGGGTGTCGGGCCATCCGGCGCCACGTATCATGCTGATCCCATTCCTGGGTGGCGTCGCGACCGGGAATCATCCCCACAAAACGCATTTCGACGAGGCTTTCTGCGCGTTGATGGGGCCGGCCTTCAGCATCCTGCCGGTCGCGGCGCTGCTGGTCTTTGTCGCCGTTATGGCGCCTCCCGGATTGACCGTCATCCCAGGCTGGATTTTGGTCTCTCAGTACCTGGATGAGCCTGCGAAATACATTACCGTGGCGGCGCCACTGCTGCTTGCGTTTGGGGCGCTTAACGCGCTTCAGATGCTGCCCATTCTCCCGCTCGACGGCGGCCAAGTGCTGCGCGCCATGGTTCATTCGGCCAATGCCGTCTGGGCGCGCCGCGTTCTGCTGCTCGCCGCCGGTACAGGCATTCTGGGATTTCTGTGGATGGGCGATTACATTCTTGCGTCCATCGCGGCGCTTGGGGGCGTGGGTGCATTGCACGTGGATTCCGGGCCATCCAACGTTCGCCCCATGGGCGCACTATCGCTTTCGATAATCGGCGTCGGTTACACCGTAACGCTCGCGGTTCACGTCGGCACGGTGATTTTTGGTTTGTGGGCGCTCGATATCCTGATCGCATTGCTGTAACATTCTTGGGTAATCCGTATCCTTTCCCACCGAGTGAATCGGTAGCCCCGCCCTCGGGAGAATAATCGGTTTCGCCCTCTGGCGTCGGTGTTGTAGTTTCTTTTCGTGGGCGTTCGCGATCCTGAAATACAGCAACTGTTTCAGCCGGGCGTGAATGCGTTCCAGAGTGAAACACTGACCGAGATGAACGCGGCCATGAATACGATATGCCTGATACAGACCACTAGAATCAAACCAGCACCGTGTTAACCCGCGCCCTTCCGGCTCTCTTCATTCTGCTCTGGTCCAGCGCCTTCATCAGCGCCAAATACGGGTTGCCGGACGCCGGACCGTTCAGCTTCCTGTTGACTCGCTTCGTTATCGTATTCCTGCTGTTCGCGACGATCGCCCTTATAATGCGGCGACCCTGGCCGCGTGGGCCAATGGTCCTGAATTTACTGTTTGTCGGCGTTTTGATGCACGGCTTTTATCTGGGCGGCGTGTTTTTCGCCATCGCCCAAGGCATGCCCGCCGGATTGTCCGCCCTGATCGTCAGCATCCAGCCCGTGCTGACTACCGCGCTGGGCGTTTGGCTATTGGACGAACAGCCGGCGCCGGCGCAGTGGCTGGGAATCGCACTGGGCGCGACGGGAGTTGTGCTGGTGTTGTGGCCGCGGCTTGGCGGCGACATTCCGCTCCTTGGGTTTGCCTCCTGCATTGTCTCGCTGCTGGCCATCACCTTCGGCACGATCTGGCAGAAACGCCACGGCGGCGGCATGGATCTGGTAAGCGGCAATGCCGTGCAGGCGCTGGCGGCGGCAATGTTTTATGGCGCCATCGTCCTCGCCTTCGAGCCCTACCGCGTGGATTGGACCATGGAATTCTCACTGGCCATGGGCTGGCTGGTTCTCGCGGTGTCGCTGGGCGCCGTCAGTATTCTGATGGTTCTGATCAA
>CBFDDT010000080.1:0-16694 GCA_965603635.1 uncultured bacterium | reverse complement strand
TCAAACTGCGCCCGGATCTCACCCAGCATCACGGTTTCGCCCATGGCGCGGTGATCGGCTGCATCGCCGACAGCGCCTGCGCCTGGGCCGCCGCCTCGGTCGCCGGCGACGTGGTGACCTCGGAATACAAGTTGCACCTGCTGGCCCCCGGCGTCGGCGACTACCTGATCGGCCGCGGCCAGGTCATCCAGCCCGGCCGCCGCTTCGTAATCGCCCGCGCCGACGTGTTCGCCGCGAAGGGCGAGAAGGAAAGGCTGGTGGCGACGGCATTGGCGACGGTGGCGGTGATGGGATAGCTGGGCGCCCCAGTTCCTTAACCCAAACTAAGCAAAATCTAGTTTATGTTTCCCGCTGTGGCTGGGCCGTTGACGGAACGGCATACGGCCGAAAATGCGAGATGATCGAATGGCCGATAAAACGAAGCTGACCGCACGGGATGTCCTTCTGCGTTACATCGACGAAGGCTTGCCTGACTATTTCGAAATTGATCTCAACGATGTGAACCAGCGCGGGCATTGCGGGGGCACTCCCATTATTACGGCTAGCGTCAGAGGTATCGTTATGGAGGTGGAGGCATTGCTGGCGGGCGGGGCTGAAGTCAACGCGATAGGCGAACTGGGTCATACGGCCTTGCATAATGCAGTCGGCCAGGGACATGTTGCTGTGGTGCGGTTGCTTCTGGAAGCGGGCGCGGACCCGACCATCCGCAGCGAATTCGGATATACGGCCAGGGGCAACGCAACCTTGACGAAGAATAAGGATATGCTGGCCGTGCTCAATCAGTGGGAAGACGACGTTGGTGGGCCGGATTAAGAGCGCTGACAAAGATAACCTGACAACCGAAATCGATCGGCCAAACTGGCCTCAATCTACCACGTCCACCATGCCCAGATTGTTGTGGTGGCGGATCGTCCCCGGCCATGTCCGGTCACGCGCGCCCTGTAACAGCACCCGGGACCAGGCGACCCAGCCGGACCAGGGGATGCGCTTGTCCCAGGGCGTGCCCCATTGGCATAGTAGTTCCAGGCCCCGCTGCGCCTGATCCTCGGCGCGCTGGAAGTCGCCGTCCATCAGGCAAAGCTGGGCCAGTGTCAGCCGGGGTTCCGCCGCCCAGGGATTGCGCGCGATCGCCGCCTCCAGCATCTGTTCGACCGAACCGCGCGATGCGGGCTGAATCTGGGCGTTCGCCACCTGCCAGTACAGCGCCGCCGCCCCGGCCTCGTCCTCGGGTGTCAGGTCCGCGGTGCAATGGTCGAAGATCGGCGGGGTCGGCAGGTCGAGCGCCGGCATATGGCGCGCCAGCCGGGACAGCAGGCTCCAGTTCGCCATGCTGGGGCGCATCGGGCCGGGCCACATCACGGCGCCCCAATGTCCGTTCGTCGGCCTGTCCGAGGTCACGTTCGGATAGCCCGCCATCACATGGTCCTGCCAGGCGAACCATTGCTCGGCGAGATCGGCCAGCGTTACCGCAAGGAAGATGCCGACGCGGCGGCGGTCCAGCGCGAATCGCGCGCCGTCGCTATTGGTCAGCATTAACCCCTCGGCGGGAATTTCGTCACGCTCCAGAAGCGCGATGGCGAATTCGTTGCGCGGGATGGTGCAGAAGGAATGGATCAGCGATTCCACTTCCTCGCCGACCAGCGACACCAGGTCGCCGCGCCCGCCCGCGGCGTTGAACAAAGCGAGATCGACATATTCGTTGGAATAGACACTGTGCAGCAGGCCCAGCAATTGCGCCTCGCGCGGCTGGCCCCACAAAGCGAGAATGCGATAGACGCCGATCAGATGGTCGCGGAAGCTGCCATGCTTGTGCCAGCATTCGGCCATGTGGCGCTGGTTCAAAACTGCCAGCAGCGCCGGTAATTCCGAGTCGATCGCGGCGAAATCCTCCGCCAGAAAATCCCGCACCCGGCGGGTAACGACCATTCGCTCGTTCATGTCACGCCCAACAACAGCAGCAACACCGATACTGAGCCGACCGACAGCACCGTTGACAGCAGGATATTGGCCGAGGTTTCGGCCACGAATACCTGATAGCGCTGGGCGATCACGAAGGCGGTGGCGCCGGCCGGCATGGCCGCCGACATCACGGTGGAGGCCGCCCATACGGGCTCCAGCGGGAACAGGGTTTCGATCAGCACCCAGGCGGCAAAGGGATGCACCGCCAGCGTCAGGAAGGTTAGCAGCCCGGCCTGCCGCCCGACATGCTTCAGCGATTGCCGCGAGATGAATACCCCCAGCGAGAACAGCGTCACCGGGATCGCGCCGCCGCCCAGCAGCCGGCAGAAATCCACCACCACCTCGGGCAGGGTAATCCGGAAGACGGGCACCATCACGCCGATGGCGACCGGGATGGTGATCGGGTTTTTCAACAAGGCCATGGCGATCTGACGGAGGATTTTCGCCTTCGACGCGGCTTGCCCTGCCGCCGCGCGGCTTTTGTCGGTCTCGATCAGGAAGATCGTCGTGCTCATCACGAACACCGCCAGGATGGTGACGCCCAGCACCGCCGGCAGCGCCCCGTCCTCGCCGAAGGCATTGATCGCCAGCGGGATGCCGATATAGCCGCAATTGGCGAAGGTCACGTTGATGCAGCGCATCGACATGATCGACAGGCTGTCGCGGTAAATATACCGGCTTATCAGCGCCGTCACCCCATAGGTAATGACCAGCGCGCCGATCCAGACATAAAGGAAATTGGCGTAGAATATGCGTTCGCGCGGGGCCTGGGCGACCAGGATGAACAGCAGCGCCGGCAGGGCGAAATAATAGACGAACCGGTTCAGTGCGTCGATGCCGTCCTTGCCCAGCAGCCCGGCGCGCCCCGCCACGTAACCGCAGAGCGTGATGCCGAACACCGGCAGGATGATGTCGATCAACGCCAGCATGTTTTTCCTCCCGCACCGCTTGAAACAGGCTTGCCGTCCACTATTTTTTCTTCGTTTGTTTATACCAGTAAAACGAGCAAAAACAATTACTTTTTATCGGCATTAGATGGTAATGCGGAGCGGCCCTGTTTTGACGTCGATAATGGCGGCGGGGGCGCGCCGGATTACAACGGCTCCGCGTGCCACAGTTTGCTGTAAATGCGCCAGCCATCATCGGTTTTCAGAAGCAGCATCAGATCGGTGAATCGCTTGTTGAGGTAGCGGTCGGTCACCCGGACCATGGCGACCCTGCCTTTGATATCCATCGAATCGAGCGTCATTTCGAAGGGCTCGCCATTTTCGGCCGGCGGCGGCTGGCTGGATACGAAATCGCGGAATCTCTCGCAGCCCATCTCGACGAGTTCGCCGGTGTCGCCGCGATAACCCGTGATCGTTGCGTTGGGGTGAAAAGACGCTTCGATATCCGCTGCCCTGCTTCGGTACATGCCGGCGAAGTAGAGATCGATGATGCGTGTGATCTGGTCCCGGTCAGACTGCGTGTCCTGCATGACTGTTTCTTCCTTATGTGGTCATGGTCTCGATCGTGACGATTTCGTGATAACCTCGCGTTATGCTGCGCCACCATATACTGGCCGTAACCACGAAAGCATTCCACCCGTGTCGCGAAGAATACTGATTGTCGAGGATAACGAGGATATCGCCGAGCTGGTCTCGCTGCATCTGCGCGACCTGGATTGCGAGGTGCAACTGGCCGCCGACGGCAATACCGGCTACGAATTCGCCACGGCCGGCGGCTGGGACTTGATCATCCTCGACCTGATGCTGCCGGGCATGGAGGGGCTGGAACTCTGCCGCCGTCTGCGCGCCGGCGACCATTACACCCCGATCCTTATGCTGACCGCCAAATCGTCGGAGGTCGACCGCGTGGTCGGGCTGGAGATGGGCGCCGACGATTACCTGACCAAACCCTTCAGCATCCGCGAGCTGATCGCCCGGGTGAAGGCGATCTTCCGCCGGCTGGAAGCGCTGGCTCCGAAATCCGGCGGCGAGGACGGGGCGTTGGTAACCGTCGGCGCCATGACGATCGACCCGGATAAACGCACCGTGTCGATCGGCGACGAGCCGGTGGAACTGACCGCGCGGGAATTCGACCTGCTGATGCAGTTCGCGCGCAATCCTGGCCGGGTTTATTCGCGCCAGCAGTTGCTGGACCTGGTCTGGGGTTATGGCCATGACGGCTACGAGCATACCGTCAATTCCCACATCAACCGCCTGCGCGCCAAGATCGAGGGCGACCCGTCGAACCCCGAATATGTGATGACGGTCTGGGGGGTCGGCTACAAGTTCAACGACCGGCTGGCCGCCACCCAGGCCGAGCGCGCGGCGGGGGCCGGGTAATGCCGCGCACCCTGTCGGCCAAACTCACTCTGGCGCTGATTGCGATTCTCGCCGTGACGGGGGCCGCCTGGATCGCCCTGACCCTGGCCTCGACCCGGCTTTACCAGGAAGAGGTGGACCAGAGCCTGAATGCCCCGTTGGCGCAATATATCGCCGACGCCTATCCGCTGATCGCGGGCGGCGAGGTCAACCAGCCGGCCCTGAAGGACCTGTTCGACAAGCTGATGGTCATCAATCCGCGGATTGAGGTTTATCTGCTGGACGGCGACGGTGAGATACTGGCCTTTTCCGCCGATCCGGGCCGCGTGAAGCGCGATGTGGTGGATCTGGTCCCCATAACGGCCTGGCTGGCGGGACCCGACATGCTGCCGTTGCGTGGTGACGACCCGCGTAATACGACCGGACAGAAACCTTTCACCGCGGCGCCGGTGATGGATGGCGATGCGCTGGCCGGTTACCTTTATGTCGTGCTGGGCGGCGAGAAATACGATTCCGTCGCCGGCATGGTCTCGGAAAGCCTGATCGTCCGGCTGGCGCTGTTTGCCGGCGGGCTGGGACTGTTGGTGGCGCTGGCGGCCGGCGTGCTGTCCTTCGCCTGGCTGACGCGGCGCCTGCGCCGGCTTACCCAAGCAGTCGACCAGTTCCGCGACGATGGTTTCGACTCGCCGATGAAGTTGGCCGGCTGGCGGCGCGGCGGTGACGAGATCGACCGGCTGGGCGTGACGGTCGAGGAAATGTCGCAACGCATCGCCGACCAGATCGAACAGCTCCGCCAGGCCGATGCGGCGCGCCGCGACATGGTCGCCAATATCTCGCATGATTTGCGCACGCCGCTGGCCTCGCTGCAGGGCTATCTGGAAACCCTGCTGATGAAGGAAGACAGTTTCACGCCTGAGGAAAAGCACAAATATATCGACCTCGCGGCGCGCCAGGGCGATCGGCTCAGCCGGTTGGTGACTGAGCTATTTGAACTCACCATGCTGGATTCGACCGGCACGCGGCTGAATTTCGAGCCCTTCTCGCTGGCCGAACTGGTGCAGGACGTAACTCAGAAATTCCAGCCCCAGGCCGAACGCCGCAACATGACGCTGGAACTGGACATGCCCGCCGGCGCACCCTTCGTGCGGGCCGATATCGGGCTGATCGAGCGGGTGCTGGAAAACCTGATCGAGAATGCCATCAAATACACGCCCGAGGGCGGCAAGGTCTCGCTCTCGCTTGTTCCCGACGCCGAGGGCATCGAGGCCCGTGTCGCCGACACCGGTCCCGGCATCCCCGAGGCCGACCGCGACCGAATCTTCGAGCGCTTTTACAGGGTCGAAAAATCCCGCGCCGACGCGCCCGAGGGCGCCGGGCTGGGGCTGGCGATCACCCGGCGCATTCTGCAGCTTCACGACAGTCCGATTCATGTGGAAAGCATTCCGGGCCACGGCGCCGCCTTCTCCTTCCGCCTTCCGCTCGCGCAAACGTGAATGATCCCGGCTCTCCGGGACGGTTTCGTGATACTTGCGGGATGAACCCGTGACGGCGGTGCGGTTTATTGCCTTCCAGCAGGGAGATGCCCTGTCCGTTTCAACATATTGGGAAGAGAGAAAATCAATGCCGATCACCGACAACAAGTTCAAGACCGCCCTCGCCGCCGGTGTTGCCGCCGCCACCATGGCGATGGTCGTGCCTGGCGTATCGTTCGCGGCCAGCACCAATCCCTGCGCGGCCTCAGCCTGTGCGCAGAACCCCTGCAGCCCCTGCTGTGCCAATCCCTGCGCGGCGGCCAATCCGTGCAACCCCTGCGCGGCGGCCAACCCGTGCAATCCCTGCGCCGCCGCCAACCCGTGCAATCCCTGCGCGGCGGCCAACCCGTGCAATCCTTGCGCGGCGAAGAATCCCTGCAATCCCTGCGCGGCCCAGTAAGCCATCGCCCAACCCGAGGTGAACCCCTCGCCTTATCGGCCCTTCTCTTATATGGAGGAGGGCCGGTATTCGGGCCCCGCGGCTGCTAATCCTTGCCTGTCTTCGGCTCTTCGCCGTGCATCGATCGCCAGTCCGTCAATACCGACTCGGCGTCAAGCAGTTTATTCAGCTGGTCGCGGACCGATTTCCATTTATGCCGCATCGAATTCTTGACGATTTCGACATCGAACAGCTTCAACTCGTCCGCGATTGGCGCCCATTCGACCAGGGCGGCAAGGCTGTTCTCGAAGGGGCCTTCACCCGGATCGACCTGGTTCCAGGAGGTCGCCCGGACGCGCTTGGCATGGGTCTCACGGAAATCGCCGAAACCCTGCGGACGCTGTGTCGGGATTTCCTCGGCCATTATCACGCTGTCGACGATATGGATCGCCAATTCTTCCAGTTCACCGGGCCTGGCAAAGGCCTGACGGCCCAGGCTGGCTGTGGCCCAGGTGGCCATGTCGCTCAGACAGACGAGGTAGATTTCCCATTTGGCGATATTGACCGACTCGGTGAACAGCGGATCCTCGTATAATGAAACGTACCGCGTGCCGGCGCGCGTCTTTACATAACCAAAAAGGGTTGTTTGCGCGACGAACTTGGACCTGGTCTCGACATATTTTACCAGTTGTTCGACATTCACAACCGGTGGTTCACGTCGCCAGAACAATAACGATTTTAACGCCATAAACAAATATGCGCCCGTTTCTTTAATGGCGGCTTTCAGCTCGCTAACCATATGGATTGCTTTTCTATTTTGTTAATGTTAAATCTCAAACGTTAATGATGTCCGCAGGATTCCATCAAACTATCTGCCGCGATTTGTCAGTGGGTAGCATAAAAAACGGTCGGATACAGGAAATAACAGGCCGTAACTTAGCTGGCGAATTTTGTTAACAGCATGAGTGCTTGCATAAAGAGTTGTGCTGTTGCGTCGTTATAACAGACCGGGGGCTTTACTATGTCTGACCTAACGCCCGAAAAACGTGCACAGCACTGGGCAAAAACCAAGAATCTCACGATTCTCACGCTGGTAATCTGGTTTATTTTCTCCTTCGTCATCCACTGGTTCGCCGATTCCCTTAACACCACAGTAATCTTCGGCTTCCCGCTTGGCTTCTACATGGCCGCGCAAGGGTCGCTGATTATCTTCGTCGTTCTGATTTTCTGGCTAACGCACAGCCAAAACAAGATCGATGAAGAATTCGGCGTCGCCGAAGACGAAACCAAATAAAGGGCCAAGGAGGAAAACCAATGAAAAACACCTTTATCGATAACCTGCCAAAAGTATACGCAATGTATACGGGCGGCTTCATCGCCTTCATCATCCTGATGGCGCTCCTGGAGCATTTCGCGGGTATGAGCGGCGATACCATCGGTATCCTGTTCATCGCCTTCACCGTGTTCATTTACGCCGCCATCGGCTGGCTTTCGCGGACCATGCAGGTCGAAGCTTACTACGTGGCCGGCCGCCAGGTTCCCGCCGTGTTCAACGGCATGGCGACGGCGGCGGACTGGATGTCCGGCGCGTCCTTCGTCGCCATGGCGGGCGGCATCTATTTCGGCGGTCATGGCTATCTGGCCTTCGTCGTCGGCTGGACGGGCGGTTACGTGCTTGTCGCCTCGCTGATGGCGCCGTATCTGCGCAAGTTTGGCTGCTACACCGTGCCGGACTTTATTGGCACTCGTTACGGCGGTAACACGGCGCGCTTGCTGGCCGTGATCATCCTGGTTGTGGCGTCATTCACCTATGTGACGGCGCAGATCAACGCCACGGGCACGATCGCCTCTCGCGCACTGGGTATCCCGTTCGAAGTCGGTGTCTGGTTCGGTCTGCTTGGTATCCTGCTCTGTTCGATGCTCGGTGGCATGCGGGCGGTTACCTGGACCCAGGTGGCGCAGTATATCGTGCTGATCATCGCCTATCTGTTGCCGGTGTTCTGGATGTCCAACAAGCAGGGCTTCGGCCTGATCCCGCAGTTTGCATACGGTCACGCGGTCGAGGCGTTGACGGCGCTTGAAGCCACGCAACAGGTTGGAACACTCTTGCCGACCGAGAGTTTTCCGGGCCTCAAGGCGCTGACGGTGCATCACGCCGCAGCGGGGGGTGCTGTAGCATCGTGGAAATTCGTCACCCTGGCCTTCTGCATGATGACGGGCACGGCGTCGCTGCCGCATATCCTGATGCGTTACTTCACTACGCCTTCGGTGAAGGCCGCGCGTCAGTCCGTGGCATGGTCGCTGCTGTTCATCTTCCTGCTGTACTTCACGGCGCCGGCGCTGGCGACCTTCACCAAGCTGCAGTTGCTGAATCCCGAACTGGCGACCGGCATCATCGGCAAGGCATTTGCCGATGTTCAGGCGCTTGACTGGGTCCAGAAATGGAGCGCTGTCGGCTTCCTGGCGATTTCCGACAGTAACGGTGACGGTATCCTTCAGATCAATGAGTTCTTCATGCGCGGCGATATCGTCGTGCTGGCGACGCCGGAAATTGCCGGTCTACCCGCCGTGATCTCGGGTCTGGTGGCGGCCGGTGGCATGGCCGCGGCGATGTCAACGGCGGACGGTCTTCTGCTGGCCATCGCCAACGCGCTGTCGCATGATCTGTACTACAAGATCATTGACCCGTCGGCGGATACCAAGCACCGCCTGATCGTCGCCCGCGTCCTGCTACTCGTCCTCGGTGCGGCCGGCGCGTTTGTCGCCAGCCTGCAGTTGACGAGCATCCTCGGCGCGGTGGCCTGGGCCTTCGACTTCGCGGCTTCCGGCCTGTTCTTCCCGCTGGTGCTGGGTGTCTGGTGGAAACGGGCGAACAAACAGGGCGCGATTGCCGGTATGGCACTCGGGTTCCTGGCGGGAACCTTGTATCTCGTCAATATCAAGTGGCTGGGCGGCGCGGAATGGTTCTATATCGACCATCTGCGCTTTGCCATCATCGGCATGCCGGTGAGTCTGGTCGCCATGGTCGTGGTATCGCTCATGACGCCGGAGCCCGATGCGGAAACACAGCGCATGGTCGATGACATGCGCGTTCCGAAGGGCGACACAGTCCTTTCCGCGGCCCACTAACGCGGAAACAACAAATTACCCTCGGGGCGAAGCCTAGGCTTCGCCCCGATTTTTTTTGCCTTTTCCACGGCAAGGAACGCCGGCGCCAATTCCATGCGCGTGGAAAATGTTCTATTGTCATGCGCAAATGATTCTCAAGGGAGTTCGGTTGTTTGGTTGACGCTTTTCCGATTTGGGTGATCGTTCTTGATTATTCGCTGGGCATGGTCATGTGGACATTGATCGGTCGCACCGGCATGAACCTGTTCCTGCCCGAGGATTCCACCTTCTTTTTCATGCGCGCCTTTGTGCGCCTGACCAACCCGCTGATGCACTGGTTCCGCTATGTAACGCCCAAATTCCTGGTGCGTCCCATCGTGCCGCTTTACATCGCCTGGTTCTTTTTCATGTTCCGCTTCTATCTGATGCCCTGGCTGCTGGGATACGATGTCATGGGCATGCTGTCGTTCCCGCTGGAAAGCGATATCGCCCGCATGATTTACAAATTAGGTAGTTAAGGAGATTCCATGCCGGCCCCGCGGCAAAAGCCAAGCGCGCGCAAGGCCTTCGCCTGGCTGTTGATCTTTCTCAGCCTGCTGCTGCTTGCCGCCGGCATTATCATGGCGGTCCATACGGTGGATTTCCGCGCCGGGCCAAGCCTGCCGATAGTGGGTTTGATGGGCTTGCTGGTGGCCGGCATCGGGGCGGTCTGGATCGGCTTTACAATGGTCGACCATCATTTTGACGAGTTGGAGCGTTTGCGCGGCCTGTTGCTGGTGGCGGCCGGGCGCGACGACCCGCTGCCACCCGACTGGCCCGCTCTTGGCGAGCCCGGCCTGGAGGCCATGGAACTGGGCGCGGCGGCCCGGCGCGCGATTATGGCGCAACGGGAACTGGGCGGGCGCACCGACGAGAAGCTCGCCGCCGTGGTCGCCGCCGCCGCCGAGGGCCTGCTGGTGATGACCGAGGCCGGCCTGGTCAGCCTCGTCAACGACGCCGCGCTGAAGGTGCTGGGCGCCGAGGCGGTGGCCGTCGGCACCTCGGTCTATGCCGCGCTGGAGCGTGATCACATGGTCGATATCGAACACCGCGCCCACGAGACCGGCGAGGCCGTGGAGGCCGAACTGCTGCTGGTGGACGGCCGGCGCATCAAGGGGCTGGTGGCGCCGCTCGGCGAGCATGGCGGGTTCGTCATCTCGCTGCCCCATCGCGAGCCCGGCCGGCGCAACCAGGTCCTGCACGACCTCAGCCTGCATGATAACCCGCCAACGGCTGTCGCGATCGATCCGAATGCCCCGCCCCATGACCGGCCGCTCGACGACTTGCCGGTCCTGGTGTTCGACAGCGAGACCACCGGCCTCGACGTCGCAATTGCGCGCATCGTCTCGCTGGGCGCGGTGCGCTGTCACGGCCACCGCTTCTATCCCCGGATCAATCTGGACAGCCTGGTCAATCCCGGCATCCCCATCCCGCGGCAGAGCGCCGCCATCCACGGCATTACCGACAATATGGTCGCCGGCGCCCCCGACTTCGCCGGCGGCTGGCCACCGCTCGCCGAAATGATCGGGGGCGCTGTCGTGGTCGGCCATTCCATCGGTTTCGACCTCGCCATATTGAAGGCCGAATGCGACCGCCGGGAGCTGCCCTGGAAAACCCCGCCGGCGCTGGATACCGCGCTGCTCTATTCCGCCCTCTACCCGAAGGAAAAGGATATCGGGCTGGAAAGCCTCGCCGCGCGTTTCGGAGTGGAGATCGAGGGCCGCCACACAGCCCTCGGCGACGCGCTGGTCACAGCCGAAATCTGGATCGCCCTGATGGCGCAACTCATCGACCGCGGCATCGCCACCTACGGCGAGGCGCGGGAATTCTCCATGGGCGCCCGGGTGTTGCTGTCCCAACAGCGTCAGGCCGGATGGCTGCCTGCCGCGCGCAGCGAGAACAAGGGAGAGACCGATGGATAAGGCCCCGCTGGAACGTCTCGATTCCTTCCCCTACCGCCACCGCGTGGGCGAGGTCATGCGCGCGCCGATCTCGCTCGCGGATCCCGGCATGACGCTGGAGGCCGCATCGCGCCGCATGGTCGAGGAGAAGGTCTCGTCGCTGATCACCCTGGACGAGGCCGGCCGTCCCACCGGCATCATTACCGAGCGCGATATCCTGCGGGCGCTGGCCCAGGACGGCGCGGGCGCGGCGGCCGACCGGATCGAGGCCTTCCTCTCCAGCCCGGTCCAGGACATCCGCGAGGACGCCTTCGTTTACAAGGCGCTGGGCCGCATGATGGCGCGCGGCGTGCGCCATTTGGTGGCGGTGGAACCAGTTACCCGCCGCGCCATCGGCATGGTCACCGGCCGGGCGCTGCTGAAGCTGCGCGTCGGCGATACGCTGCAGCTTGGCGATCGGCTGGACGCCGCGCAAACCGCCGCCGACATGGCCGCCGCGCGCGCCGAATTGCCTGGTCTGGTGCGTCGCATGCTGGCCGAGGGCGTGGGCGCCATGAACGCCGCCGCCGTCATCAGCCAGGTCTATTGCGACATGACGCGCCGCGCCACCGAACTCGCCGTCGCCGCCATGGCCGAGGAGGGCAAGGGCGACCCGCCGGCGCCCTGGGCAATGCTTGTATTGGGTTCCGGCGGGCGTGGTGAAAGCCTGCTGGTCCCCGACCAGGACAACGCCATCGTCCATGAAGGGACCGAGGCCGACGATCCCTGGTTCAATGAGGTCGCCGAGCGCGCCACAGGATTGCTGGACGCCGCCGGTATCCCTTATTGCAAGGGTCATGTGATGGCCAGCAACGTGATCTGGCGGCGCTCTCTCGGGGGTTGGGAGGAAGAGGTCCTGCGCTGGCTGCGCACCCCTGAACCCGAGGCGCTGCTGATGATCGGCATCTTCTTCGATTTCGTGCCGGTCCATGGCGATTTCGCGCTGGCCCAACGGCTGCGTGATTTTGCGGTGGATCACGCGGCCCAGGCCCAGCATTTCCTGAATATGATGGCGGCCCAGATCGAACATCACCATGCCCCATTGGGCTTGTTTGGCGGCTTCAAATTGAAAGAGGGCCGCATGGACCTCAAGCTCGGCGGCCTGTTCCCCATCACCTGCGGCGCGCGCGCCATGGCGCTGAAGCTGGCCAGCCCCGCCACCTCCACCGCCGGGCGGCTGGCGGCCGTGCGCGATTCCGGCACCCTGGTGCAGGACGATCTGGACAATTTGCGCGAGGCCCACCAGATCGTCACACGCGTCATGCTGGAGCAGCAGATCGCGGATATCGAGGCCGGCCGCGAGCCCGGCCCCCGAATTAATCCCAAGCGCCTGCCCCGCGCCATGCAGGTCAAACTGAAACAAGCGCTAAGAACGCTCGAAGGCCTGCCCCTGATGACCCGCGATGTGGTGTCCAGCGGGCGGCGGGGGTAGGACGGACACTCTTCGCCCGCGCCCGCGCCCATCCAATTCTTTACGTCAGCTTCGCCGTGAAGAACTCAACCGTCCGCGACCAGGCCAGTTCCGCCGCCGCCTTGTCGTAGCGCGGCGTGGTGTCGTTGTGGAAGCCGTGGTTGACGTCCGGATAGATATGGGCGGTGTATTCCTTGCCGTGGGCCTTCAGCGCCGCCTCGTAGTCCGGCCAGCCCTTGCCGACCCGCTCGTCCAGCCCGGCGTAATGCAGCAACAGCGGCGCCTGGATTTTCGCCACGTCGTCGCCCTTGGGCTGGCGGCCGTAGAACGGGACCGAGGCCGCCAGACCGGGCAGGCGCACCGCCATGGCGTTGCAGACGCCGCCGCCATAACAGAACCCCACCGCGCCAACCTTGCCGTTGGAGTTTGCATCCGCCGCCAGATGCTCGTAAGCGGCGATGAAATCCTCGGTCAGCTTGCCCTTGTCCAGCGTCTTTTGCATCGCCTTGCCTTCGTCGTCGGTTCCCGGATAGCCGCCCAGCGGCGTCAGCCCGTCCGGCGCCAGCGCGGTGAAACCCGCCACCGCCACCCGCCGCGCGACATCCTCGACATAGGGGTTCAGCCCCCGGTTCTCGTGGATCACCACGACGCCGCCGCGCTTTCCCCCGCCGGCGGGGCGCACCAGATAGCCGCGAATTTTCCCGTGGCCGGCGGGTGAGTCATACTCGATGAATTCGCCCTTGATGCGCGGGTCGCTCTCGTCGACCTGTTTGGCCAGCGCATATTTTGGCGACAGACTGTCCAGCAGTGCCGCCGCCGTGATTCCGCCTATCGTGAACTTTGCGGCGCGCTCGAGAAATTCCCGCCGCTCGATCATCCCGTGGGCGAATCTATCGTAAAGATTCAGCAGTTCCTGGTCGAAATCTTCCGCGGTCTTGCGGATTGGCTTGTTGTCCATTATTTCGTCCTCTCGTTACCCGGCGGGCGCCACGCCACGCCAATTGCATTGCAACACCGGAAGGATATCTCCAACCGCATGCCCGTGCGACAGGAATCGGCCGGACCGTGTTCAAACATTCGTGGGGCGGTAGTGTGTGAAAAACCACCACTCCCACTGCCATCGGCCGCAAATCTGTGATATCGACGCCGCTGAAACATTTTGGAGCACCCGCCGCATGACCGTCAGCAATGGCCGTGAATTCCTTTCCATCCCCGGGCCGACCACGGTGCCCGACGAAATTCTGGCTGCCATGCACCGCCCGGCGGTCGATATCTATGGCGGCGAGCTGGTCGGGATCACCGACAGCTGCCTGGTCGACCTGCAGAAAATTTTCCGCACGAAGGGCCGAACCTACATCTATATCGGCAACGGCCACGGCGCTTGGGAAGCGGCGCTTTCCAATGTGTTGTCGGCCGGTAATACGGTGCTGGTGCTGGAAAGCGGCCGCTTCGCCGGCGGCTGGGGGCAGATGGCCGAGGCCATGGGCGTTGCCGTGGAAACGATCGCCGGCGACCAGCGCCGCGCCGTCGATCCGGTCACGCTGGAGGCATATTTGCGCGAGGACCGGGACGGCCGCATCAAGGCAATCCTGGTCGTGCAGGTCGATACGGCGTCGGGCGTCGCCAACGACATCCCGGCCCTGCGCCGCGCCATCGACGCCGCCGGCCATGACGCGCTGCTGATGGTCGACGCCATCGCGTCGCTGGCCACCATGCCCTTCGAGATGGACAAATGGGGCGTTGACGTTGCCGTCACCTGTTCGCAAAAGGGCCTGATGATGCCGCCGGGCCTCAGCTTCGTCGCCGCCGGGAACAAGGCGCTGGCGGCCCATGACGGGGCCGGATTGCGCACCCGTTACTGGGACTGGACGGCGCGCCACGGCGAGATGCATTACGAAAAATATTGCGGCACGCCCCCGGTGCATATGCTCTACGCTTTGCGCAAATCCCTCGACATGCTGCTGGCCGAGGGGCTGGACAATATCTTCACCCGCCACCGCCTGCTGTTTGGCGCGGTGCAGGCCGCCGTCACAAAATGGTCCGAGGCCGGGGTGCTGGAATTCAACATCACCGAGCCCGCCGAACGCGCCCCGTCGGTCACCGCCGTGCTAATGAATGGCGGCCACGATCCGGCCCGGCTGCTGGATTACTGTCGTATAAAATGCGGCGTGGTGCTGGGCATTGCGATCGGCGATCTGGAGGGCAAGGCTTTCCGTATCGCCCATATGGGCCACGTCAACGCGCCGATGGTGCTGGGCAGTCTGGCGGTGACCGAGACCGCCCTGCGGGCCCTCGACATTCCCCACGGCAAGGGCGGCGTCCAGGCCGCGATCGACTATCTGGGGCAATCGGTGGCGCCTTGAGGGACGTTTGACGGCGCGGCGGCGCCGCATCAACCGCCATCTCCATCTCCTCCAGTTCCCGCAAGACCCGCCAGCCCTCTGCCAGTAGCGCACTCACCTGCCGCCGTTCGGCGATTGCCTCGCGGCTCCACATCCCGTGTTTCCATGCATTCCGGTTGCCACGCGGCGCGCCGCTGCCCATGGCGCCGCCATGCATCCGGCAGCGGACCCGCCCCCCGGCCGCCGGCGCCCGGCAGGACCATCCACCGCGCGTTCGCGCCCCGCACCGCGGACTGAGATGCATCGGCGCAATCCAGCGTGAGCGCGCCCGGACGCGGACGCGCGGGCGGGGGCTGTCGGTAAACCCCCCTTTCCCGATGATGGAGAAGCCCTCGCAACCGACCCTCATTCGCTTTTTGCCGCCTCCGAATGGACAGTCCCGACGATCGCCTGGCCGCCGGCCTCAACGTTGACCCGCCCCACGCTGGCGGCCCGCTGGCCCCGGCGGCGGTCCAGGGTTTCGATCTGGCGGGCGAACAGTGTCATCAGCTTTCCCGCCTGTCGCATATACGCGGTGCGATTCTCCATATACTGGCCGTCGCGCATCGCCCGGCGCGTGAAATCGATCGCCACGCCGTGAGCGCAGACCATCTGGGCGGCCAGCATGCCCTCCAGCCCGTCGCGCGGGCCGATTGCCCGCATTGCCGCCATCGCCGCCAGGGTGTGTAACCGCTCGTCCTTTGCCGCCAACTCGCGCCGGCGCCGGATTCTCCGCCTTTCCTCGTCGTCCCAATCGTCGTCCTCGTTTTCGTCCTCCAGCGGCCGCGATTTCATAATGTCGAGGCCCCGGAATACGTCCAGCGCAAGTCCGGCCGCCAGGTCGCGATCCTGGGTGCCGGTGGCCGGCCCCAGGGTTTCCATTTGCATTTCCACTGTAAATGGCGATTTGTCCCCGGCTTCCACCAACGCCTCCCCCGCGCCCGCGTCCACACCCTCCGCGGACGCAGGAGAATCTCCGTTTTCCTGCTGTTCCACCCGTTTTTCCATATCCCGTCATACCTCCATTGCCGTGACCCGCAACATGCGAGTCTCAAGCGCGATTATAGCATTTGTTCATGAAATGTTCCAATTCAATTTGAAGCCACGGAGGCCGCTGGTCGTGGAGCCACACGGCGCCGGCGCGAAAATATCCCAATGGGCGCGGAAACCGGGTACTATCGGGCTCGAATTAACGGTGAACCGGGAAATACCGGTTGTGGTCGCGACCCCCGGTGGCGCTATTGGACGGAAAGGTAAAGAGGCCCATGGAAAAACTGAAAGCCATTATCGAAGACGCGATGGGGAAACTGGACGGTACCCTGACCCCCGATCAAACCGGCGCGGTCGCCAAGGTGATCGAGGCGGCGGTTATCCGGGGCATGCTGGAAGGCCAGCACCGGGCCGTCGACGCCTGTAACGAATGCGGCGAGGCCGAACAGGACATCGCCCATAAGGTCGCTACCGCCATCCGCGAGAAAAACGACGTCCTGATCGTCAATCTCTCCAGCCTGCGCTGATATTACAGGCGGGGGGCGGGCGGAAGATCGACCCGGATTGACGCAGCTCAACGCAACCGCCACGCCTATCTGGTATTCAGTCTGACTAACGGTCGCCTCAGAGTTTGGCCCGGAATATGTTG
>CBFDDT010000079.1:0-16716 GCA_965603635.1 uncultured bacterium | reverse complement strand
AACGAGCCTAATTTTCCCCGAACCCCTTGCCGGCCACCCGATACTCGTCGCGGGGTGGGGCGAAAACGTCCAGGATTACCGCGCCTTCCGCCCCGGCGCGGATGCCGTGCGGGGCGTCGCCGGGGGTGCACCAGAAATCGCCGGCCTTGACCTCGAATTCCTCGCCACCCTGGATGCGTGTCGCCGATCCTTCCAGCATCACGCCCCATTGCTCCTGGGGGTGGCTGTGGATCTTGCCCTGGGTATTGGGCTCCAGCCGCACCACCGACAGCATGGCCTGTTCGCCGGGGAAGATGCGTGTGGTGATGCCCTCGGCCAGTTCGCGGGCAATGCCCTGGCTCATGTCGTTCAAGTTATAGAAACCCTTGTCCGCCATATTCATAAACTCCAGTCTGTATTAAGCTCGGCGGACTTTAGACGAGTCGGCCGGGTCTCCGCCAGTCCCCAGGTTATCCACAAAACTATCCACAAAAAAATGAGAGGGAATTCCGCATTGGAAATATTTGATTAAAATTTGAGCAAGTTTTGTACTCCATAGGAGTAATATTGTGCGGTCGACCTGACGAGGAACCGAAGGAATTAGAACGATGAACTGGTACTGCGATGCCGCCAGGGGCCACCCCTGGCATGAGCCCTACCACGACACGGATTACGGATTTCCGGTGGCTGAGGAATCGGTTCTGTTCGAGCGGCTGGCGCTGGAGATCAACCAGGCCGGTCTGTCATGGCTGACTATCCTGAAGAAGCGCGAGGCGTTTTATGCGGCTTTCGAGGGGTTCGCGGTGGACCGGGTGGCGGCCTTCGGCGAGGCCGACCGCGCGCGCCTGCTGGCCGATGCCGGGATCATCCGCAACCGGCTGAAGGTCGATGCGGTAATTCACAATGCCGGGTGTATTCGCGACATGCGCGACAGTCATGGCGGTTTCCACGCCTGGCTGGTGGCCCATCATCCCCTGCGCAAGGAAGACTGGGTAAAGCTGTTCAAGGAGACCTTCCGTTTCACCGGCGGCGAGATCACCGGCGAATTCCTGATGAGCACCGGCTACCTGCCCGGCACCCACAGTCCCGACTGTCCGGTCTATACGGAGATCGCCGCGCTGGAACCGCCCTGGATGCAGGCGCCGGCCGGATTCTGGGAGTAGAGTGTTAGAGCATCTTTATCCGATTAATTGGATCGGATGATGCTCTATCGCGCGAATACAAGCAGCAAGATCACCACAATTCCGATGATCCCGCCTACCCAAACATAGGCTGGCAAGCCGCCGGCCGGGGCCGGGGCCACCGGTCCGGCTTCGGCGCCGCCCTCGGCCGTCGCGCCTTCGCCCACCAGTTTGGCTAAGCTGGAGAAGAAATCGTCGGCCATCTTCTTCGCCGTGGCGTCGATCAGGCGGCTGCCGATCTGGGCCAGTTTGCCGCCGACCGAGGCATCGACGGTATAGGTGAGCACTGTTTCCCCGCCATCCTCGGCCAGCGCCACCTTGGCGCCGCCCTTGGCGAACCCGGCCGGGCCGCCCGTGCCCTGGCCCGAAATCGTATAGCCGTTCGGCGGGTCGATGTCCGACAGTTCCACCTTGCCGCCAAACTTGGCCTTGACCGGGCCGACCTTGGCCGTGACCTTGGCCTCAAATCCGCCATCGTCGGTTCGGATCATCTCCTCGCAACCGGGAATGCATTGTTTCAGTATTTCCGGATCGTTCAGCGCGTCCCAGACCGCTTGTCGCGGGGCCGGGATCCGGTATTCGCCCGTCATCTGCATGAGTTGTTGTTCCTAACTAGCAATGATTCGATGTTTTTGCGGTGGCGTGACCGGAACCTAGTTACCATATGGCATTCCGGCAAGACGGCTTCCGAAATATTGTTTGCGTTCACGCTGTTGGTATCTGGTATTTGGTATCTGGTATTTGACAGCACGGATTTGGCTGGACTATGTATCTGCCTGCCCTCTAAAAGGGGGGCAGAGGCTAGAAACCGGGGGATGTCTTTTGGCGCGAACGTTGTCTCTGGGAATGGTGTTGTTTGCGACCTGGATGCTGTTGTCCGGGGAGTATTCCCTTCATCATGGGCTTGTTCTGGGCTTGGGGATTGCTTCGGTGATCCTCGTGGTGTTGATTGCCGTGCGCATGGATGTGGTCGACCATGAAGGCCATCCGATCCATCTGACCCAGCGATTCATCGGTTACTGGTTCTGGTTGCTGGTTGAAATCGTCAAGGCGAGCCTGGATGTGACGAAGCGAATCTGGTCGCCCTCGCTGCCCATTTCCCCCACCATGTATATCCTCAAGGCCAGCCAGCCGGGCGAATTGGGCCAGGTCATTTATGCGAATTCGATCACGCTGACGCCGGGAACGGTAACGGTTCGGCTCGACGACGGCGATATTCTGGTTCATGCCATCGCCCGCGAGGTCGGTGACGACCTGGCCGGCGGTGAGATGGACCGCCGCGTGACCCGGTTGGAGGCTTCCGGAATCACGGTGGCGGAAAGCGCGAAATGATGTTCGCCGCCGCCGCCATTGGACTCGTCGTCGCCATGGCGCTGGCGTTGATTCGCGCCTATGCCGGCCCGACCCTTTATGACCGCATCCTCGCCGTGAACGCCTTTGGCACCAAGACAGTGCTGATGATCGCGGTGCTGGGCTTTTTGATGGGGCGGCCTGAATTTCTCGACATCGCGTTGGTCTATGCGCTGATCAACTTCATCGGCACCATCGCGGTTCTTAAATTCTTCCGCTATGGCGACCTCGGCCGCGCCGGCGGCCGTGCCGAGGACGAGGAGCAGATCTGATGGATATGCTGATCAACGGTCTCAGCTGGGTGCTGCTGATGGCCGGCTGTTTCTTTATCGTCACTGGCGCGGTCGGGCTGTTGCGCCTGCCCGATGTCTATTCGCGCCTTCATGCCTCGGGCCTCACCGACACGCTGGGGGCCGGGCTGTTCCTGGGCGGGCTGATGATCCAGGGCGGGCTGTCGCTGGTCACAGCCAAACTGATCCTGATCCTGGTCTTCATCCTGTTCACCAGCCCGACCGCGACCTATGCGCTGGCCAATGCGCTTTATGGCGGGGGCGTCAGGCCAGTCGGCCGCGACCGCCAGCCCAGCCAGACCATAGACAAGAGGGACGAATCATCGAAACCCTGATCAACATTGTGCTGCTGTTCTTCATGGCGGCGACGGTTTTCATGGTGGTGCGGCTGCACAACCTGTTCGCGGTCGTCATGCTGGGCGGCATATACAGCCTGCTGGCGGCGTCGCTGTTGGTGGTGCTGGACGCGGTGGACGTGGCCTTTACGGAAGCCGCCGTCGGCGCCGGAATTTCCACCGTGCTGGCGCTGGGCGCTCTGTCGCTGACCACCAGCCAGGAAAAAGAGCCCAGCCGCAGGCCGCTCTATACGCTGGCCGTTTTGTTCGTGGTCGCGGTGACCGGGGCTGCGCTGATTTTCGGCAGCCTGGACATGCCGTTGTTCGGCGACCCCGCGGCCCCCATCCATAACCATGTCGCGGATGCCTATCTGGCCGAGGGCCAGGCGGCGACCGGCGTGCCCAACATCGTCACCGCCGTGCTGGCCAGCTATCGCGGCTTCGACACGCTGGGCGAGACCATGGTAGTTTTCACCGCCGGCATCGGTGTTCTGTTGACCTTCGCCAGCGTCCAGGCGGGCCGTAAGAGGGACGACGAGTCCGAGGAAGAGGAAGAGGAGGGGGGCGAATGAGCCATCATCTGGTCGTGCGGGTGATCGCCAAAATGCTGATCCCCTTCATCATGCTGTTCGCACTTTACGTCCAGTTCCATGGCGATTTCGGGCCGGGAGGCGGGTTCCAGGCCGGCGTTATATTCGCCTCCGCCTTCATTCTCTATGCCCTGGTCTTCGGCGTCGAAACCGCGCGCAAGGTCGTGCCGGACTGGATTGTGCGCACCGGCATCGCGGCCGGCGCGCTGCTCTATGGCGGGACCGGGGTCGTCTCACTCTTCAAGGGCGCGAATTACCTGGATTATTCCGCGCTTAAGGCGGATCCGGTTGCGGGCCAGCACATAGGCATACTGGTGATCGAACTGGGTGTCGGCATAACGGTGGCCTCGGTCATGACGGCGATTTTCTTCTCCTTCGCCGCCCGCCAGAAGAAAGGTTAGGGGCATGGACGTTTTCGGCCTCTATAATTATTGGATCGTTATTTTCCTGATGATGAGCGGCTTTTATGTGGTGATCGCCCGCGGAAATCTGGTGAAGAAGCTTGTCGGGCTGAACATCTTCCAGGCTTCCGTCTTCGTCTTCTACATTACCATGGGCAAGGTCGCCGGCGGCACCGCGCCGATCATCGCGGAAGGCGTCGAGGTCTATTCCAATCCGCTGCCCCATGTCCTGATCCTCACCGCGATCGTCGTCGGCGTGGCGACCACGGCGCTGGGCCTCAGCCTGGTGGTGCGGATCAACGAGGAATATGGCACCGTCGAGGAAGAGGAACTGGCGGGCAAGGATCCGGCGGAATGATCGCCGCCGTCCATTTCCCCGTCTTGCAGATCATCGTGCCGCTGCTGCTGGCGCCGGTCTGCGTCTTGTTGCGTGGTTCGCGGCTGGCCTGGTTCACGGCGCTGACGGCGTCGTGGGTCGCCTTCGGCATCGCGGTGGCGTTATTGCTGGACGTTCTGGCCGGCGGACCGATTTCCTATGCGATGGGCGGGTGGAATGCGCCCTGGGGCATTGAACTGCGCGTCGATGCGGCCAACGCCTTCGTGCTGACGATCGTCGCTGGAATCGGCGCCGTCGTCATGATTTTCGCCCGCCAAAGCGTCGAACAGGAAATCGGCAACGCGCGGGCCTACCTGTTTTATACGGCCTATTTGTTATGCTTGGGGGGCCTTTTGGGCGTGACGATCACAGGCGACGCTTTCAATCTGTTCGTGTTCCTCGAGGTATCGTCGCTTTCCTCCTATCTTCTCATCAGCCTCGGCAAGGATCGCCGCGCTCTTTATGCGGCTTATCAGTACCTGATCCTGGGCACCATCGGCGCCACCTTCTACCTGATCGGCGTCGGGCTGCTTTATCAGGCGACGGGCACGCTGAACATGATGGACCTGGCCCAGCGGCTCGAGGGGCAGGAGGGTTTGCGCGGCGTGCATGTCGCCTTCGCGTTCCTGACGGTCGGCATCTCGCTCAAACTCGCCTTGTTCCCGCTGCATCTATGGCTACCCAACGCATACGCCTATGCACCCTCGGCCGTGACTGGCTTCATGGCGGCGACCGCCACCAAGGTTTCGGTCTATGTGCTGCTGCGCGTGTTCTTCACCATTTTCGGGGTCGAATTCTCCTTCGGCCAGATACCGCTGGGCGAAATTTTGATGATCCTGGCGGTTGCCGCCATGTTCGCGGCCTCGACCGTCGCCATCTTCCAGAACAACGTCAAGCGCATGCTGGCCTATTCCAGCGTCGCGCAGATCGGCTATATCGTGCTGGGCATCAGCATGGCCTCGGTGACCGGTGTACAGGCCGGTGTGTTGCATCTGTTCAACCACGCCCTCATCAAGGGCGGGCTATTTCTGGCAATGGGCTGCATCTTCTACCGGATCGGCTCGACGCATATCCGCGATCTGGCGGGCCTTGGCACGCGCATGCCCTGGACGGCGGCGGCCTTCGTGGCCGGCGGATTTGGCCTGATCGGCATCCCCCTGACCGCCGGCTTCGTCAGCAAATGGTATCTGGTTCTGGCCGCGCTCGAGAAAGGCTGGTGGTTGATCGCCGTCCTGATCCTGCTCAGCTCGCTGCTGGCCGTGCTTTACGTCTGGAAGGTGGTCGAGCAAATGTATTTCAAACCAGCGGGCGATGGGGTGGAGCGCGCCGAGGCGCCGCTCGGCCTGCTGGTCCCCACCTGGATCCTGATTATCGCCAGTATCTGGTTCGGTATAGACACTCGGCTTTCCGCCGGCGCCGCGCTTGAAGCGGCCAAGACCTTGCTGGGGGCCGGTTGATGGGTGGCGTGGAGCTGACGCGCGAAATCGGCGCCTTGATGCTGTCGGCGATTCTGGTTCCCTCGATCGCGGCGCTGGTGATTTCCCGGCTTGGCCGCTGGCCGAACCTGCGCGAGGCCGCGACGCTGTCCGGGGCCGCCATCCTGTTCCTGATCGTGCTGCGTCTGGTATGGGTTTTTGGCGAGACCGGCACGGCGACGCTGGCGTTGTGGGAAATCTTCCCCGGCCTCGGCCTGACTTTCACGGCGGAACCTCTGGGCCTGCTTTTCGCGCTGGTCGCCTCCAGCCTCTGGATCGTCAACTCGATCTATTCCATAGGCTACATGCGCGCCAACGGAGAGCAAAACCAGACCCGCTTTTACATCTGTTTCGCGATCGCGATCGCCAGCACCATGTGGGTCGCATTCGCCGGCAACATGCTGACTCTGTTCATCGGTTACGAAGTGCTTACCCTGTCCACCTATCCGCTGGTGACTCACTCCGGAAACCGCGAGGCGGTCCGGGGGGGGCGGACTTATCTGGGCATTCTTATCTCGACCTCCATCGGCCTGCTGTTGCTGGGGCTGTTGATGACCTGGAACATCGCGGGCACCCTGGATTTTACTCCGGGGGGCATTCTCGCCGCGCCGGTCGCCGCGGGCGCTATCGGAGGGCCGATGATCGGCCTGTTGCTGTTTCTTTACGTGTTCGGGATCGGCAAGGCGGCGCTGATGCCGTTCCATCGTTGGCTGCCGGCCGCCATGGTGGCGCCGACGCCGGTCAGCGCGTTGCTGCATGCGGTCGCCGTCGTCAAGGCCGGCGTGTTCACCGTGGTTAAGGTGATCGTCTACCTGTTCGGCGTGGATCTGCTGGCCGGAACGGCCGAGGCGAGCTGGTTGCTTTATGTCGCCGGGTTCACCATCGTCGCCGCATCGGTGATTGCGCTCAGGCAAGATAATCTGAAGCGCCGGCTCGCTTACTCGACGATCAGCCAGTTGGCCTATGTCGTCATGGCGGTGGCGATTCTGGCGCCGATTTCGGTCGTCGGCGCCGCCATGCACATCGCGGCGCACGCATTCGGCAAGATCACTTTGTTCTTCGCGGCGGGGTCCATCTACACCGCGGCGCACAAGACCGAGGTCAGCCAGCTTGACGGCATCGGCCGGCGCATGCCCTGGACCATGGGGGCATTCGCCGTGGGCGCGCTGTCCATGATCGGCGTGCCGCCGACGGTGGGATTCACCAGCAAATGGTTCATCCTGCAGGGCGCGATGCAGGCCGAGCAGTTCGTGGCGGTCGCCGTCGTCATCGTCAGCACCCTGCTGAACGCGGCCTATTTCCTGCCCATCATCCATGCCGCCTTTTTCAAGGCGCCGCCGGATGGCGACGGCGCCGGCCACGGCGAAGCGCCGCTGCCCATCGTGATTGCGCTCATGATGACGGCCATGGGAACCGTACTGCTTTTCTTTCTGCCGGATATGCCGCTGGATCTGGCGCGACAGGTGGGAACTGGAGGTTGAGATGACCAACGCACACGACGCCAATAACCCGGAAAAACACTGGCTCGTCAGGCCGCGGAATATCCGCCGGCTGATCTATTTGTCGGTGCTCGTTCTGGCGATCGTCGCGCTGCTTGATTTCGCCATCGAGCCTCATCCGGAGTTCGGCGTCGAGGGCACGTTGTTCTTTTATTCATGGTACGGCTTCGCAACCTGCGTGGCCATGGTTGTGTTCGCCAAACTGCTGGGTATCTTCCTGAAGCGCAAGGACAGTTACTATGACGATTAACGCGTTCCCGCCCGGTCTGCTGTTGATCCTGGGCGCGTTGCTGCTGCCTTTGCTGCGCGGGCGGGTGCGCGAAGCCGTCACTTTGCTGTTGCCGCTGGCGGTGCTGGCCTATGTCTGGAGTCTGCCAGAGGGAGTCCTGCTTCGGTTCGATTACCTGGGGCTCGATGTGGAACCGCTGGAGATCGATTCGCTGAGCCGGCTGTTCGCCACCATTTTCGCGATCATGGCCGCGGCCGGCGCGCTCTACTCCATCCGCCAGAGCCGGTTTCTCGAGATCGTCGCCGGCTATGTCTATGGCGGCGGCGCGATCGGCGTTGCGTTCGCCGGCGACCTGATTACCGTCTTCGTGTTTTGGGAGATCATGGCGCTGGCCTCGACCATGGTGCTGTGGGCGGTCGGGAGCGAAAACGCCTGGAAGGCGTCCTTCCGCTATTTTATGATCCATTTGCTGGGCGGGGTCGTGCTGATGGCCGGCATCGTCGCCCATGTCCAGGCCGGGAATGGTGTCGATTTCGTCGCCATGAAGCCCGAGAGTCTGGGAACCTGGCTGATCCTGATCGGTTTCCTGGTGAACGCCGCGGGGCCGCCATTGTCGGCGTGGTTGGCGGACGCCTACCCCGAGGCCTCGCCCGGCGGCATGGTATTCCTGTCCGCATTCACCACCAAGACCGCTGTTTACGTGCTGATCAGGGGGTTTCCGGGCGCCGAGATTCTGGTCTTTATCGGCCTTTATATGGTGTTCTACGGGATTATTTATGCGCTGCTGGAAAACGACTTGCGGCGCATTCTCGCCTATTCCATCGTCAATCAGGTCGGCTTCATGGTGACCGGCATCGGCATCGGCACCGAGATGGCCCTGAACGGCGCCGCCGCGCATGCCTTCACGCATATCATCTACAAGGCGCTGCTGCTGATGTCGGCGGGGTCGGTGCTGCACATGACGGGCAAGCGAAAATGCACCGAGTTGGGCGGGTTGTTCCAGTCGATGCCGTTGACCGCGATCTGCGGGATCATCGGAGCGTTGGCCATCTCATCCTTCCCGCTGACATCGGGCTTCATCAGCAAATCGATGATCAGCCAAGCGGCGATCGATGGCCAGATGGCGACCGTCTGGTTCCTTTTGGCCGCCGCGTCGGCGGGTGTATTCCTGCATGCTGGCATCAAGTTTCCCTGGTTCGTGTTTTTCCAGAAGGATTCCGGGCTGCGGCCGAAGGACCCGCCGCTTAACATGCGCTGGGCGATGATCCTGTTCGCCTTCCTGTGCATCGCCATTGGCGTGTTTCCGGGCCCTCTCTACGCCATGCTGCCCTATCCGGTGGACTACGTTCCCTATACCGGACCGCACGTGATCAACATGTTGCAATTGCTGCTGTTCGCCGGGGCGGCCTTCTTCGTTTGCCTGCCGATGATGAAGCGGACGCTGACCATCAGTCTGGATTTCGACTGGTTCTACAGAAAATTCCTCCGAATTGTGGGTAGGGAATTCACCTATCGCGGGGTCAGCGCCTATGGCGCGGCCTGGACGCGTCTGGAACTGCGGCTGGAACGCTTTGTCACTAGGGTCTTCAAGCATCACGGGCCGGAGGGGGCCATGGCCCGCACCTGGCCCACCGGCAGCACCGCGCTCTGGGTAGCGATCCTTCTGGCGGTCTATCTGCTGCTGAGCTACGTGTAAGCCGGGTCTTTACCCGCGCGGCTGGCGACCCTGAACTAAACTCCGTCGAACTCCGCCTCGCGTCCCGCACCCTTGGCCGCCTCGTAGCGCGCCATGCGTTCCTGATACTCGGCCTCGCCGAAAAAGAAGGTGATCAGCGTAAAGCGCCGACCGCCGGTGACGTCCGTCACCTCATGCAGCAGCGAGGTCGAAAACACCACCGCCCCGCCCGCCGGCGGCCGGTATAGCTGCTTCCCATATTCCGGGAAATTCAGATAGCCGCCCTCGTATTCGTCGTTCAGGCACAGGGTCAGGGCGAATTTGCGGTGCGCGGTGGCGGGTTTGGTATTGTCGCGGTGGGCCCGGAAATAGCCCGCCCCGGCGTCGTAGGCGCCGATGCGCAGATGCTCGAAGCGGGTGATGTCGTAGTTGAAGGCCTTTGCCACCTCCGGCACGATGCGCCGGGCCAGGCGGTCGTTGACCATGGCGATGATTTCGGGGTCGGCGATCTGGTGATCTCGGCGGTTCTTGTAGGCATGATCGATTTCCTGGGCGCCGACGCCGCTGTCCTCGGTCGCCACCCCGGTTTCGATATTTTCGCGCTCCCACAGCTCCATCAGTATGCGGCAGTCCTGGGGGCTCAGCACGTCCGGTATCGCCAGCACCGGCGCCTGGGCGGCGATCAGCACGGGTTCGGTGGTCCGGCGCGCGCTGGTGGCCTCCGCTACCGCCGTGCCGATGATGGCATGGGGCAGGGGGAAGGCGATAACGCGCGCGTTGGCATCGATCAGCATGGCGCGCGGATGTTCGCCGGCGCCGTATTTGGCCAACACCTTGCCGTCGGCGTCCGACAGCAGCTTGAAGGTCGCCTTGCAGTTCAGCCGCAGCAATTTATTCTCGGCCGGCGACTTGCCGGTCACCGCCAGGATCGAAATGCCCGCGCCGTTTGCCGCCATTACCTGGGCCGCGCAGTCGCGCAGAATCGCCTGCTGGGCCGGATCGTCGGCCCGGGGCAGCAGCAGCAGCAGGATGAATCGACCCGCGAAATGCGGCGCGCGGGAGAATATCTTGCGTCCCTCTTGGTCCGGCAGAACGAAATCCGGCGCGAAGTCGCCAATGTCAATCATGCATAAACTCTGGTAATCCGGGTATGGCGAGCCAATTTTACATAAACCGCCTTCGCCCGCAGTGTAAGTCTGCCCGCCGCCGGGTCAAGCCAACAGAACAACGGATCGTCCATGCGCAAGTCTAAAACCCTTGGAACGTCATCCGACCGCCCCAGCGGCGGTAACGAATTCCGCGCGTTCCGCTCGCTGGCGCCGCATCTCTGGCCTCGCGGTTCGCTGGAACTGCGCGGGCGGGTGTTGCTGGCCATCGCCCTGATGGTGGGCGCCAAACTGGTCAACGTCTATGTGCCGATCCTCTACAAGCAGGCGGTCGATATCCTGAACGGCGAGGCCGGGGCGGCGGTTGCCCTGCCTCTCGGGTTGCTGGTCGCCTATGGCGTGGCGCGCCTGTTCTCGGTCGCTTTTGGCGAATTGCGCGATGCCGTCTTCGCCAAGGTCGCCCAGCGCGCCATGCGCACCTCGGCGCTAAAGACCTTCGAGCATCTTCACGCGCTTTCCCTGCGCTATCATCTCGACCGCCAGACCGGCGGCCTCAGCCGGGTTATCGAGCGCGGTATTTCGGGCGTCGAGTTCCTGCTGAACTTTATGGTCTTCAACATCGTGCCGACGATCCTGGAGATATTGCTGGTTTGCGGCATCCTGTGGGGGCTGTTCGACTGGCGGTTCGCGGCGGTCACCGGGGGCACCATCTTCGGCTATATCGCCTTCTCGCTGCTGGTCACCGAATGGCGCATCAAGTTCCGGCGCGAGATGAACGAACGCGACACCGAGGCCAACACCAAGGCGGTCGACAGCCTGTTGAATTTCGAGACGGTCAAGTATTTCGGCAACGAGGCCCATGAATCGAGCCGCTACGACCGCGCGCTCAAGATGTACGAACGCGCCGCCATCCGCAGCAAGATCAGCCTCGCCATGCTGAATATCGGCCAGGCCGGCATTATCGCCATCGGGCTGGTGGCGCTGAATACCATGGCCGCGCTCGGCGTTATCGCCGGGACATTGACCGTGGGCGATTTCGTGCTGGTCAACGCCTACCTGATGCAGCTCTACATGCCGCTCAACTTCCTCGGTTTCGTCTACCGCCAGATCCGCCAGTCGCTGACCGACATGGACGCCATGTACGGGCTGTTGAAGGTCGACCGCGAAATCGCCGACAAACCCGGCGCCCCGGCGCTGGCCGTCAATGGTGGCGAGATCATCTTCGATTCTGTCAATTTCGGCTATGACGAGCGCCGGCCGATCCTGCGCGACGTCGGCTTCACCGTGCCGCCGGGCAAGACGGTCGCTATCGTCGGCCCCAGCGGCGCCGGTAAATCCACCATCAGCCGCATCCTGTTCCGCTTCTATGACGTGGTGGAGGGCGCCGTGCGCATCGACGGCCAGGACATCCGCGACGTCACCCAGGAATCCTTGCGCGCCGCCATCGGCATCGTGCCCCAGGATACGGTCCTCTTTAACGACACGATCTATTACAACATCGCCTACGGCCGCCCCGACGCCAGCCCCGCCGAGATCGAGGAGGCCGCCCGCATGGCCCGCATCCACGATTTTGTCCTGTCCACTCCAGACGGCTACCAGACCCGCGTCGGCGAGCGCGGCCTGAAGCTGTCGGGCGGCGAAAAACAACGCGTCGCCATCGCCCGCACAATTTTGAAGCAACCGGCCATCCTGCTCTTCGACGAGGCAACATCGGCGCTGGACACCCACACCGAACAGGAAATCCAGAAGAGCCTGGACGAGGTCTCCGCCAACCGAACCACGCTGGTCATCGCGCACAGACTGTCGACGGTCGTGGGCGCCGACGAAATCATCGTCCTCGACCAGGGCCGCATATGCGAACGCGGCCGGCATGCGGAACTGCTAACCAGGGAGGGCCCCTATGCAGCCATGTGGAAGCGCCAGCAGGAGGGGCGGAATGGCGGAGACGAGGCAGGGGAGATGGTAGAGGCGCCCGCGCCGGTGGCGGGGTGAAGTATGAAATGACCAACAAGCACATCGGATCTTTCTGCGAAAATTTTCTCGAGTAGGAAGCAATCCGTGAAGACTCGGCGGCGACGCCCGATGGCCTATTCCTCCGGTATCCCGGCCTGGCGCAAGCCCGATTGATACCGCTCGCTATCCTCGGGATTCCGGAACTGCATGGCAATGGCATCGTTTTTCAGGGAATAATCGGGTTCCAGCCCCAGGATTTCCTCTCCTTCCCAACGCGCTTCTTCAATCCGTCCGGTCAAACCATACACGGTAGCCAGATACACGTGGCAGGTAAGAGCGACGGGATCGCGGGAAATGCAATCGCGTAACGGGTCGATCGCTTCGTCGTACCGGCCCATCATGAAGTAAGCGCGGCCGAGTAATTCGATATAGGGCGCCGAGTAGCGGGGGTTGAGCCGCATGGCCTCGCGGATCGCCTGCTCGGCGCCCTCGCCGTCGCCACCGTAAAACAGGACATTCGCAAGGGCGGCGAAACCATCCGCATAATTCGGGTCGTATTTGATGGCCTTCCGGACCGTGGCCAGGGCTTCCTTGTGGCGCCCTTGCCGAAGCAGGGCGATGGCCATGGAAAAATGTCCCTGGGGCAGGGTGTCGTCAAGCTCCAGGGCCCTGCTGCCGTAGCGTAGCGCCTCGGCTACCGCTTCGTCGGCGTTCTCCGAGCGGAAGAAGATGCCGCTTGCGGTGTATGTAAAGGCGACGGCTGCATATCCGCGGGCGTAATCGGGGTCCAGCGTAAGCGCTCTCAGAAAATATGCCCTCGCCTCGATGATGCTTTCCGGCGTGTATTGGCGCAGCGCCTCGACGCCGCGGAGATAGAGGTCATAGACTTCGGGCGACGTTTCGTCTTCGGATATTTTCAGGCGCGCCTGTTCGTCCGTCGTCAGTTCCAGCGCCAGCGCCGTGACGATCTTCTTTGTGACGTCGTCCTGAAGAGCGAAAATATCGCCCAGTTCCCTGTCGAACCGGTCGGCCCAGACATGGCCGCCGGTGTGCGTGTCGATAAGCTGGGCATTGATGCGAACCCTGTTGCCGGATTTCCTGACGCTGCCCTCCAGCACATAGCGCACGCCCAGTTCGCTGGAGACCTGCTTCACATCAACGGCGCGGCCCTTATAAGTGAACACGGTGTTGCGCGCGATGACGAACAGTCCGGATATCCTGGACAGGTCCGTGATCAGGTCCTCGGTCACGCCGTCGCTGAAATATTCCTGTTCGGCGTCGTTGCTCATATTGGTGAAGGGCAGGACCGCGATTGAAGGCTTGTCGGATGGGGTGATAACGTTCGGCCCGGGCTGTTCGACGACATCGACCCAGGGTGAAAACCGCCACAGGCCGGCGCCGGCCGCCACAACGATAATCAGCGCCAGGGCGATCAGGGTGGGTCCGCGCCGGGATCGCCGAGCCACATTTTTCGCATTCTCGCCATTCAGCAGAACCCGATAGGCATGGACCGGCTGGGGTATATTCTTCAACGCCATGCCGCCGAGATCCTCGAACGCGACATCGACCCGGCCGCGTATCTGGTCGTGGGCGGCGGCCGACAGGCAGATACCGCCCGGCTCGGCAATACCTTCCAGCCGCGCCGCCACATTGACGCCGTCGCCCAGAAGGTCGCCCTCCTGCTCGACGACATCGCCGAGATTGATGCCGGCGCGAAAGACGATGTGGCGATGTGCCGGTATGCCGGCATTGCGTTCCGCCATGCCTCGTTGCAGATAGATGGTGCAGCGCAGGGCATCCACCACGCTGGGAAATTCGATCAGAATGCTGTCGCCGGCGGTGTTGGCGATACGGCCCCTGAATTCGGCAATTCCGGGGTCGATGAATTCGGTGCGATGGGCGCGGAGCGCGGCGATCGTCGACTCCTCGTCGGCCGAGACCAGCCGGCTATAACCGGCCACGTCGACGGCGACTATGGTCGTGAGTCTTCGGTTAGCATCGGTTGCCATTCGATCTTTCCGATTTGGTATCGCGCATAAGGTTTAGCGCGGATTTGAAAGCCGCGCCAGCAATCCGGGGAGTCCGGATCGAACACTCTGTTGACGGACAGGATGGCACTCTATCATAATACACGCAGTAGGGGGCAATTTTGTGGATTTTACCGGTGAAAGCCGAATGAATCACCTCCAAAAAACCGCGAAAAACCCTGGCGCATGGGCTCGAACCACGTTTTTTTGGGCGGTGGCCGGTTAGCGGGGCCCCTTGGCGCGGAGGGCAGCGCCGATGTTACGGCCACGGGCCGTGCGCCCACCCTACGCAGGGAAGGCGGGCGCCGGATTGATGGTCCCTGGGGCCGCCAGAGCTAAACCAGCGAGTCTTTGTCGGCGCTGGGGTTCAGGGCGAAGGCGTTTTTCGCCGTCTCGTGGTAGGTCGCGCCGAAACCGGCGAGGATTTCCTTCGATCCCGCGTCCGGATCGCCCCAGCAGCGGCAAGTGATCTTGGCGCTGGCGTCGATGCAGGCGCCCAGCGGGGCCTTGCCTTTTTCATTGGCCAGATGGGCCTTGAAGGCCTCGTTCGTGGCGTAAATCTCGGTCCACTGGCTGACGCCTGGCTCGGGATAGTCGACATGGTAGCAGATGACGCCCGGATGTTCGTACATCACCGTGCAGAGCGTCTCCTGGTTGGCCTTGAAGTCAGCCTCGCGGCCTTCCTTCAAATCCCACTGGATCTTGAGCATGATGGACATGTTTTTTCTCCCCGTTGATTGGTGGTGCGATACACAGGGCCGGGATTGCAAAATCCGGCGCGCGCTCAACCTTTACAACGTATTTGGAAATCAGTCCAACGGGATCAGGTATCAGGTATCAGGCATCAGGGATTTTATATCTACTTTTCCAATCCGAAAGTCGGCCGTATCTGCGTGCCCACCCAGTTGCCGGCCAGGGCGCCGATGATCCAGACCCATCCATGCAGGCTGGATGACGCGACGCCGGAGAAGAAGGCGCCGATGTTGCAGCCATAGGCCATCCGCGCGCCGATGCCCAGCAGCAGCCCGCCGATCACCGAGGCCAGAAGACTGCGGGCCGGGATTTTGAACACCGGGTCCAGCCGCCCGCCGAAACCGGCCGCCAGCAGCGCGCCCAGGATGATCCCGATATTGGTGATCGAGGTATCGTCGACGAAAACGCCACGGGCGAGGTATTTGGCCCGCGCCCCCCAGAACGGGCTAGTGCCGGGGTCCCAGCCCAGCATTTGCGCGACCTCCGCCGCCCAAAGGGTGAAGCCCCAGACCACCGACCAGGCATGGCCGGTGATCAGAAGGATCGACCAGTTGCCCAGCGCCAGCACGACGAGGCTGATCGCCAGCGGCCAGGGTCCGGTCAGCAGTCGCCGCCAAGTCGGCGCGCCGGTCCATAGCGGCTTTTGCCTGCGCCCGCGGCCCAGCCGGGTCACCGCGAACCAGATCGCCGCCAGCAGGGCGAGCTGGCCCGCCGTGGACGCCCACCAGCCATACTCCTTGCCCAGCGCCACCGTCTTGCTGCCGGCGCTCAACGGCTTCCACAAATCTCCATAAAGGGTCGCCAGGAAGGCGCCGAGGCAGAAGAAAACCAGCGTCACCATCATCCGCACGCTGCCGCCGCCGACCGTGAACAGCGTGCCCGAGCCGCAGGCCCCGCCCAACTGCATGCCGATGCCGAAGATGAAGCTGCCGACCAGCACTTCCCAGCCGACCGGCGCCACCCCCCCGATGACGCCGCCGCCAAGGATCGTCTTGCCGCCGGCCATGATCGGCGCGAACAGGATGACGGCAAGTCCCACCATCAGGATCTGCGCCTTCACGCCGCCCATGTCGCGTCGCACGAAGGCGTCGCGATATCCGAAGGTGAAGCCGAAGGACGCGTGATAGAGCGCCACTCCCAGCCCGCCGCCGATCAGGAGCAACGCCCCGTATTTCCAGTGTCCGCCGTTAGCGGCCAGCCACAAGGCCCCGCCACCCAACGCCAACAGCGCTGGAATGGCGGCGGGCCATTGGGTCGGCAACGGTACGGGCTTGCGCGCGGCGGCATCGGTCATGGCGGGGTTTTCCGGTCGGTGAATCGCTGACCCGATGTTAACGCGCCGGGCGGGCGATGCAAACCGGGGAGTGTAGGGCTCCCCGCGTTATTTCAGTTCCACCGCGTAGGTCTCCAGTTTCGGCAGATCCTTGACCAGGGCGCGCTCGGCCCGAAACGCGCCCAAACGCGCGTAGCGGGTGGCGGCCAGGGCACCGGGGCGCA
>CBFDDT010000078.1:0-17500 GCA_965603635.1 uncultured bacterium | reverse complement strand
CGACTCTCCGGATTCTCCTGATGGCGGCGAGTCCGACGAAAGAGATGAGAAAGACGACTGAGTGAATGAGCTTTGGCTTGGTGGGCCCGGGTCAACGTTGGCCCGGGCCCGATAACGGGTTTTTCGTGAACGAGGCAGTGATCGATGCGCCAGGAAAGCGATAAAGTGCATAGGCGCCGCATACCGCGGTCCCGGTGGCTGTGGTCGCTTGTGACCGCGGCCGTCGTATCGCTTCTGTATTTTGTCGGCGCTTTGGATCCTGCTGAAAGAATCTTGACGGATACCCGGTTCGAACTGGCTGGCCGCGAGGCCAGCGGCGACCTGATTGTCGTAGGCATCGATCCCAAGAGTCTTCAGCAACTCGACACCTGGCCCTGGCCGCGCGACTATCATGCAACGGTGATCGATCGCCTGGTTGATGCAGGCGCCGTGCAAATCGCCCTGGACGTCGATCTTAGTTCCAGGTCCACGCCTGATTCCGACGCCGCCCTGCGCGACGCCCTGGCCGATGCCGGTGGCCGTGTGATCCTGCCCGTTTTTCGTCAGAAGGTGGTTGAGGGGCCGGAGGGGATGAAAATCATTCATACCGCGCCAATATCTGAATTCCGCCGGTTGACCCAGCTTGCCTCGGTCAACACGATGCCGGAAGAAGACGGGCTGATACGGCGCAACGCAATGAATAATTACTGGCAGGACGGGTATATTCCGACAATGCCGGCGATCCTTGCCGGCCAGACCATGGCGCCATTCGATATTTTTTATATTGATTATGGAATCCGGCCGGACACCCTGCCGCGGATTTCCTATGTAGACGTATTCAGCGGGCAATTCGACCCCGCGATAGTGCGCGGCAAGAAGGTGGTGATTGGCTCAACCGCCGTGGAACTGGGCGACCAGTTCGCGGTCCCGGTATACAAAGCCTTGCCGGGGCCCGTTGTCGTGGCGTTGAGCTATGAAACACTTGCACAGAACCGCGCGCTCTATCGCAGCGCGCCGTGGCTGGTTATTGCCGGGGCACTTGCTATCGCATTCGTGTTCGGTCGCCGCTTGCGCATCTGGTCGTGGCGCCGGGGGTTGGCGGCCGTGGCCCTGCTGTCATTGTCCGTACTGGCCCTTTCGGTGGTATTGCAGATCTGGACCCCGCTGTTGCTGGAGGTCACGCCCTGGATCCTGACGGCAACGCTTCTGTATGCGATTGCACTGGCGCGCCGGATCGACAGGCAGGAACTGATATTGATCCTGCGGGGCAGCCGACTGCGCCACACCAACGCCTTGATGCGCAGCGTGGTCGAAACCAGTTCGGAGGCGATTATGACCGTTTCCGAGGATTTGGTTATTGAGATGGCCAATCCCGCCGCGGAAGCGATATTCGAGGCTGGCGACCACGGGCTTGCCGGCCGGCAGCTGGGAAAATTATTTCCGTTGTTCCAGGAGATTGGGAAGCTTGAGGCCTATCTTGCACGGGGTCACCGGAGAATTGAGTTCGAAGGCAGTCGCCTGGACGGTTCCACTTTCCCGGTGGAAGCCACGGTCGATGCCATGTCGGTTGAAGGGGCAAAACATTATGTGGTGGTCGCCCGCGATGTAACCGAGCGTCACGCCCAGCAGAAACTGATGGAATATCTAGCCCTGCACGATAACCTGACCGGGTTGCCGAACCGCACATTGGTCATGGACCGGCTGGATCATGCGATAGCGGCGTCCAGGCGGGGCGGCGAACCGCTGGCTTTGCTGCTTCTCGATCTCGACCGGTTCAAGGAAATCAACGATACGCTGGGCCACGCGGTGGGCGATTCCCTTCTGACTGAAGTGGGGCAAATTCTGTCCGAACCGTTGCGCGAGTCCGATACCGTGGCGCGTCTTGGCGGCGATGAGTTTGCGATCCTGCTGCCGTCCGTTACCGGTCTGGCCCAGGCCCGCGATATTGCCGAACGTGTTGCTGGGGTGCTGGCCCGGCCGTTTCCGGTGGAAGGGATCACCGTCGAGGTCGGGGTTAGCATAGGCGTGGCGCTTTATCCCGAACACGGCGCCGATGCCAGCGAATTGATGCGCGGCGCCGATGTGGCGATGTATGTCGCCAAGCGCGACCATTCGACGGTTTCCGTTTACGATGTGGACAAGGATCATCACAGTGTTCGCAACCTGTCCATGAGCGGCGAGCTGCGCCAGGCGATGGATGCGGATGAACTGGCCCTGTTCTTCCAGCCCCAGATCGACGTCGCGACCGGCAGGCTTACGGGCGCCGAGGCCCTGCTGCGATGGGACCATCCGCGCCACGGCATGGTATCGCCGGATGAATTCGTATCGTTGGCCGAACAGACCGGCCTGATCCGGCCGCTGACCCGCTGGGTGATCGGAAAGGCGTTGAAACAGCTTTCCTTGTGGCAGGAGTGCGGCCTGGATATCGGGCTGTCGATCAACCTGTCGCCGCGCAATCTGCATGAAGATGGCCTGGCGGCCTCAATCGGCGAATTAATGGAAAAGCGGGGTCTGCGGCCCGAACTGATTACCCTCGAGATTACCGAAGACGCCATCATGACGGATCCAGAGCGCGCGCTTGCGGCCATCCGGCATCTGAAGGAAAGCGGCGTGCGCCTCGCGATCGACGATTTCGGGACCGGTTATTCCTCTCTCGCCTACCTGAAGGCCCTCCCGGTCGACGAGCTCAAGATCGACAAGTCTTTCGTCATGCATATGGCGGACGATTCGAATGACGAAGTCATCGTACGTTCAACGATCGAGCTTGCGCATAATCTTGGGCTGAGCGTCGTCGCCGAAGGCGTCGAGAGCGAGCTGCATCTGCAGACCCTGCGCGGCTTGGGATGCGATGTCGGGCAGGGCTTCCATATCGGCCGGCCGCTGCGTATCGAGGAATTCCATCAATGGATGGAAAATTTCAACACGATCGCGACCAATGCCGGCGGCGTCGTGCATATCCACCCGGGCGCGCGCGGCGCGGTTCGCCCTACAAAATCTCGATAACAGCGTCGACCTCGACCGAGGCGTTCAGTGGCAGGGACGGGACACCGACCGCGAAGCGCGCGTGTTTTCCCTTGTCTCCAAACAGTTCTACCATCAGGTTCGAGGCGCCGTTTATGACCTCTGGATGCTCGGTGAAATCCGCCGTGCTGTTTACGAATCCGCCCAACTTGGCGATGCCGACGACACGATCCAGGTTGCCGTCCAGCGCAGCCTTGGCCTGGGCCAGGATATTCAGCGCGCATTGGCGCGCTGCCATTTGCGCCTCGGGCACGAAAATATCGGCGCCGACCTGGCCCGCGAACATCAGTTTGCCGTTGTGTATCGGCAATTGACCCGACACGTAGAGCAGGCTGCCGGCGATAGTGCATGGCACGTAATTCGCCACCGGCATGGCCGGTTTAGGCAAGTCTATGCCCAGATCCTTCATAGCTCTTTCAATTTCACCGGCCATTACGCCAACCTCTCGATAATTCCATCCGACCCGGTATCCACTAGCCGCGTCACGGGCTATGTGATTTCAAAAATAGCGTCAATCTCAACCGAGATGTCCCCCGGCAGTGAATTACAGCCGACCGCGAAACGGGCGTGCCGGCCTTCGTCGCCAAAAACTTCGACCATCAGATTGGATGCCCCGTTCACGACCTCGGGATGTTCCTTGAAATCCTCGGTGGAATTGACGAAGCCGCCGAGTTTTACCAGACGCAGAATCCGGTCCAGGTCGCCATCCAGCACTTTCTTGGCGACGGCGATAACATTGAGCGCGCTCTGGCGCGCCGCCATCTGGGCCTCGGGCACGAACAGCGAGGCGCCGACCTTACCTCTGAACATTACCTTGCCTTGATGTTTCGGTCCCTGGCCCGAAACAAACAGGAAATTGCTTGCGATCACGGCCGGCAGATAGGCGCCGAGTGGCTCCCCTGGCTCTGGCAGAGTGATGCCTTTTTCCTGCATTATCTTTTCGATGCGACCTGCCATGTCTGACTTTCTCTCGAGGGGTCCTTCCGACATAGCATAGCACTACATTGTCCAGATTGAACGAAGCTGATTCGATTTTGGACAAAAAAATCGGAGGGCAGGCCCTTACCCTCCGAGTTTACAGGGAGTACTAAACTCCATGACGGCGGCTTTTATTGTCCAGGGCCGCCGTCCCCCTCTATTTTCCTTACGAACATCCGCTGGTCGAACCGCAGGTTACGCATTTCATGCAGGTGCCGTTGCGAACCAGCGTGAAGTTACCGCATTCGCCGCAGGCGTCGCCTTCGTATCCCTTGGCGCGGGCCTCGCGCAACTGGCTTACCCGCCCATCCGTGGTGGCCTCTACGCGCGTTTCCACCTCGATCGACGCCATCTCGGCTGTTGCGGTTACCGATGCACCGGCCATGCCGCCGCCCGCGACTCGCGCAACTGTCTCGTTTGCACCGCCCTGGTAGACCAACAGCCGCGACGTCCGCATGAAGCCGCTGCTCGCAACTTTCTGGATCGCCGCCATTGTTTGCTCCTCGGCCTCCGGCAGGTCGCCTTCGTTGGCTCCCCGGCCCAGCGCATCGGGCAGCATGTCGGCGGGCTCCGCGTGGGCCAGATCGTTGCGGCCTAGATAGGAGATCGCCATTTCGCGGAAGATATAGTCCAGCACCGAAGTCGCCATCTTGATGGTGTCGTTGCCTTCGACCATGCCCGAGGGTTCGAACCGGGTGAAGGTGAAGGCCTCGACATACTCGTCCAGCGGCACGCCATATTGCAGGCCGATGGAAATCGCGATGGCGAAATTATTCATCAGCGAGCGGAAGGCTGCGCCCTCCTTGTGCATATCGATGAATATTTCACCTGCCGTGCCGTCTTCATATTCGCCGGTGCGCAGATAGACCTTGTGGCCGCCGACGGATGCTTTTTGTGTGTATCCCTTGCGGCGGCCCGGCAGGCGGCGGCGTTCAGTGCGCCGCTCGATAATGCGTTCGACGATGCGTTCGGCCATCACTGGCGCCGCGGCGGCCGGAGAATCGGCCATGTCCGCGGTCTCAAAATCGTCCTCCGACAGCAGGCTGGAGGACAGGGGCTGGCTGAGCTTCGAACCGTCGCGATAAAGCGCATTGGCCTTCACGCCGAGACTCCAGGACAGAATATAGGCATCCTTACATGCTTCGATCGAGGCGTTATGCGGCATATTGACCGTCTTGGAGATCGCGCCCGAAATGAAGGATTGGGCGGAGGCCATGATCTTGATGTGGCTTTCCACCGACAGGCTGCGCTTGCCGGTGCGCCCGCAAGGGTTGGCGCAGTCGAATACTGGCAGGTGCTCGTCCTTCAGGTGTGGCGCCCCTTCCAATGTCATGGCGCCGCAGCAATAGATGTTTGCCGTTTCGATATCGCCCTTGGAAAAGCCCAGCGCGATCAGCATGTTAAAGCCGATATCGTCCAGCTGTTCGTCGGTGAAGCCCAGAATATCGTGGCAAAATTCCTCGCCCAGCGACCATTTATTGAAGGCAAAACTGATATCGAAGGCGTTAGCCAGCGAATCCTGCAGCGCGCCGAACTGCGCCGCGGTAAAGCCTTTTTCCATCAATTTGGCGTGGTTGATGCCCGGTGCATCGCGCAGCGTGCCGTGCCCGACGGCATAGGCGATGATGTCGGCGATCTCGGACTCTTCATAGCCCAGATTGCGCAGCGCCAGCGGTACCGTTCGGTTGATGATCCGGAAATAGCCGCCACCGGCCAGTTTCTTGAATTTGACCAGGGCGAAATCCGGCTCGATTCCGGTGGTGTCGCAATCCATGACCAGACCGATGGTCCCCGTGGGCGCGATAACCGTGGTTTGCGCATTTCGATAACCATGGGCCTCGCCCATCTTGAGCGCCCGGTCCCAAGCCGCCACGGCCGCGGTAACAAGATCGTCCTGCGGGCAGGCTGTTGCGTCCAGCGGAACCGGTGGAATGGTCAGGCCGTCGTAACCCTTGGCCTCGCCCCTGGCGGCGTGGCAATGGTTGCGGATGACGCGCAGCATGTGCTCGGCATTGTCCTGGTAGCCAGGGAATGCGCCAAGTTCTTCGGCCATTTCGGCCGAGGCGGCGTAGGCGGTGCCGGTCATGAGCGCCGTAATGGCGCCGCAAAGCGCGCGGCCTTTATCACTGTCGTAACTCAGTCCGCTGGCCATCAGGAGCGCGCCGATATTGGCGTAACCCAGACCCAGCGTACGATATCGATAGCTCAGTTCGGCGATCTCCCTGGATGGGAATTGCGCCATCAGAACGGCGATTTCCAGTGTTATCGTCCACAGGCGAACCGAATGCTCGAACGCTTCGATATTGAAGGAGCCGTCTTCCATGCGGAAGGTCATCAGGTTCAGCGAGGCCAGATTACACGCCGTGTCGTCCAGGAACATATATTCCGAACAGGGGTTTGACGCGTTGATTCGCCCCGAGGCCGGGCAGGTGTGCCACTCATTGATCGTGCTATCGAACTGGATACCGGGATCGGCACAGGCCCAGGCGGCGTAGGCGATGTCGTCCCACAGGTCGCTGGCCTTGACGGTCTTGGCGACCGACCCGTCAATGCGGTTGGTCAGGTTCCAGTCGCCGCCGGATTGCATGGACTTAATGAATTCGTTGGTCACGCGCACCGAATTGTTGGAATTCTGGCCGGAAACGGTCAGGTAGGCCTCGGAGTCCCAATCTGTGTCGTAAGTTGGGAAATCGACCCCGGTATAGCCCTGGCGGGCATACTCGATAATTTTCTGGATATAGGATTCCGGCACCGATCCCTTGCGCGCCTGGATCACCGCTTTCTTCAGCGCGCCGTTTTTGCGCGGGTTGAAGCGATCGTTTTCGGCCATCGCCGCGGCGTCCGCGCCATGGCAGGCCGCCATTACTACGTTCAGATGCTCGCCGCAGAGCTTCGAGCCCGCCACCAGGGCGGCGACTTTCTGCTCCTCGACGACCTTCCAGTTGATGTATTCCTCGATATCGGGGTGATCGATGTCGACCGTCACCATTTTGGCGGCGCGGCGCGTTGTGCCGCCCGATTTGATGGCCCCGGCCGCGCGGTCGCCGATCTTCAGGAAACTCATCAGGCCGGAAGACCGGCCGCCGCCCGACAGGCCTTCGCCGCCGCCGCGGATGCGCGAAAAATTGCTGCCGGTGCCCGACCCGTATTTGAAGAGACGTGCCTCGCGGACCCACAGGTCCATGATGCCGCCCTCATTGACGAGGTCGTCGCCGACCGACTGGATGAAGCAGGCATGCGGCTGCGGCCGCTCGTAGGCCGAGGTCGACCGCGTTACCTGGCCGGTCTCATGGTCGACATAGTGATGGCCCTGGCCCGGCCCGTCGATCCCATAGGCCCAGTGCAGGCCGGTGTTGAACCACTGCGGAGAGTTCGGGGCGCCGACCTGGGCCGCCAGCATGTGACGCATTTCGTCATGATAGGCGCTCGCGTCGGCCTCGGAATCGAAATAGCCGCCCTTCCAGCCCCAGTAGGTCCAGGTGCCGGCCAGGCGATCGAACACCTGGCGTGAATCTGTTTCCTGGGTGGAGCGTTCGCCTTCCGGCAGTTCTTTCAGCGCCGCGGTATCGGGCTCGTTACGCCACAGCCATTCCGGCACGTTTTTCTCGGCAACCGGTTTCAGCGCCGCCGGGATGCCGGCCTTGCGGAAATATTTCTGCGCCAGAACATCGGCCGCGACCTGCGTCCACGACGTCGGAACCTTGACGTCGTCGAGACGGAAAACCAGCGAACCGTCGGGATTGCGGATCTCGCTGACCGTGGTGCGAAATTCGATATTGGAATAGGGTGACTGGCCCTCAATTGTGAAATGGCGCTCGATACGCATGCCGCCTTACTCTCCCTTGCAAAGCACCCCGGCGGCTGAATAGCGCCGGCGTCTGAAACTTGCCGTGCGAAGGAAACAGGCTTTTTTCTGGCCAAAACCCCCGCCGAACCTCGAAAATACCCAACATTTGGGATTATTTTGATAGAGTAATACAAAATGTTGCGTCCCTCAATATATATTGTGGGTCGAGATAGAATTTTTACGAAATATTGTAATTCTGAGCGGAAACAGTGCGTTCAAGAGGATATACGCCAGTTATCGTGAAGAGTTCCCCTTTGTAGATGTTAACCCGCTTGTGCTGGACTGACAGGCCGCGTGGTGGCATAGTCCGGCACGAAAATCGATCCGTCCCTTGCATACGGAGTCTTCGGCCCATGGCCAATCTTTGGACGCATATTTTTACCGCCTGGCACGGCCAGTTCGTGGATACCGACAGCTTCGGTAACCGTTATTATCGGCAGCGCCGGGCGCGCGCGGGCGCGCGCCAGCGCCGCTGGGTATTGTATAAAGGCGAGGCGGAGGCCAGCAAGGTTCCGCCAGAATGGCATGCCTGGCTGCATTACACCGTCGACGAGCCGCCACGGGCGGACGATGCTCCCCCAAGGGATTGGCAAAAGCCGCATCAACCGAATCCGACCGGTACCGACGAGGCCTACCGTCCTCCGGGTCATCTGTTGGCGGGCGGCCGCCGCGACAAGGCAACCGGCGACTACGAGCCATGGACGCCGAACTGACGGCGTCCGCGCCCTTGCCGGTGCGCCGTCGGCGCATGGCGGAGGAAACCCGGCATATCTTGGTAGGCGCGGCCGTGTTTCTGGGCCTGGTGGGCCTGTTCGCCTTTTCGGCCGGCAGCGATGGCGGCGCGCTGGGCAGTTACCGCGTCGTTGCCCATTTCAACACCGCCGAGGGCGTTCATCTCGATTCGCCGGTTACACTTTCCGGTGTCCAGGTCGGGCGGGTTTCCCGCATGGAGTTCGATTCCAGGCGGCAACAGGCGATCGTCACCATGGAAATCGCGCCCGAGGTCGAACTGCCGCTGGACAGTATCGCGATTATCACCAGCGAGGGCATGATCGGCGGCCGTTTCATCCGCATGGAGCCGGGCGGCGAGCTGGATATGCTTCGCGACGGTGACAGGCTGGATTATACGCAAGGGTCTATCATGTTCGAGGAATTGCTCGCCAAGATCATAATTTCCGTCGAGCAGGGCCGGTTGAACCGGCGCGAGGCCGAGAAAAATCAGAAAGAGGAAGGAACCGGTCAATGAAACGCAATGTCATAGAAACCGTTCTTGGCGCCGTGGTTCTGCTGGTCGCCGGTGTCTTTCTGGCATTTGCCTATAGCAGCGCCGATTTGCGGCCGATCGCCGGCTACAAGATCACCGCGCGTTTCAATGCGGTTGACGGACTGACGGTGGGCAGCGACGTGCGCGTCGGCGGCGTCAAGATCGGCAGCGTGGTTGGTCAGAGTATCGATCTGGAGAGCTATCAGGCCGTCGTGGTGATGAGCCTCCGCCCCGATATCAGCCTGCCGGATGACAGTGTCGCGTCGGTCTCGTCCGAAGGATTGCTGGGCGGCAAATATATCCGGCTTGACCCCGGTGGCAGCGAAAAGCATCTGGCCGACGGGTCGGAGCTTGCCGAGACCAAAGACATCGTGTCGCTGGAGGAAATGCTGGGCAAGGTGATCTTCCTTGTCACCGACGAGTTGGAAAACGGCGGGTGAAGAGTTGTTGAGAGCGCCGTAAACCGGCCACATTCACGATTTATTCATGCAACCCGATTAAATAGTAAACCTTGGAAAACTGAGGATCATAAGGTTGTCTGAACGTATAAAATTGATTGCTGCCGCGCTGGCGGCGTTGCTGTTGCTGCCGGCCGGAACTGCCGCGGGCGAACCGGGACAGACGGTCGAACTGCAGGGACTGGACAAGGTCACCGCGCGCACCGTCACCTTTCAGGTCAGCGTCGGCGAAACCGTGAAATTCGGGGCGCTGGTCATCACCGTGCAGGCCTGCGACCGCACGCCGCCGACCGAGCCGCCGGAATCGACGGTGTTCCTGGATATCTACGAAGCGCGGGAGGGCGAAACCCGCACCGGCCTATTTCATGGCTGGATGTTCGCCTCATCGCCGGCGCTCAATGCGCTGGAGCATCCGGTCTACGACGTCTGGGCGCTGGAATGCTTCATGGGCGGCAAGACCATCATCAACGCTCCGAATTTTCCGGTGTCAAAGCGCCGGCCGGTTCGATCGTAGCTGATTCCGGCCTGTAGTTATTTGGCGGTTCCACTCGAGATAATAAGGAGGGTTCTGGCATGTCATTCAACCGGTATCCGGGGGTTTTCTCCTTTGCCGTTTGCGTTGCGCTGGCCGTTTCGGCCGCTTCGGCGCAGGCCGTTGGCGGTGAATTCAGTTATTCGGGCGGAGAGCTGACTTGCGTCCCGGACGCCGATGCGACCGGCCAGCAGCCGCCATATCTGGATTGCCTGCAAATCGGCCCGATCCGGATCGGCGAGACCATGCGCACCGTGTCCATGAAGTTTGGTAAAGCCCGCCAGACGACCAAGCGCGGCGCCGTGACGGACCGGCTCTATCCAATCAAACTCGACGTGCCGGCGGGCCAGCCCGTGCCCTATTGGGTCATTGGTTTCGAGGGTCAGCGCGTGGTCTCGATCCAGATTACCGGCGATCTGCGGGTCGATCAGTATGCCTTTTCCTCGCTGCGGCTTGGCGATACTGAAGAAAAGCTGCTGAAACAGTTTGGTCCGGCCGGCTTCAACCAGCCGGCGCCACAGATTAACGGAGTCATGCTGGGCTACAGCCCCTATCCCGTCACCTTCGAGATCAAGGACGGAAAGATTTTTACGATGCGGGTATCCGAGGCGATCGGGAAGTAGTTGCGGAAAGTGGCGTTATCGCAACGTGAACGGTGTTCGTGAACTGCGGAATTAAGTATAATGTTGTTGTAGTGCTGTTCCGGTAATCCGCCTGTTGCATAAGGATAAGGTCACCATTTGGACTGGACACATACGGGCTGTTTTGTTGTTGCTGGCGGTCGCCCTGGCGTCGGGTTGTTCCGGCGGGCGCAACCATCACGTGCCGGCCGAGAGCAAGATGGTCACACAGGCCGACAGGGCAGGGTATTTCTACAAAAATGCCAGGGTGCACGAGGAGCGCGGCGACATGGCGAGCGCGGCTACTAATTTCTGTCTGGCGCATGAGTTGGGACACGCATATGCTCGCCGCCAGCTTGAGCGACTGAACGCCAGTTGTAAGCAGGGCGTTGCCGCAATTGCGCCCCGTCCGGCGACTCCGCCGCAGCCGGTCCCGAACGCAGTTCAACAGCCGGTTCCTACCCTCCCCAAACCGGTCGAGCCGGCTGTCGTCAACCCGGCTCTCAGGATGGTCGGCACGGGATCGGGCTTCTCGGTTTCGGAGAACGCTGTGGTGACTAACCAGCATGTCATCGACGGCTGCAGGGCCGTGACGATCACTCGGGGCGTGGAAAAATACGCGGCAATTGCCGTCAAGTCGGATCGGCGGGCCGACCTCGCGGTGCTGTTCACCGAGGACGCCGTCTCCCCCGTACTCGCTGTCCGGGACAGTGACGCCGAACTGGGCGAGGATATCGTTGCGTTCGGTTTCCCCTACTCGCAAATTCTTTCCTCGACGCCAAAGCTTTCGATCGGCGTTATTTCCGCCACGGCGGGGATCATGGACAATACATCGGAATATCAGATCAGCGCTCCGATCCAGCCGGGCAACAGCGGCGGGCCGGTCGTGGGAACGGATGGCACGGTCGTGGGCGTGTCGGTAGCGATGCTGGACAGCGACGTTATTCATGAACGCACGGGTACGATGCCCCAGAACGTCAATTTCGCCGTGAAAGGCAGCGTCCTGCGAATGTTTCTGAACGCCCATGACGTCAAATTCAACACTGCCCGCACCGCGCCTTCCCAAGACCGGCGGAAAATGGCCAAGAAAGTTATCAAGGCACTGTTCGCCATCCAGTGCTGGGAATGACGCAGCCCGCGGCTTTATAATCCATCGGCGGAATTACGCATCCGGACGGGGTGGGGGGGCGGATTGATCTTCGCCGTCTTCCGGCTCTTCCCCTGGCTCTTCGTCGGCGGTGTCCCCGGGCGCGGCGATCTCTTCGGCGGGCGGCGGGGCGGGCGGTTCGGGGGCGTACTGTTCTTCCTCGTCCGCGGAACTTTCGTCCCTGGCATGGAATACCGTTTCCTCGTCCCGGTATTCCGGCTCCCGCTCCATCACTTCCCCGAGGGGCGCGAAGGGGAAGGGGGCGTGATCTGAATTCCAGGTGACGAACAGGATGATTTTTTCCACGTAGCGCGCCAGCCAGCGGCCGGCGGGCAGCATGATTTCGCTGGGCCGGTTGCGAACCAGGCAAAAACAGAACTGATAGGCAATTCCAATCAGCAGCGCGAAGCGCGCGATAGCCAGGAATAACAGCAGCACGACGATCTTCAAGCCCCGCAACCATGTATTGCGGTTCCTGATGCCTTCGTTCAAATCTTCCACCCAGTCGCGTCTGTCGAATTCGTCGCTCATTACCTTCGTCCATCCGTATCGGTTGCCCTATCATAACCGACCGGACCGGTGACGTGCAGTGAATTTCGCGATTAGTTCACCAGTTGCCACGCCACGCCGGCCGCCAGCGAGCCGCCCAGCCCCATCAGCAGGTACCAGGCGAAGACCGGCTTGCGGGCGATGGCGAAGACGGCCATCGAGGCGGGCAGGCTGGTGACCGCGCCGGCTACCATGAAGGCCATCGCCGCGCCCTGCGCCATGCCCAAATCGATCAGCGCGGATACCGTGGGGATGGCCGCGAAGCCGTTCAGGTAGGCCGGCACGCCGACCAGCACGGCGGCCGGGATCGACCACCAGGCATCCCCGCCCAGCCATGTCGCCACCGTCTCGCCCGGGATCCAGGCGATCATCAGACTCTCGATCAGGAAGGCGAGCGTCAGCCATTTGCCCAGGAAGAAGCCAACCGCGCGGGCCTCGTCGCCGAATTGCGCGCGCCGTTCCGGCTGGCGCCAGAAGGTCCAGACGATTGGGTCGGGCGTGGTGGATGCGCTCTTCGTGCCGCAGCAGGAGCCACAGCCGCCGGCGCCGGCCAGCAGGGGCGACGCGAATGATTCCCGTCCCGATAGCGCCCAGGTGGCGAAACCCGCGACCAGCCCCATGCCGATCGCCGCCAGGGTCTTGGCGATGGCGAAGGGCAGGCCCAGCACGGCGGCGGTCAGGATGAACATTTCCGGGTCCATGATCGGCGAGGCGATCCAGAAGGCCATCACCGGGGCCAGCGGCACGCCGGCCGCCAGCAGCGCTGCCACGATCGGCACCACGCCGCACGAACAGAAGGGCGACAGCGCGCCGAACATGGCCGCCAGGGTAATCGCCGTCACCTGGCGCCCCTGCAGCATTACCGCGACCTGCCGGTCGGCGCCGCTTGCCTTGGCCCCGGCCCCGACAATGACGGAGGCCGCCAGGAAGGGCGAGATGAACAGCAGCGATTCAAGGGTGAAATACAGGCTCTCCCGGAATTGCGCCACGCTCAGCGGCAACAGCAGCAGCAGAATGGCGCCCGTCGCCAGGACCACGCGGTCCGCCCGGCGCAAGCCGCCCGCGATACGGTTCGTCAGCGGCACCGGCGCGGCGGCCCGATCCACCCTGTCTTCAGCCATCGCACAATTCCCCTTCATTTTCCATGGCCACGCCGCTGCAGCATTCGGCGGTCAACGCGCCCATGATATTCTCCATTCGCTCGTAAGCGGCGCTGCAGCGCAGTACCCGGCCCTCGCGGGTCTGGCGCACCAGGCCGGCCGAAACCAGTTGCGCGATATGGTGGGTCAGGGTCGAGGCGGGGATGCCCAGATGGCGCTGAATGTCGCCCACGGGAAGCCCGTCATGCCCCGCGCGCACCAACAGCCGGAAGATCTCCAGCCGCTTCGGGTGTCCCAGTTTTTCAAGGCATAACGCCAGTTCGCCGATATCCATGGCGGCGATATTAGCAGAGGACAATCTATATTACTAGTATTATCGAAATGAATGGGCAAAAAAACTCAAGCCTTCACTCTTCGTCATTATCCTCCACATTCCCGGTTTGCCGAAGAACGGTCTCGATTTCCTCGCGGGTGGGGTCTCTCGCGAAGTAGCTGGTTTGTTTCAGCGCCTCGGCCAGACGCTGGCGGTATTCGCTGCGCGGGATCTCCATGGCGCCGAAGCGGCGTAGATGGCGGGTGATGAACTGGCTGTCCAGCAGCGAAAAACCGCCGGCCTTCAACCGCGCCACCAGATGCACCAGCGCTATCTTGCTGGCGTCGGTCTCGCGGCTGAACATGCTTTCGCCGAAAAAGGCCCCGCCCATCGAAACGCCGTAAAGCCCGCCCACCAGTTCGCCGCCACGCCAGCATTCAACGCTATGGGCATAGCCCAGATGATAGAGCGAGCTGTAGAGCATGATGATGCGGTCGTTGATCCAGGTGCGCGGCCGCAATTCGGTGGATTCGGCGCAGGCCTCGATGGTGGCCTCGAAATCGGTGTCCACGGTGACCCGGAACTTGCCGCCGCGCACCGTGCGGCGCAGGCGTTTGGGCACATGGAACTCGTCCAGCGGGATGACCCCGCGCATGCGCGGGTCGACCCAGAACAGGTCGGGATCGTCCCGGTCTTCCGCCATGGGGAACACGCCGATGGCGTATGCCCGAAGCAGCATGTCCGGGGTCAGTTCCGGCATTTCCATGCAGCAACTCCCCGTCAATTGCGCCACCGGCCGGGAATGGCCGACGGTTCGGGAGTTATATTACATTCGCCAAACGTTTCGGGCTAGCTGATTGTCGTTTTACACGGAATCGGCGGTCGAGTGGCGTCTTCGACAGGCTCAGAACTTGTGAATCTATTGATGCAAGGTGGAATATGGGCACCGGCTCTGCCGGTGAATCGCTTTTCCGTCACACCCACCCCGACCCTCCCCCATCAAGGGGGAGGGGGAATTTTGCCGCAAATACAAAGCCCTCCCCCTTCGATGGGGGAGGGATGGGAGGGGGTGGCAAACCTATAACTTGCCGGCGCCAGCCGGCTCCGAATCCGCGAGAGCCAATAGATTCACAAGCTCTCAGGATGAGGATATTTCATCTATCCACATTCACCTCATCCTGAGCCTTCTCATCCTGAGCCTGTCGAAGGACGAAGGATGCGCCAGTGAGGAGCCCGGCTGTTGGAAGCCCACCCGGCGCCAAGAGGCGCCACTATCACGCGTCCCCCATCCACTTCTCGAGCCAGTGGATGTCGTAGTCTCCGTTCAGGAAGTCGGGGTCGGAGATCAGCTTTTGATGTAGCGGAATCGTCGTGTTTACGCCGCCGATGACAAATTCCTCGAGCGCGCGCCTGAGGCGCATCAGGCATTCGTTGCGGGTCGAGCCATGGACGATCAGCTTGGCGATCAGGCTGTCGTAATGGGGCGGCACGGAATAGCCGGAATAGATCGCCGAATCGACGCGCACGCCCAGGCCCCCCGGCGCATGATAATCGGTGATGCGGCCGGGCGAGGGGATGAAGGTTTCCGGATGTTCGGCGTTAATGCGACATTCGATTGAATGGCCGCTCATGTTTATGGCTTCCTGCCCATAGCCCAGAGGCGCGCCGGTTGCGACACGAAGCTGCTCGCGCACCAGGTCGATATTGCAGACCATCTCGGAAATCGGATGCTCCACCTGCAGGCGGGTGTTCATCTCGATGAAAAAGAACTCGCCGTTTTCATACAGGAACTCGATGGTGCCGGCGCTGCGATACTTGATGTTCGACAGGGCGCTGGTGACGATGCCGCCGATCTTGGCGCGCGATTCGGCGTTCAGCGCCGGCGAGGGCGCTTCCTCCAGCACCTTCTGATGTCGGCGCTGCAGCGAACAGTCACGCTCGCCCAGATGCACCACATTGCCATGGCCGTCGCCCAGCACCTGCACCTCGATATGGCGCGGCTGGCCCAGATATTTCTCGATATAAACGTCGTCATTGCCGAAGGCGGCCTTGGCCTCGGTGCGGCAGAGCGACAGCTTGGCCGGAATTTCATCCGCCGCATAGGCCACCTGCATGCCCTTGCCGCCGCCGCCGGCGGTCGCCTTCATGATCACCGGATAGCCGATTCCATTGGCCAGTTCGATTGCCTCATCCGCATCGTCGATGGCGCCGTCGGAGCCGGGAACGCAGGGAATGCCCAGCTTCATGGCCTCGCTGCGGGCGGTGATCTTGTCGCCCATCATCGAGATATGTTCGGGCGTCGGCCCGATGAAGGTGAAGCCATGCTCCTCCACCATTTCGGCGAACTTGGCGTTTTCCGACAGGAATCCAATGCCCGGATGAATCGCGTCGACGCCGGTGATGGTGGCGGCCGACAGGATTGCGGTGATGTTCAGGTAGCTCAGGGCCGACGATGGCGGGCCGATACAGACCGATTCGTCGGCCAGCCGCACATGCATGGCGTCCGCGTCCGCGGTCGAATGGACCGCCACCGTGCGGATGCCCATTTCCTTGCAGGCGCGGTGAATGCGCAGCGCGATTTCGCCGCGATTGGCGATAAGGACTTTTTCGAACAAGAGCGCCCCCCGCCTATTCGATGATAATCAGGGTTTCGCCGAACTCCACCGGCTGGGAGTCGTCGACCAGGATTGCCTTGACCGTGCCGCCACGCGGCGCGGGAATCGGGTTCATCACCTTCATGGCCTCGATGATCATCAGCGTATCGCCCTCCTTCACCTTGGCGCCGACGGACACGAAATTTTCCGCCCCCGGCGATCCGGCCAGATAGACCGTGCCGACCATCGGCGAGGCCACGGCGCCGGGATGGTCCGCGCCGCTCTCGGCTGCCACCGGCGCGGCAGGCGCCATGGGCGCCGCCGCCGTTTGCACGGGCGCGGCATGCGCGACCATCTGGGGCGCGGCGGCCACGACATTGGCCTGCTTGGAAAGCCGCAGCGTGCTGTCGCCCTGCTTCAGCTCTACCTCGGTAAGGCCGGCGTTTGACATGATTTCGGCGATCTCGCCGATCAGCTTGCTGTCGAAGTCGCTTGTCTTCTTTGGTGGCATGTTTGTCCTGCTATTCAGTCTAAAATTTCGATCATGGCATCCAGGGCCAGACTATAGCCCTTCGCGCCGAAGCCGCAAATAACGCCTTTCGCCAGCGGCGAAAGCCAGGAATGATGGCGGAATTCCTCGCGCGCGAAAACGTTGGAAAGATGGAGTTCGATGAAGGGGACTTCCGCGGCCACCAGCGCGTCGGGAATCGCGATGGAGGTATGGGTGTAGGCCCCGGCGTTCAGGATGATTCCGGCCTGCGTTCCGCGCGCCTCCTGAATCCAGGTAACCAGCTCGCCCTCCAGGTTCGATTGGCGGCAGGTCACGGCAAGACTCAGCGCCGCGCCATGCACAGTGCAGGCGGCCTCGATATCGGCCAGTGTCGTGCTGCCGTAGATCGCCGGCTCACGCGTTCCCAACATATTCAGATTGGGGCCGTTGAGCACCAGAATGTTCTTCTGCCCGGACAAGGCCGAATCCCCCGAAATTACCGTCGCGCCCTTATACCACGCCAAACGCGCGGCGCAATCGTCAGAGCAATCTCGATTGCCAATGGGTCCAGGAGGCGAAGGTCGGCAGGGCGAAGCTGGCGATTGACC
>CBFDDT010000077.1:0-17644 GCA_965603635.1 uncultured bacterium | reverse complement strand
GGCCGAAATACCCGTTTTGCAACGGTCCGGCGAATTCGGCGCCGCAAGCCGAGCCCGATACTACCTAAAAGTCACTCTTTCCCCCCGCCGCACCCCCCTCCGGTGCTGAAAACCCTTTATTTAATGTTCTCTAATATGCACAATCGGGGGGACTGACCGCCGACGACCACAAAGGGCGCGGCTGAGCCTGGGAGGCCATGGGGTGGACAAGATGAGCGATACGGGACCGGATCGGGTAGCCGGCCTTTCGGCGCAGGATAGCAAGCACCTGTTGAAACATACGCGACCCTTTGAGTATGGCGCTCGCGAGATGCTGTGCCGCGCGGGCGATGCGGCGGATCGGATCGTCATCCTGGACGACGGTCAGGCACATGGCGCCGAGGCGCTGGTGGCGGGCGACCGTTACCTGATCGATGTCGTAACGGAAAGCGCGGGAACCGGCGCCACCCTGGACCGCGCGGCGCTGGCGCTGGTCGAACAGCAGGACTCGGCGCTGGCCATCGTCACCCATCGTTGGGCCGCCGGCATGCTGGCGGCTTCGTTGCGCGAGGCCGACGATACGGTTTCGCGGCTGAGCAGCGAGGAGCCCGGCGAAGAGGCGTCGCCGGACGGTGAGACCGGCCCGGTCGAAGCCGAAACGCTGGATTTCCTGAAGCTGCTGTCCTTTTTTCGCGAATTCACCAACGACGAGATCGCGCATCTCGCCGGATTCGCCCGCCAGTGGCGGATTTCTGCCGGCCGGCGCGTCGTCGCCGAGGGCGAAACCGGCCGTTCCTGCTTTATCCTGGTCTCCGGTTCGGTGGCCGTCACCCGGGTCGCCGGGGACCGCACGGCCCATCTCGCTCGGATCGGGCCGGGCCGCATGTTCGGCGAGGTATCGCTGATCGACAATGTGCCGCGCAGCGCGACCTGCATCATCGGCGAGGATGCGGTGCTTCTGGAAATCCCCGCCGCCGATTTCGAGCGGCTGCTTGGCGAGGGCTCGGACCTGTCCCTGAAATTCCTGAAGGCGGTCAACCGCAACATCGCTAAAGCGCTGGAGGGCGCGCTGGCTCCGGCAGGCGGGCAAACCGATGCTTCTTCCCCCGGCGCTTTCGCCGACGATCGGACCGAGGCGCTGATCGAAAAAATACGCAATTCGGTGATCGGCGACGATGTGGTGATCGACGGCCCCTTCGGGCCCCGGCGCGTGGTCTATGCGGACTATACGGCGTCGGGTCGGTCGCTCGGCTTTATCGAGGATTTCATCCGCAACGAGGTCATGCCGGTCTACGCCAACACCCATACGGAATCTTCTGGCACCGGCCTGCAAACAACACGGTTGCGCGAGGACGCGCGCCGAATCGTCCGCCAGTCGGTTGGCGGCGGCGAGGACGATGTGGTGATTTTCGCCGGTTCGGGCGCGACCGGGGCGATCGACAAACTGATCCATGTATTGAACCTGCGCATCCCGGCCGACCTCGATCGCGAGCGTGGGTTTTCGGACAAGATTCCTCCCGACCAGCGCCCGGTGGTCTTCGTCGGCCCCTACGAGCATCATTCCAACGAGGTGTCCTGGCGGGAAACCATCGCCGACGTGGTCACGATCCGCGAGGACGACAACGGCCGCATCGACATCGCTCATCTGGAAGAGGAACTGGATCATCATTCAAACCGCCCGTTGATGATCGGCAGTTTTTCCGCCGCCTCCAATGTCACCGGCATCGTCTCCGACACACACGCGATCTCGGCCCTGCTGCACCGGCATGGCGCCCTGTCCTTCTGGGACTATGCCGCCGCCGGCCCCTATCTGCAGATCGAGATGAACCGCGGCGGCGACGGCGAGGACGGCAAGCTGGTCTACAAGGACGCGATCTTCATCTCGCCGCACAAATTCGTCGGTGGGCCGGGCACGCCCGGCGTGCTGGTGGCCAAACGGAAACTGTTCCAGAACTCGGTGCCCACCGTGCCCGGTGGCGGCACGGTGGCCTTCGTCACGCCGGATTTCCATCATTATATCGAGGATCCCGAACATCGCGAGGAAGGCGGCACGCCGGCGATCATCGAATCGATCCGTGCCGGCCTGGTGTTCCAGCTGAAGGACGCGGTCGGCGCCCACAATATCCATGCCCGCGAAACCCGATTCCTGCGCCGCGCCATGGAGTATTGGGCGGACAATCCGAATCTGTGGGTGCTGGGCAATCCCGACCTCGAGCGGCTGTCGATCATCTCGATGGCGATCCGCCACGGACCCGGTTTTCTGCACTGGAATTTCGTGGTGGCGGTGCTGAACGATCTGTTCGGCATCCAGGCGCGGGGCGGCTGTTCCTGCGCCGGACCATACGGCCACAGCCTGTTCCGCATCGGGCCGGAAAAGTCGGCTGCCTTCGACCGCGAGGTTGCTAAGGGCAATGAATGCATCAAGCCCGGCTGGTTCCGCATCAATTTCAACTATTTTATCTCCGAGGATGCCTTCGACTATATCGTCAAGGCGATCGACATGGTGGCGACCCATGGCTGGAAGCTGCTGCCCGCCTATAATTTCGATCCACAAAGCGGCAAATGGTATGCCGGCGAGACGGTGCCCGAACCGCCACTGAGACTGGCGGATATCTCCTACGGCACCGGCGCCATGGAATACCGCCCGCGCCGCGTGACCGAGCCCGAAAAAGTGCTGTCGCGTTATCTGCAAGAAGCTGTCGGGGTCTTTGAATGGGCGGCCGAAAATGCGCGCGGGCGGCAGATCGACACGCCGGAATTCTCGGCGGATTTCGAGAAACTGCGCTGGTTCCCGCTTCCCGCCGAATGGGACAGTTACGCCGCCGATGAGGCCGATGCCGAAAAATTGCCATGGGATTAGAAAACAGGGTCTCGCTCGAAGACGTCCGCCGGCTGGCGCTGTTCAGCGAAGTCGAGGACCGCGACCTTGCGCTGCTCGCTCACGGGCTGGAGCGCGCGAGCTTCGGTGACGGCGATTTCATTTTTCACCAGGGCGAACCCGCGGACAGCGCCATATTCATTGTCGAGGGCGAGGTCGAAATCCTGACCCGGTTGCCCGGTGGCGGCGAGGTGGTGGTAGCAAAGGTCGGCGCGGACGCCATGATTGGCGAGACCAGCCTGCTGGAAGAAGGTATGCGGACGGCCTCGGTGCGCTGCGCCGGGCCGGTCACGGGCTTTCGCATGGACCGGCGCTTTTTCCGCGCTTCGATCGCCCAGCATGATTATGCAGCCTTCTGCATCCTGCGCCAGATCATGCGTGTCATGGCGGACCGGCTGCGAAATCTGAACATCCAGATCGTCGAGCACGCCGCCTCCAGCATGTCGCGGCCGCCGGAACCGTTGGCGTTGGCGCGGCGTGGCCGCGAACTGGAACAACCGGTATCATTCGACTGCCGCGCGTTCCTCAATATTTTGCCGATTTTTCAGGAATTCAGGGATGCCGACATCGACGAACTGGTAAAGCTTACCCGAATGTTCACCCTGCCAAAGGGGGTCACCCTGTTCGAGGAAGGCGACGATTCGGGGTCGCTGTTCATCGTGGTGCGCGGTGCGTTGACCATGTGTTGCGCCGAAGGCGGACATCTCTATCCGTTGGAAATTTCCGGTCCCGGCAAGGTGTGCGGGGCGGATGACATTATCGCCGAGCGCCCGCGCGCCCGCGGCTGTTACACCTCGTCCGAGGTCACGCTGCTGGAGATTTTCACGACCGATTTTCAGTCGCTGAACGCCGACCGGTCCTGGCTGTCGTTCCGTTTTCAGGCGGCCATTTGCGATGCACAGCTGGGTTCTCTGGCGCGCGCCAACCGGCGCCTGTCCCATGAAATTACTCACACCGCCATGAAGGAACATCGCTCAATCGCCAGTCTCGTCGCGAATAATCGCGCGGCATCTTAACGCCCCTACGCCGCCAAATGCTCGACCTCGGCCATCGGTTGTCCATCGCGCACGGTAGTGTAGAGCATGCTGTATTCCGGCACTTCCAGCCAGGCGCTGGTGTCGCGGGTCAGGGGTTCCGAGGCCACCATCACCGATTTGGCGGTTCCGTTGCCGCCGATCATCTTCCAGTCCCCGTCATGGAAGCCGTATTCGCGGCCCAGTGTGTACCACAGACTCAGGTAACTGAGATTGGCCTCGTGCACCGCCGCCGGATCTTCCGTCTTGTAACAGCCGAAATCGAAGCAATAGCGCACCGCCGCCAGCCGTTCGCCGTCGGTGATAAACAGGTTGACCGAAGACGATGTGATGATCCCCACGCGCGAGCGCACGTCGCGGATGATGGCGAACGTCGATTCGATGGCCTCGCGGATTTCGGTCTGATCCAGCGGACCTTTCGGATCCTCGAGCTGCGACAACAGCAGCGCGTATATCCATTCGCTGTCGGTCGTGCCCTCGATATTGGGCAGAATGTCCGGCCGCACATGCTCCGCCAGATGCTGCTTCATCTCCTGGAACCGGTAAAGATCGCCATTATGGGCCATGGCTATGCGACAGCCCGGAAAGGAAAAAGGATGAGTGTTTTCCGATGAAATTACCGATCTGGTGCTGTAGGAAACGCCACGCACATGGGCCAACACGCAGTTGGCCCGCACTTTTTCCGCCAATTGCTTCAGGTTGCGGTCGAACACCGGCAATGCCGGCGAGGAATAACTGTAGGGCTGGTCCGGCCGGTGCGAACCGTCATCCCATGCCCGCATCCCGAACCCCGCCAGGTTCAGCATATGCAGCATGGTCGGCATGTAGGACTGCTTCACCAGCGAATTATCGGGCTGGTAAAACAGGTCGTCCAGCAGAATTGGCTCACCGAGATAAAGAAGCGCGCGACACATAATCCCTGTCCTTATGCTGCCGGCCCGCCGGGCCGGGATTTCCCTTCATGCCGATCTTATGAGAAAATACACCCGGTCGCCAAGCAATCTGGCGAATCAACGACATAATCGACAGGTTGGGGGCACCGCCAATGTATACTTCGAACAGGAAATATCTGCTGATTCTCGCGGCGTTGTTCGTCGTTCTCTGGGTGGCGCTGGCTATATCCCCGCTGTATCGCGAAGACTGGATGCTCGAAAATTTACTCGTCGTTGTGTTCGCGGTGGGGATGGCGGCAACCTGGCGCAGGTTCCCGTTCTCGCGCGCCTCATACACACTGATCTTTCTTTTTCTGTGCCTGCACGAGGTCGGGGCGCATTACACCTATTCGCGGGTTCCCTACAATGAATGGACGCAAGCGCTCTTCGGCATGTCGCTTAACGACGCAATGGGCTGGGAGAGAAATCATTTCGACCGGCTGGTTCATTTCAGCTACGGCCTCCTTCTAGCCTACCCGATCCGCGAGATATTCCTGCGCGTCGCCAATGTTCGGGGATTCTGGGGTTATTTCCTGCCCCTCGACGTCGCCATGTCGACCTCGATGATTTTCGAGCTGTTCGAGTGGGGCGCGGCCGAGCTGTTCGCCGGCGATCTCGGCATGGCATATCTGGGAACGCAGGGCGATATCTGGGATGCGCACAAGGACATGGCCTTGGCCAGCCTCGGCGCGCTGATCGCCATGGGCATCGTCGTGGCGATCAATCACCGCCTGCAACGCGATTTTGCCCGCGAATGGGTGGAAAGCCTGAAGGTAAAAAAGGCCGCCCCCCTCGGCGAAGACGCCATCGCCGAAATGCTGGAACGGCGTTGATCGGATTCGATGCGGCCGGGAACGGCTCTTAAAAGCGGTCCGCGTGAATCTTTTCGCACCGCTTGCCTTCGGGCGCCGGTTTGCGGTTTAATAGACGTTCGCAATCATGGCCGGGCAGCCTAATACCACGGAGGGTTCCATGAACGACGCGATGCCGGTCGCGGATATAATAAAGACGCTGAGTTACGATCACGACCGAATGCGCGTGGTGGGTGCGCGGGTCCTGGCGGCGATTGAATGTTGCGATATCGAGTCCGCGCGCGGCGACTTGCTGGAATTCCAGCTTATCCAGGACAGCCATTTCTGGTTTCAGGACCGCCTTATGGAGGCGGCGAACTATCCCGATACGGCGGATCACGCACGCTGTCACAAGCGATTGAACACTATTCTCATGGCGGTGAACGGCGTCCTCTGCTCGGGCCGTTTTAGCGCCCTCACCGAAGAACTCGCCGACTTTATCGAAGAATCCCTGGCCCATATTCAAGAGATGGATGACCCCTTTCACAGGTTCCTCATCAAGGAAAAATCCGGCTGACATCAACGATTTCGGCCATGGCCCTCGCGCCGATGGCTGGGACGTGGTATTATCGAGGACATTGAACCTGGATGGGGAAATTTATGGCGGGGCCTGACCGGCGCAAGATACGCGAATGGATAATCGCCGAATGCCTGCGGCGGCGCAGCACTGGGGTCGGCGATGAGACGCTGTTCACCTGGATGATGGGCGAAGGCTATGACGAAATGGAATCGCTTTCCATGTTGGCTGAAGCGCTGGGTTGGACCGGTACCGGCCTGCGCAGCCAGCCCTTCTGGCCGCGTCTTAGCCCGGAACAGAAGCTCGGGTTGATCAAGGCCAGCCGGGGCAGCGATTCGTTCAAGTCAGTCTCGGGCATGCGGATTACCAAACGGACCGTCATCGAAAAAGGCAAACCCGACCGCCGCCCCGATGGCGGAAAGGGCGACTGAGAGAGCCCTGAAATTGCCAGATTCTAGCGCCAAACTGCCCGTAAAATCACCCGTTTTCAGTATTATCAATGTTTAATCCGCGGAAATAATTCTTCGCGGGGCGCATGCGACCGAAGATTTTGGTTGACGATTGCGAGCATTTTATTAACTCATCGGAAACAATGAGGCGGTAGACTGCGGCGTTACAGTAGTTGCCGGGATAGTGTTATGTGGCCGGCATTTCAGGAGTCTTACGGGAATACAGGAGCCCATGGCGGACCCGAATACTCAAATTGACTGGTGGATTGCTCAGGCATGGCAAGAAGCGCAGGGCGGCGCGGAAAACGATGCGCTGGTCATCTGGCTGCATGAAAACGGCCTGACAGCGGTTTCGTCGTATACGATCCTGCAAGCTGCGCTGAGTTGCCCGCCCGAGACGGCGAAAGAGATCGTCTTCAGCCATCCTGTCTGGGCCGGCGAGGATCCGGACGCGGACGTCGATAATTTGAATTATACGAACGATACGCTGGAGCCCGAACCCGAGCCTGACGGCGCCTTTGAGCTGGAAGGGTGGGCCGAAGAGGTCGAAGAGGACGCGCCGGTATACGGCGAAGAAGGTTACGAACCGGAACCTGGCGCGGGTGCGGCGCCGCCGCCATCCAACGCCAATCCGCAAGAGTCCGCTAAAATACAAGACGCGATATTGCGAGAAATTGCGCAGGTGAACACTGCGAACTCCTCGCAGGGCTTCGAGGAAGAGGACGGCCTCGGTGATGCATCCGTTCTAGGAGATGATGCGGATGGTTCCGATCTCGCGCCACTTGAACCCGAGCCGATTTACGAGCCGGACCCGGCACCTGCGCCGATGGACGATATGCCCGCGGCTCCGGAACCCGATCCACTTGAAACCGAGCCGATCTTTGAACCCCCGGCGCCCGCGCCGATGCAGGGCGACCTTGATGCGCCCATGGATGCCATGCCCGCGACTCCTGAACCCGTGCCGGAGCCGCCTGTTGCGCCGCCCGTAATCAGGAAACCGCCGTCTACGCCGTCGGAGCGCGCCGCCGTGTTTGCCGGCGCCTTTGGCAAGAAACCAGCTGCTGCGCCGCCGCCGCCCAACCCGGCGCCACAGGCCCCTTCGCCCGAAACGCCACCCGGCGAGTCCGGAGACGACCCCCCCATGAGCCCGCCGCCCCTTCCGCGGGAACCCGGGGCGGCTTATCAAGATCTCCCGCTGCCCTCTGAAAACGAGGCTCCGTCTGCGCAGGAGTCGGCGCTGGCCATGGCGGATACTGTCCTGGCAGAGGTGGAATCGGAACTGCCGCAACTTGTCATGCAGCCGGTCCCGGTATCGCCGCCGCTGGTCTACGAACCGCTCCCGGATATCGATCTGCCGCAATCAGTGGCGTCGACCGAGCCCCTGTTTTCGTCGCCGAAACGTGATCCGCAACTCGCGCCACCGCTATTCCCGCCGGACACACCCGGTCAGCCGGTGGCGGACGCCGCCTCGCTGGCGCAAGAACAACCCGCCGATCCGGAGGCTATGGAAAGCAATGGCGAGGCGACGCCCGAGCAAGCGGACGAACCGGAGTCCCCGTTCGCGCCGGATGCCGCCGCCGCCCTGGATGAACCGGAACCGGCGGTCGCCATGGATGATCCTGGCAATCTTCCCCACGGCATGCTGGCGGCGATGGGGCAGGGCGAAGCCGAACCGCCGGATGAAGAGGCCGGTGAACCCGCTTCGGCCGACTGGGCGCGGGAATTGCCGGCCTTGGATGAAGAAGAGGAAGACGCAGACGAGGACGCAGACGAGGACGCAGACGAGGACGCAGACGAGGACGCAGACGAGGCAGGGTATCTCACGGAGGAGTATGATCCTGGCTTCTCTTCCTTGAAGGCTTATGATGGAGAAGTCGAGGATGGCGCGCCCCGCCCGCAAAAACGGTTGCTTCTCGACCCCTCCGCCGAACCGGACAGAGGGGGTATTCCGGTTGATAGTCCAGGGGAAATTCCGTTGGGCGACAGCCCGGACGAGATGGCGGAAGCCGCCAGAAAGCTTGGTATCGATTTCCGGGGCGACGACCTGCCCACTAGTGCCGTGGATCCTGAAATGGCCAAGGTCGCCAAGCAATTGGGTATCAGTTTCCGCGATTCCAGCGCGAACGAATTGCAGGATGCCGAACTTGCGAACGCGGCCCTTAAATTGGGTATCAGTTTCCGCGATGAAGATTCAACGCCGAACAAACCGCCAAAACCGCTGATCGTAAAATATATGCCGATGCTCGTGGCCGTTGTCATCGTTGCCGTCCTGCTTCTGCTGGGCCTGACATTCTCCGGACCTCTATTGGAGATGCTCTGAAGTTGGTTTGCCGCGGTCGGATTGCGCCTGGCCGGGATTGATGCGACGATGCCGGGGCAGCGCGGGCAATGCCGTCCACTTCACTAGCGTTTGGGAAAGCAGCGCATGGGTGATTTCATCTGGAGACCGGAATTCAGCGTCGGCGACGAGCATCTGGACAAGCAGCACCGGGGGCTGATCCAACTCATCGACATGCTGGAGGACGAGTCGCGCATGGGCGAAGTCCTCGAACGGCTGGAGATTTATATCGACGAGCATTTTCGCGACGAGGAAGGCATGCTGGCAAACGCGGACTATCCCGACCTCGCCGCCCACAAGCAACAGCACAAGGCCTTCGAGGAATGGCTGTCGGTTTCCCGCCGCGCCTTCCGCGAGCCGGAGGTTTCATCAATGTTGCGCGAGAGCATCCGCGCCTACCTGAAAAGCTGGCTGGTCAACCATATCATGGTGTCAGACAAGGAATACGCGTCCTGGCTGGATTAGCGCCGCGGTTTCGTCGCCATGCCTTTGCCCTAAGAACCTCCCAATGAACGCCAGAATTCGCGGGTGTTTTTCACCTGCATCTTTTGGTGGCGTTCTTCCAGGCAGGTGCGCAAGGGATAGCCGACGGCCTGATCCACCGAATGAATGCAGGCGTCGAAAGTATGCCGGGCAAGGGCCGGCGCGTTGCCGGCGACCCGCCCCCACAGGGCCTCGCGTTCGCCGGCCTGGATGTCGCCCGCCGCCGGCAGCGCGTTGACCAGGCGCATGGCGATCCGCGCACTTGCGGCGCCTTCCGAATTTCCCTCCATAACCGCTTCCGCGGCCAGCCGCCAGGGGCCGGTGGCCGTTTCGATTTCTTCCGCCGTTAACGGGTCGGGATCGCCGGCTTCCGCCACCGGCAGCAGTGCCGCGCGCGGATTTACTTTCAGGGCCAGCGAGACTGGCCGCGCGCTGCCCAGGCGTTCCAGCGGCAAGCTGGCCTCAATTGCGGTAAAACCGTAACTGCTGCGAAACTCAACAAGCCCGCCGGCCTCCATTCTGGTCGTACGTCCGTCGGCCGCCGTGACGATCAGAACGACCTGATCCGCTCCCGCCGGCAGATAGATGCTGTCCAGGTCGGGCAGCAGCCGTTTTTCCTGCAGGCAGAAGGCCGATAGCAGGGCAGTGCATTTCCCGTCGGCGCACTGCATCGGCGCCGGTTCGGCGGTCGCCACCAGTCCCATGATCTGCGGCGCGGCCCATGCGGCACCGGGTATCGTGAAAAGGGCTGATAGCAAAAACGGGAGTATGGCTTTGTTCATTTGGCTGGTCCTCCGTCTTATCGGGTTTCTATTGCCTGTCCTTGTGTCGCAGGGTCTCTGGAATTCGACGCTCCGCGCATTCCATCGCCTCCGCGCCCGCGCCGCCGCTTGTGGGGGCGGGCTGGGTAACGGCCATCTTTTTCCCTGTCGGCTGTGGCAGTTTGATGGTCGGCTGCATTTGTGGTGCGGTGACATTTTGAATTTGTATGGATGGCGCCCGCTGAATCGTCGCGGGCGCCGCCGTCACCGGGCCGGCACCCGGCGCCCGGTCATCGCATCCGGCAGTCGCGGCGCCTGCGTCGGGTGCGGCGACCGTTAAGATCGCCAGCGAGATGGCGACGGCGCGTATCATGCCTGTTTTCCCATAATCACGGTGAAATCGTGGCACCGTACGGCCCGTCCGTCAAATCAAACCTGCGTGTCAGCCAGCGAAGGTAATCAGCAGCGCAAAGGTCGCAACGCCGGCAAATACGCCGGCCGCCAGATTGCGTTTCAGGCCGAAAAACACGGCGACCGCCGCGCCGACACCGATCAATCGGAAGGACAGCGGTGCTTCCGCCAACAGGCCTTCCGGCAGAATCACCATGCGCGAAATCAACCCGGCCACCATTGCATAGGCGATACATGAGAATAGCTTGAAGGCCTCGCTTTCGGGGCTCACCCGGCCACCGATCGCCACGGCCAGCGCCCGCCACACATAGGTCGCGGCCCCGCATAGCAGCACGATCCCCCACAGTTTCCAGTCCAGCCAATCAACCATCGCGTCGCCTCAGGACACGGTCGGCCAGATAGGCGCCCGCGCCGGCAGCCGCGCCGGTCAGCAACAGGCCCCAGTCCGGTGAAAGCAGGTGGAACAGCGGCCCGGCCACTACGCCGGCCAGCACCGCCATGATCGCCGCGCGGCCGCGGGCATCGGCGAAAACCAGGATGAAAAATACCGGGTTCAGAAACACGAGTGTCAGCGTCACGTCGCGTGGCAAGGTCCCGGCCAGAACAAACCCCGTGCCCGTGCCCAACAGGGCGGCGCTGAAGCAGACCCCGGCGAATCCGGCGTAATAGGGTGGCCTGTCCGCGGGGGTCATGGCCGGCCCGCGGCGCATGAGCGCGGCCCACGGATTGAGCGACATGAATTGCGCGGCGACAAAGCGCCACCGCTTTTTGGGAAGCGCTTCGTTTAAAAGCGGCATTACGGACAGGACCATCGGCAGGAACCGGGCGTTGGCGGCCGAGGAAGCGGCGACAATGGCAATCACCGGCGCCCCCAATGCATAAAGCTCGACCATGGCGATCTGTCCCGGCAGACCCCAGGTCAGGGCGGTCGAGGCCACGGCGGTCCACAGGGTCAGTCCCGCCTCGCGCGCCATTGACCCATAACCCACCATGCTGGCGAACAGCACCAGCGCCGGCATGCCGGTGGCGTCGATCATTCCGCGGGTTAATACCGATCTTCGGTAAAAAGGCACGCCTGTCTTTCCGTCTGTCTGGAACGTGGATTCTGACTGTCGTTTTTGGAGGCGCGATATTGCGGCGGCCGCGCGCGCCGCGCAAGTGTGCGCGGTCGTTTAATTAGACATGAAAGGATAATTTTCCGTATTGCCCGTCCGGATATCCTCCGCCACCACGGCCAATGAACCGGCGGGATGATAGCGGGTGTCCTCGGTGTTAATGAAATAGATCAAACCACCGCCATGATAGACCCGGTAACAGTCCAGATTTCTCTCCGGGTAGGAAAAACAAGTCTGATCCGCCTCGGCCCACCAGGTTCCGAAATACACCAGGCGGCGCTTTGGATTCTGTTCCGCATCCGGTTGAAAAACGCTGACGCCGCCGCTGCTGTAATATTCGACCCAGCCGCCCTCGATCCCGACGTAACGGCCATAGAGGGTTTTGTCGGCCAACAGTTCCGTCGCCTGCGCCTCGTTCAGCGATTCCAGGCCTTTTTTCTTCAGATCTTCCTCGAATTCCGCACTGGCTTCGTCGACTACTTCTTCGGGTTCGCACCCCGTCAGGACCAATCCCAGGTACAAGGCCGCCAACATTGCCGACATGTAACGCATATCAATTTCCTTAGAGTCTTGCCGCCGCTTCAAGCGGCAATATATTGCATAATGCGTCGGCAGGCCAACATGACGCGGTTTTCGTTATGCGCGTCGCTGTTGTGCGAGTGACACCGTCGCCATCGGGCGCAAATGTACTGAAACTTGAACCTTTGGCTTACGAGAGAGCGGGACAATGAGTGGAACGGAATCGGTAGATGTGGGGGTGGCGCCTGTAGGACGTCGCGCCGGGCGCAGCGGCGGCGGGCGCGAGGCGCGGCAGGCGGTGCGGGCATCCGGCGGTGGCGTCGTACGGGCGCCCTATGTAACGCGCAAGCTGCGCCCGTTCGAGGTTCTTGACGAAGAAGGTCTCTCGATCATTGAGGCCAACGCCGACACGGTGCTGGAGGAAACCGGCATCGAGTTCCAGGATGACGCCGAGGCGCTGGAAATCTGGCGCAATGCCGGCGCCGCCGTGGACGGCACGCGGGTCCGCTTTCCGGGCGGCATGCTCCGCAAAATCATCCAGGACAACGCGCCGACCGAATTCATCCAACATGCGCGCAACCCGGCCAACAATGTGAAGATCGGCGGCGACGCCACGGTCTTCGCGCCGGCCTACGGCTCGCCCTTCATCCGTAATCTGGACGAGGGCCGCCGCTATGCGACGATCGAGGATTTCCGGAACTTCGTGAAGCTGGCCTACATGTCGCCGTCGCTGCACCATTCCGGCGGCACCATCTGCGAGCCGGTCGATCTGCCGGTGAACAAGCGCCATCTCGATATGGTGGCGAGCCATATCCGCTATTCCGACAAGGCCTTCATGGGCTCGGTCACCGCGCCGGGCCGCGCCCAGGATACGGTCGATATGGCGAAGATCGCGTTTGGCGATGATTTCGTCGAAAACAATTGCTGCATCATCAGCCTGATCAACGCCAATTCGCCGATGACCTTCGACGACACCATGCTGGGCGCGCTGAAGGTTTATGCACGGCACAATCAGGCCTGCGTGATCTCGCCCTTCATCCTGTCGGGCGCCATGAGCCCGGTGATGGTCGCCGCCACGCTGACCCAGATCCTGGCCGAGGCAATGACCGGCATGGCCTTCGCGCAGCTCGTGCGGCCCGGCGCGCCGGTAGTGTTCGGCACCTTCGCCAGTTCGATGTCCATGCAGTCGGGGGCGCCGACCTTCGGCACCCCGGAACCGGAACTGGTCATCTTCGGCGCGGCCCAGCTCGCGCGGCGGCTTGGCGTGCCGTTTCGCTCCGGCGGGTCGCTGACGGCGTCGAAGATTCCGGATGCCCAGGCGGCCTATGAATCCGCCAATACGCTGCAGCCGGCGCTGCTCGCCGGCGTTAACTTCATGCTGCATGCGGCCGGCTGGCTGGAAGGCGGGCTGTCCATGGGCTACGAGAAATTCGTGATGGACGCCGACCAGCTCTCGATGCAGGCGATCCTGGTCGGCGGCATCGACCTGTCGGAAAACGGCCAGGGCATGGACGCCATCCGCGAGGTCGGGCCGGGCCAGCATTACCTTGGCGCCGCCCATACGCTGGCCAATTTCGAGACCGCCTTCTGGCGCTCCGACATCGCCGACAACAATTCCTTCGAGCAATGGCAGGCCGAGGGCGAACAAGACGCCGCCCAGCGCGCCAACAAACGTTATAAGAAGTTGCTGGCGGACTACGTGGCGCCGGCGATCGACCCCGGCGTGGCCGAGGCGCTGGACGAGTTCGTGGCGAAGAAAAAGGCGGCGGAGCCGGATTCGAATATTTGAGTCCGGCGCCGCCGCCTGAAACGCTATTCCGGCCGATCAGGCCAGCGGGTCGGGGCCGAAGCGGTTTTCGCCCTCGGTACCTTTCAGGAAACCCAGTTCGATCAGCAGCCAGATCGCGCCGATGATCGGGATCAGCGCGATTGCCTGGAACCAGCCGGAGCGGCCGCGGTCATGGCAACGCTTGGCGCCCACTGCAAGGCTGAACCATATGCCAATCAAGGCGAAAATGGACGAAAGGATACCGACTCCCTCGCCACCCATCCCGTCGTCGATCGTAAGGCCTGCCGTCATGTCGATAATAGTAAGCACAATAGTGATCACGACATAGGGAAGGACAAATTTTAGCCAATAAGTACCCCGGCCGATTCTGCCTTCGAAAGACGTCCACAGCCAAACAAAAGACTGGTTATCGCCCGATTCTGCAATTGTATTCGTATCTGACATATTTCTCTCCGTGCCTGTATATTTCATGAGGTTGGCGTAGATTGCATCGGTTTTATGAATTATTTGTTAATATTTCCGTATTTCGGAGAGGTTCGATAATTTGTTTTTTTTGGTTGTTTTGGCTCCCCCTGAGCACGCACGTCCAGTCCCGGGAATGGGTGGCAACTTGATCCGGGACGAAGCCGGGACTATGAATCTGTACGCCAGTCGAATAGACTTATGTTCGGTACATAACCGAGGGGATGGATGGGATGCGGTTTGCGGCAACCGCGGCGCTTTTAGCTTTCATGGGCTTTCAGGCGCCGGTCTGGGGGCAGGAAACGCCGGTGCAACAGGCGCCGGTGGAGCCGCCGCTGGAATCCATTATCACGCATTTCTTCCCCGGTTACGCCCCGGTGCCGCTGGGCGATCTGGCGGCGGAAATCGGCGCGCTTACGGTCAGCGAACCGGCCTACAACAGTCCCGACCGCTCGCCCGCGTCGGTCAGGGCCGATTTCGACGGCAACGGGCTTTCCGATTACGCGCTGCTGATCCGCAAGACCGCCGGGCCGGAGGCCGACGAGATTTTCGTTATCCTCATGGCCCACGGCGAGGGCCGATACAGCAAGGCGATTGAATCCTTCTTCGGCGGCATGGCAAGCGATATTTTTCTTGGCTACCTGCCGGCCGGCACGGTTCTGCCCGCGCCTTCGGACAGCGGCGAAAACGCCCCTCCACTAACCCTGGAAAATCCCGCCGCCACCCTGAACATCCTTGGCCAGGTCTCCGACGTCTTCTATTGGGATGGCCTGTCGGGCCGCTTTATGAACGCCCCGGCCCCGCGTTAGGTTGCACGGTGCGCTGGCGCCCCGCCGGGCTGCGTCAAATAATCTCATCGAACCATGAAATTCCGCTTGAAAAACCAATGCAGTTCGTCCATATCGCGCGTTCACAATTTTTTGTGTCTGGGCCATCTACTGGTTGGGAGTACGGACGAATGTCTGAATATACCGCACTCGACCGACTGGGGACGGACCTGGGTCGCGATCCAGGCACCACCCACGCGGAAGACGTTACCCGCAGCGTAGTTCCGCTGCATGCCGATCGCGGCACATACGAAAACGATAAGGACTTCTTTATCGAGCGGGACGGCGTGCGCTTTGCCGGCACGCATCTGATCATCGACCTCTGGGGCTGTGAGGGCATCGACGATATCGACCGGATCGATAGGGCGATGCGCGATAGCGTTGAGGCCGCGGGCGCGACCCTGCTGCATATTCACCTGCATCACTTCACGCCGAACAGCGGCGTGTCGGGCGTGGCCGTGCTGGCGGAATCGCATATCAGCGTACATAGCTGGCCGGAATGCGGCTATGCGGCGTTCGACGTCTTCATGTGCGGCGACGCACAGCCGCACAAGGCGGTCGATGTGCTGAAGGCCGCCTTTGGGCCCAGCCGGGTGAGGGTCACCGAACATCTTCGGGGTGAAGACTGATGGAAGAATGGTCGGAGGAAGCCCTCCATGACGGCCTTCGCATCAAAATTCGGATCGACGAGCTGCTGTTCGACAGCAAGACCGAGCATCAACGCCTGCAACTGTTCGAGAGCAAGGCCTTCGGCCGTGTGCTGACGCTGGACAGCGTCGTGCAAACCACGGAATCGGACGAGTTCATCTATCACGAGATGATGGCTCATCTGCCGATCCTGGCCCATGGCAAGGCGAAACGCGTGCTGATCATCGGCGGCGGCGATGGCGGCATGGCCGAGGAAGTGCTGAAGCATAAATCGGTCGAGCATGTCACCATGATCGAGATTGACGCCGGCGTGGTCGAGTTCAGCAAGCAGTACCTGCCGAATATCTGCCGGCAAGCCTTCGACGACCCGAGGCTGAACCTGGTCATCGCCGACGGCGCGAAATTCGTGTCGGAGACGGACGAGCGTTTCGACGTTGCGATCATCGATTCCACCGACCCGATCGGCCCGGCTGAGGTTCTGTTTACCGAGGCGTTTTATGGCAACGTCAAACGCTGCCTCAACGAGGGTGGAGTTGTCGCCACCCAGAACGGCGTGCCGTTCCTGCAGGGCGACGAGTTGACCAGCACCCTGGCGGCCTTCCGCAAGCTGTTCCGCGACCCGACCTGTTACCTGGCCACCGTGCCGACCTATGTCGGCGGCCCCATGGCCTTCGGCTGGGGCACGGACGACGTGAGCCTGCGCCAGGTGACGGAAGAGACGCTGGCCGAACGTTTTGCGGCGGCGGGCTTCAAAACCCGCTACTATACCCCGGCGGTCCACAAGGCCGCCTTCGCCCTGCCGCCCTATATCCAGGATATGATTTCCTCTTAATCCTGGCCGCCTTGCAAATGTCGTTTTCCCGAACGAAGATACCCCGATGATTGGTGTCTTCGATTCCGGGCATGGCGGGTTGACGGTTTTGCGGGCGCTCAGGCAACGGCTGCCTGAGCGCGGCTTCGTCTATTTCGGTGACCACGCGAACGCGCCGTACGGCGAGCGTGAGGCCGAGGACGTCTATAATCTCACCCTCGAAAATATCGAACGGCTGTTCCGGATGGATTGCCGGCTGGTGATCCTGGCCTGCAACACGGCCGCTGCAATCGCCCTGCGGCGTTTGCAGCGAACCTGGCTGGCGGATGCCTGGCCCGGCCGCCGCGTGCTCGGCGTGCTGGTCCCGGTGGTCGAGGCCATTGTGCGCCAGCCCTGGCATGTGGAGGAACCCCATACCGGCGAGGGCGCGCCATCGGAAACGGTCGCCATCTTCGCCACCCGCCGAACCGTGGAAAGCCGCGCCTATGTCGGCGAGATACTCAAACGCGCGCCCGACGTGCTGATCATCCAGCAGGCCTGCCCCGGCCTGGTCGACGCCATCGAGGCCGGCGCGCCACAAGACGAAATCCACGGCATCGTCGCGGGCTTCACTGCGGAACTGCTAAAGGGCATGCAGGGTGTGCTGCCCGATGTCGCGGTGCTGGGCTGCACCCATTACGGCCTGGTCGCCAAGGCTTTCCGCGATGCACTGCCCCCCGGCACGGCGCTGCTGCATCAGCCGGAGCTTGTGGCCGACAGCCTGGCGGACTATCTCGCCCGCCACCCGGAATTTCCCGCCGCGCCACAAGAGGCCGGCCGGCTGGAATTCCTGACCACCGG
>CBFDDT010000076.1:0-17780 GCA_965603635.1 uncultured bacterium | reverse complement strand
GCCGCGGGTATCCCTGGCCGACAAGGCGGCCACGGACGAAGCCATAGCCAAGGCCACGGGCGGCGCCGCCGCCACCCAGTCGGGTCGGATCACGCTGAACCTTCCGCAGATCGCGGAAAACGGCAACACGGTACCGATCGGCATCGAAATCGACAGTCCGATGACCGACGGCGATTACGTCAAGACCGTGCATATCTTCGCCGAGGCCAACCCACGGCCGGAAGTCTGCTCGATCCATTTCACACCGGCCAACGGCGTCGCCAAGGCCTCCACGCGCATGCGCCTGATCAAGACGCAGAACATCGTTGCCGTGGCGGAAATGAGCGACGGTAGCTTCCATAGCGAGACCGTGGAAGTGAAAGTGACAATCGGCGGCTGCGGCGGCTGACCTGAAACCGGAAATACGGAGAATAATGACATGGCTAGCGCAAAACCCCGCGTAAAGGTGCCGAAAACGGCCACCCAAGGGGAAATCATCGAAATCAAGAGCCTGATCTCGCACAAGATGGAGACCGGACTGCGGAAGGACAAAAAGACCGGCGAACTCATTCCGCGCAAAATCATCAACAAGTTCATCGTCACCTTCAACGGCAAGGAATTTTTCAGCGCCGACTGGGAGACGTCCATTGCGGCCAACCCCTATATGTCCTTCCACATGCGCGCCACCGAAAGCGGCACGATGGAATTCACCTGGGTTGATGACGATGGCAGCAAATACACCGCCAAAAAGGACCTCAAGGTCGGTTGACCGGGGCCTCCATTGAAGTAAACAAAACATATCGACAGGGAGGAGAAATCCGGGATGCAGAGAAATAGAATAACAGGTCTGATGGCGGGCGCGGCCGTGGCCGCGGTCTTTTCCATCGCAACCGTCGCCACCGGCGAGCCAAAAAGCGGGTATCTATCCGCCGAGCCTGAAACCCAGGCGATGCAGGATGACGATTTTTCGAATCCTGCCATGCTACTCGCCGACTATGGCGGCGATTTATGGTCGACCCCCGACGGCGAGGCCAACAAGTCCTGCGCGGACTGTCATGGCGACGCCGACGGCTCCATGAAAGGCGTGAAGACCCGCTATCCGGCTTATTATGGGTCATGGGGCAAGATGATCAATATCGAACTCCGCGTTAACGAATGCCGAAAGGACAACCAGAAAGCCAAACCCTGGAAATACGAATCCAAGGAAATGCAGGGCATGGCATCCTACATCGGCTATCAGTCGCGCGGCCTGCCCATGGCCGTGGATATCGGCGGCAAGGCGACGCCTTTCTTCCAGAAAGGCAAGGAGTTCTACTATCAGCGCCGGGGCCAGATGGACATGGCCTGCAGCCATTGTCACGAAGACAATGCCGGCAATATGATTCGCGCCAACCTGCTTACCGAGGGGCAGACCAACGGCTTCCCCACCTATCGCCTGAAATGGCAGGGTGTGGGTACGCTGCATCGCCGTTTTGCGGGCTGCAACAAGAATATCCGTGCCGACCCCTACAAGCGCGGCTCGGACGAGTATGTCAATCTCGAGCTCTACCTCGCCTGGCGTGGCCGAGGCCTGGCCGTGGAAACGCCGTCAGTCAGAAACTGATATTGACCTGTGTTACTGCGGGGGATGCGGGTTAAGCCGCGTCCCCCGTTTTATTTGGAGATAATTCATAAATGTTCTCACGTCGTGATTTTTTCACTCTTGCCGCCGCGACAGCGACCCTTATGGGAGGCGCCAGCGGACTGGCGCGGGCGGCGGCCAAACAGCAGATAACCCAGGACGATCTTCTGAAGTTCGATCCGGTCGGCCAGGTTACCCTGCTGCATATCACCGATATTCACGCCCAACTGGTTCCCGTCTATTTTCGGGAGCCGTCGGTAAATCTGGGCGTCGGCGAGGTCGATGGCCTACCACCGCATATCACCGGCAAGGATTTCCTTAAGAAATTTTCCATCGCCGCCACCTCGCCCGAGGGTTATGCGCTGACCAGCAACGATTTCACCGCGCTGGCCAAAAATTACGGCAAAGTCGGCGGGCTGGACCGGCTGGCGACGCTGATCAGGGCGATCCGCGCGCAACGGCCGAACAACACCTTGTTTTTCGATGGTGGCGATACATGGCAGGGCTCCTATACCTCGCTGCAGGAACATGGCGCCGACATGGTGAGCGCCATGAACGCCCTGGGCACGGACGCCATGACCGCCCATTGGGAATTCACCTACGGCACCGAGCGTGTCGAGGAACTGATCGAGATGCTGGAATTCCCGTTCCTGGCCGGCAATGTGCGAGATACCGAATGGGAAGAACCGGTATTTGACGGTGTCGCTTATTTTGAGCGCGGCGGCGTGAAGGTCGGTGTGGTGGGCCAGGCGTTCCCCTATACCCCGGTCGCCAACCCACGCTACAAGATCCCGACTTGGAGCTTCGGCATCCAGGAGAAACGGGTTCAGGAACTGGTCGACGAGGCTCGTGGGGAAGGCGCCGAACTGGTGGTGCTGCTGAGCCATAACGGATTCGACGTCGACCGCAAGATGGCCAGCCGCGTCGAGGGCATCGACGTTATCCTGACAGGCCATACCCATGATGCCCTGCCTGTCGTGGTGGAGGTGGGCAGCACCTTGCTGGTCGCCTCGGGCTCGCACGGCAAATTCCTGTCCCGCCTCGATGTCGAGGTGAAGGGCGGCAAGATGACGAACTACAATTACCGCCTGATCCCCGTTTTAACCGACGCGATCGCGCCGGACCCGGAGATCGCGGCCATCGTCAAGGGCATTCGCGATCCGCATGAAGCGGAACTGACCCGCGTGCTGGGCCGCACCGAGAGCCTTTTGTATCGCCGGGGCAATTTCAACGGCACCTTCGACGACTTGATCTGCCAGGCCCTGATGAAGGAGCGCGACGCCCAGATCGCGCTGTCGCCGGGCTTCCGATGGGGCGCATCGCTGTTGCCGGGTCAGGACATTACGGTCGAGGATGTCTACAACATGACCTCAATCACCTATCCCGCCGCCTACCGCAACGAATTCACCGGTGAGTTCCTGAAGGTGATTCTCGAAGACGTGGCGGACAATTTGTTCAACCCGGACCCCTATTACCAGCAGGGCGGCGACATGGTGCGCGTCGGCGGCATGTCTTACGCCATCAATCCACAGGGCACGATGGGCAGCCGGATTTCGGATATGAGGCTGATCGAAACCGGAGAACCGATCGACGCGGCCAAAACGTATTCTGTTGCCGGCTGGGCATCGGTCAACGAAGGCACCGAGGGTCCGCCGATCTGGGACGTGGTCAACGGCTATATCGAGGACAAGAAGGTCATCGACGTGCCGGAAAACAACAACATCAAGATCGCAGCCGGTTGACCTTGAAACGGCGAAGAGAGAGGCGCTAGATGAGCGGATTGGAAGTCTCGTTCGGCGGCGCCTTCCTGGCCGGCCTGCTGAGTTTTCTGTCGCCTTGCATCTTGCCCCTGGTGCCGCCTTACCTTTGCTTCCTTGGCGGGGTCAGCCTGCAACAGCTGGAAGAAGGCGGAGACGTCGACAGCGGTGCAATGCGCCGGGTCGTGCTGGCCGCTGTCGTTTTCGTCCTGGGCTTCGCCACCGTGTTTATCGCTTTCGGGGCGACCGCCTCGTATCTCGGACAAGTGTTGGCGGAAAACTTTAAGATTCTGTCATGGATCGCCGGCGGCATGATCATCGTGCTGGGGCTGCATTTCCTGGGCGTTTTCCGGATTGCCCTGCTTTATCGCGAGGTTCGCTTCCATGTTGAAAAGAAACCGGCTGGCCTGATCGGCGCCTACGTCATTGGCCTTGCCTTCGCGTTTGGCTGGACTCCCTGCGTCGGACCGGTATTGGCCGGCGTCCTGATGATTGCCGGCGCGGAAGATTCAGCGTTCCAGGGCGCCGGACTGCTGGCCGCCTATGCTGGCGGCATCGGGGTTCCCTTCATCGGCGCCGCCTTCTTCGCGCCCCTGTTCATGCGTTTCATGGCCCGTTTTCGCCGTTACCAGGGCTGGATAGAACGCATCCTCGGCGCGCTACTGGTGTTGACCGGCATCCTGTTCATCACCGGCGGCATCAACGATATTGGCAATTGGATGCTGATAACCTTCCCCAGGCTGTTCGGCAGCGTCGGTTAGTCTCCTAACCAAACCGCAGATACATGATCCGCTCGTAGGAGCGTAGCTCGCCGATTCCGATGCGCAAAAGCAGCGGGTCTTTGGTCTCCAGCGCTTCCAGCAACCTCCCCATGCTCTCGGCCGCGCCGTCGATAAGCCGTATGAATTCGGGGTCGGCGGCGACGTCGGGCGCGGCCTCGGCCTGGCATTTTTCGAACAGCGTCTGAACGAGGGCCGCCTGATCGCGCACCAAGGCGACGGCCGCGTCGTCCCCCAGATTCCTGACCTCTTTGCGATAACGCGCCAGCAAGTCCATGGCCGTGCTGAGCGCATCCACCCGGTCGGACCAGGTGACCACATTGTTGCGCCGGCGCAGGTCGCCCAGAATGGCGCGGATCGGACCGATTGAATCGGCCGCGGCTTCCGGGTCGTCCGCATCCAGCGCCTCCAGGCCTGTTTCCGCGCGTGTCAGGATGTCCTGAAGCGTACTCTTCCATGCCTCGTCCCCGGCATATTCACCCGATGGACTGTCACCATACGCCTCTACCAAAGCCGACCATTTGACGACGAATTCATCCAGCGCCAGCGCCGCGACGGGCGTATTGCCGGTCCGCGTATAAAATACGGCTTCGCGGTAATGGGGGTAGGCGTTGTTATGCCCGGCCTGAAAACCCGCCTCGCCCGCGAACAGGGTGGCCGGCCCCAGCAAAACTATGAGCGCGCCGGGAACGGCAACTTTCGCCATGCGCCAAAGGCGAAAGAGAATCGTCACCAGCGTTCCTCCAGAAACTCGTCGATCGCATCGGCCACGTCTTCCATATAGAGGTCCAAGAAGAAATGATCGGCGCCCTCGATCAGCACGAAGTTCAGGTTTTCGCCGGCCAGGGGAGAAATGCTGTCGCGCAGATCACCGACGACCTTATCCTCGCTGCCCGCGATTACCAGCACCGGTACCGGGGACTTCTTCAGCACCAACGGCGTATCGCCCCTTAAATCCGGCTCGTAGTAGCTGAGGAAACTGGCGGCGGAAACGGTCGCGCTCTCGCAACGAATAAAGGGGACGCCCTCCAGCAGTTCGTCGGGCGCCATGCCACGAGCCTGTTCCAGCACCGATGACAAGTCCCTGCCAAACCGCGTTTTATAGCTGGCCGCCTGCCCCGGGGTATCATATGAACCCGGCGCCAGCAGCAGCATCGCGAGCACCGCCGGATTAGCATGTTCGGCCCCGTAAATGGCGGTCTGGTTGCCACCGGCTGAATGGCCCATCACCGCAATTCTATCCGTCCCCCTACCCTTGAGCCAATCGACCCAGGCGCCTATTTCGCCAACCGCATCATAACGCTTGTGCGTATTTGGCCCAACCGCGCAGTCATGGAAGCCTTTCCGATCATCGACATTGAATCCCAGGCTGATCGCCAGCGAGGCAATACCTCGTTCCAACAGCGCCTCACGGGCCGCGACAACAATTTCCATGTCGTGATGCGCCAGAGACCCATGGGTGATCAACACCACGCCGTCGCCCAGCGAGCCACCCTTGGGCACGGTCAGTTCCCCATTTAACCCGATATCCTTGTATGTTAGCTGAACCGGTTCCGCATTCGCCGGCAAGGCGGCCAGCAATAATGCCGCCGCCACCGCGGTTGCTAGCTTTTCCATCATGCCTCCATTCACTTTTTTGCCAGTTATTACGGTAAAATTCTACTGCGTGCGTTATGCTAACATAGTAGAAATTGAATATGAACGAAATCGCGCGGAGCCGTTGAATATGCCGTTTTGGCGCCTGATACCCCTGATGCTGGTGATGCTGTTCGCGACGGCGGCATTTGCCGACGACGACTATAACGGGCCGGTTGAAACCGAGGACGGCATGCTCACTGAATCCTGGTTTCTGCAGAGCTTCCTGGATCTTGCCGACGACCTGAACGAGGCCAAAGCCGAGGGCAAGCGTTTCGTCATCATGTGGGAATTGAAGGGCTGCCCGTACTGCCGTGAAACCCATATGGTGAATTTCGCCGACGAGGAAACGCGCCATTTCGTCCGCGCCAATTTCGTCGTTCTGCAGTTGAACATCCAGGGCTCGCGCGCGGTCACCGATTTCGACGGCGAGGAAATGGAAGAGCGTGACCTCGCCCGCAAATACGGCGTACGCTACACGCCTACATTCCAGTTTTTCGACGAAGACCCGGCGGCGATGGCCGACCTGGCGCCACGCGACCGCGAGGTCAGCCGCATGTTCAGCCTGTTTAAACCGGCCCTGTTCCTGGCGTCATTCCGCTATGTCCAGGAGCGGGCCTATAAAACGGAAAAACTGCGCGGGTACCTGAAACGGCAGCTCAAGGAAAGCTGACGTCATAAAAAGTGAATTCAATGGAGAGGTGTGAGATGCATATGAACAAGCCAATCGCGCGTGTATTCATTGTTCTGATTGCGGGAGTTGCGGCAATTATCCTGTACGAAATGTCAGGACAGGATGATGCGCTGGTCAAGCTTCCCGAAGACGCCACCGTCAGCCTTCCAATGCCGGAAACTGGCGATGACGGGCTGCACAAACAAGCCTGGTTTCAGGACACCTTCTTCGATCTGAACGAGGACCTGGAGGAAGCCAAATCCCAGGGCAAGCGCCTGGTCATTATCTGGGAGCAACTCGGCTGCCCCTACTGCAAAAAAACCCACGAACTCAACTTGCGGATTCCCCGGATCGCGAATTACGTAAAGGACAATTTTTTCGTCCTGCAGCTCAACATGTGGGGCGACCGGGAGGTGACGGATTTCGACGGCGAGGTTCTGTCAGAAAAGAATATAGCCCGCAAATACCGGGTGCTGTTCACCCCGACCTTGCAGTTCTTCCCCGAAAGCCCGAAAGAAGTCGCCGGCAGGTCCGGTGGCGATGCCGAAATACATCGCATGCCCGGCTATTTCTGGCCGTTTCATTTCTACTTCCAGTTCCGCTATGTAAAGGAAAACGCCTACGTCGATCAACCCAGCTTCCAACGCTGGCTGGGCGGTCAGGGTGACAAACTGCAAGAGGCCGGCATTGATGTGGAAGAGGCGCTGCACGCGGAATCGCTGAATCTGCCTAAAGGATTCTGACGCTCCTACAATAGCGGATCCACGCCAGCCGCCTCGGCTTTGGCCAAGGCCACGGCGATACGCTCATATTCGCCTTCTTGCGGGAAATGCATGCCCGTCATGCCCAGCGCGTCGCGCGCGTCGGCCAGGTTCGGGTCCACGGCGGCCGCCGCCAGCGCTTCCCGCATCGCTTCTATTTCTCCCGCCGACGCCGCCTGTCCGGCGATCAACGGCAGGCCGGGCATCGCCGGCGTGCGGCACAAAACCCGCGTACCGGCCACCGCCGCCGGTTGATAGCGCGACAGAGTCGCGTGGGTGACGCAATCGGCCGCCGCGAAGTCAGCCTGGCCCGCCGCGACCATGGCTATGCTAGCCGCATGCCCGCCCGACACAACAGCCTTGCAAAAGTAACCGCCCTGCCCGCCTTCGCGCGCGATCAGCACACGGAGCGCATGATGGCCAGACAAGGAATCCACGCCGTTAACGGCACAGACCTTACCGCGCAGTTCCTGAAACGACTGCCAAGGCGCATCCTCATGGACAATTAGAAGACTGCTGTAATCGGCCCCGTCGCAGCCCGGCGCGTCGTAACCGGGCGTCGCCAGCAGTGAAACTCGGCCGGCAAGGCTGGTGATGAAGGGGTAGCCACAGGTCTGACTGAACAGCATATCCGACCGCAGCCAGAAATCCGCGCCCAGGCCCGGCCGTGTCAGCGCGGCGGGCGCATCCGTGACGCCGGCGACCGTAAAATGCCGGGCGAGCCCATCCCACCAGGCATCGGTCGCAGCGGCCGTTTCGGGAATGTCGTACATCGACAGCGACGCGACCCGTTCAGCCATTTTTTATCTCAGCCGAAAGATCACGCAGGAAAGGGGCGGTCTCAGTCGCCTGCACTGTCGCGGCACGTACCAACCCGTCGAAATGGCGGACCAGCACCCGGATATGCGGCGTGGTCGTAAAAACAAAAAACATCTGCCCCACATAGACCGCCGCCCTGATTGGCCCGAAAATGGTGTAGGGAGCCGAATAATGGGTCATCCCGTCGAACAGGTTGATGCGCAGCGAGGGGTATAGCTCCTCGGCGATCTCCGCCATTTTTTCGAGTTGCGCCTTGCGAATTCCAGGCTCCAGGCCCCGCCAACGCTCCTCGCCCCGTGCGAACGCTTCCAGCGTCTGGCGCTGCATGCAGATTTCCATGTCGGTATCGGGCAGCCGCGTATACGCCAGCCGCGCATGCGACGCGGCGATCGCCTGGCCGGCCGACTTGGCGACATAATCGCGATATTCAAACCGCATTACGTCCTCGGTCTTGATCAGGTCCGGCAGCGTGGCGGGAACATAACGTATCTTGTATCCGGCCGCCTCCACATGCCAACGGGCCAGATTTTCGTCCACCGGGGTCTGGGCGCTGGGCGTGAATTGCAGCGATTCCTGCAATACGTCGGCGCCCAGTTTCGCCTCATGGCTGAGGCCCAGCAACCAATCCAGGCTGACCTTCAGCGTCGAGGCGATTGCCGCCACCGTGTCGGCGCGCGGCAGCCGGTCATTATCGGGAGACAACAATTGCGACAAAGTAGAGCGGTCGATTCCGGTCCGCCGGGCTAGTTCCGACCGATTCAATTTCATATTTTCCAGCGCCTCGAGAAACCGGGCACGGAATATCCTGACTGTTTCACGCCGGTCGAAGATCGGCTGTTCGTTTGGATTGTCCGACATAGCTGCATATTGTCATCAAATGGGTGAAAACGCAACGGTATCGACGTGTTTGTTACAAGTAACCCGTTGTTCGGAATTTCATTAGTGAGGATACTGACGAACGGTACTTTTTAACGGGCAGCAAGAAACATACGGCAATGTCGGACCAGGCAAATACCATCCTGTTCGCGGACTACCGCGGCACGGCCAGAGTCGGGGAATTTCCGACCTGGATACTCATTTCAACGATTTACGGTGGCTGGTTTGCCGTCACCTGGTTTTTCGAATCACTGCCCTGGTGGGTGGTGGCCCCGGCGGGCGCCTGGTTCGTCGCCTGGCATAATTCCTTCCAGCATGAAGCCCTGCACGGCCATCCCAGCAACCATGTCTGGCTGAACGAACTGCTGGCATGGCCGCCACTTTGCCTGTGGATTCCCTTTCCCATCTACCGCGACTCTCATCAGGCCCATCACGAAACACCGGCACTGACCGATCCGTACGAGGACCCGGAATCCTTTTACCTGACCCGTTCGGAGTGGGAAAACACCGGTCCCGTTCACCGTGCCGTGCTGATTGTCAACAATACGCTCGCCGGCCGCATGATTATCGGTCCCTGGCTGGCGGCGGTTGCGTTGTGGAAAACGCAGTTGCTGACGATCGCCGCGGGCGACAAGCGTTATCTGGGCGTCTGGATTATTCATATCGCGCTGGCGAGTCTAATGTTCACCTGGCTGTGGCAAGTTTGCGGGATATCGCCGCTGGATTATGTATTGATGTTCGCCTGGCCCGGCCTGTCGCTGTCTCTGATGCGCTCCTACTACGAACATCGGCCCGCGCCCGAACAGGAAGGACGCACCGCAATCGTCGACGCCGGCCCCCTGATGAGCCTGCTGTTTCTGAACAACAATCTGCATGTGGTCCATCACGACCGGCCGGAACTGGCCTGGTTTACCCTGCCGGCAATTTATCGGCGGGACCGGGAGGACATATTACGGCGCGCCGGCGGGTTCCATTTCCCCGGCGGTTATCTGGGAATTGCCCGGACATTCGCGTTCCGGCCCAAGGATGTGCCGGTTGTTCCGGATTGACGGAACTATTTCCAGTCGATGCTTTTCCAGCCATATCCCCTTGGCACAATTCCACCAACCCTTGATAAATTCTTCGTAACTAGGCCTGTTTTTTTACAAATATTTAGTCTTATTGGTCTCTAATCCCATTCCAGCAATCTTACCGGGCCGGTGGGGCCCATCAGGGTAGATGGAAAAGATGGTAATGAAGACCGCAATCAAGGCGACGTTATTGCTTGTTCTGACGGGACTGGCCTCGGCCTGTTCGTCGGGCGATCCGTTGATCGTCGACAAAAACTGGGTGCCCAAACGCATGGTGGGCTATATCTCGCAGCTTGAGCCGGGATATTACGGCTCCAAACTGACCCGAGTCGTCTTCAAGAACGGCAAGGAAATGAAGGCCGACCTCGTTGAATTGCAGTTCATCGGCCAGTTGGCGGCCCGCGATAAGCCGCCCTTCAATATTTTTTCCGGCCGGCGCTGCCATAGCTGTGAGTCGAACCTGTCGATTTATATTCACTCGCCCGGCGACGGGCGGCTGAAAAAAAAGGCCAAGCGCTACCGCTATCCCGGCAGCGTCTTCAGCCATGTGAATGGCGCCTTGGTCGAGGAATCCCGCGCCTTCTTTGGCGACTGCCTGGCCGGCCGCAGCGCTGGAATCGTGGTCTGGTTCGTGCGCTCCCGCCTCGACCGTCCCAATTGGGTGAAAACGGTCGAAGTCGTCGAATCGACAGGGAAAAGCCTCGACGTGTCGGAAATCGAGGCGCCCGTACCACCGATCGACGCCACACTGAAGCTGGTCGAGGAAAATCGCTGCCGGGAAATCCCGAAACGCCTGATGAGCACCGAGCCTTAAAATCTCCCCACTTGCGTGGGAGCGGGCTGGAGCAGAGTAAACTTGATCAGGTTATACGGCGACTCTCCAGTTTCGCCTCGTCCAGGATGATCCCCAGCCCCGGTGTGTCGGGCAGTGAAATACATCCCTTCCTGTCGGCCTTGATCGGTTCTGCCAGCATGAAATCGCGCCGCGCCGGCGTCCATTCCGGCGGGTCGACGGGAAATTCCAGCCATGGGCCACCGTTGCAGCCGGCAAACAGATGCGCGTTGGCCAGCAGGCCAATACCATTACCCCAGGTATGAGGCGTAAAGGCCACCCCGACGGCCTCGGCAAGCCTGGCCAGCCGCGCCACGCCGGTGATCCCGCAGGTCAGGGTCGCGTCCGGCTGCAGCACATCGACGCAGCGCCGCTCGATCAAATCTTCCAGCATAAGCGGCTCGCGGGTCATCTCACCGCCCGCGATCCGCACCGAAACCGCATTATGCAGGACAGACATGCCGCGCCAGTCGCAACGATGCAGCGGCTCCTCCATCCAGTAGACGCCGATGCGCTCCAACTCGCGCGCGACGACCAGCGCCTGATGATAGTTCCAGGCCGGCGCCGTATCCCAGGGCATGCGCCAGCCCTGATTACAATCGACCAGAATCTCGATCTTGTCGCCAACCGCCAGTCGCACAGCTTCCAACGCACGGATATCGTCGCGCCAATCGGCCCTGTGGAAGCGAATTTTGACGGCGGGGAAACCCTTGTCACGCAACGCGCAAACCTTTTCGGTCTGTTCGCCGCTGTCGCGCAACATACCGGTGGACGCATAGCAGTTGACCTGCCCGGACGTACCGCCGAGCATGCGCCAGACCGGCTGGCCCTTGATCTTGCCGGCCAGATCCCACAGCGCCACTTCAAGCGGCCAGGGCCGCCCGCCATGGAAATCGATATTGCTCAGCACCGCATGATGCCGGTCGAGATCGAGCGGATCCATGCCGATGAACAGATCGCGATATTCCTCGAACCCCTCCATGCCCGTGCCGGCCCCGACGCCGACCGCGCCGTCGGCGGTCGTCACCTTCACGATGGTGGCGTCGAAATGCGTGCGAGCCCTGCTGTCCCAGGCCGGCGGGAACGACGGGTTAAGCGGCAGGCGGTACCGCGCGACCTCAATATTGTCTATCATGGCCGCGCCGGGCGGCGCGCTCACCAGGCGGCTGGCGGGCTGTATCGTGATTTTTTTATCAAGTACGTCCATGGTTCCTGAATCCAATTAATGCGATAGACGACATTCTCAATAAATAAAGGTTAAATTATGTTGAGTCGAGACGATGTAGAGGTTCTTGACACCGAAACCCTCTGGAAGGGTTTCTTCCGGATGGACCGGGTGCGATTGCGGCACCGGCTGTTTGCCGGGGGTTGGGGCCAGCCAATTACGCGCGAGGTGTTCGAGCGCGGCCACGCCGCCGCGCTGTTGCCATACGACCCGGTGCGCGACGAGGTGGTGCTGATCGAGCAGTTCCGGGCCGCCGCCATGACCGCGGGGGCCGAGCCATGGCTGGTGGAGATCGTCGCGGGCATTATCGAGGATGGCGAAACCGCCGAGGATGTGGCGCGCCGCGAAACGGTCGAGGAAGCCGGCTGCGAGGTCACCGATATCGTCCCCGTGATGGATGTGTTCACCACGCCGGGCGGATCGTCGGAACGCATCGCGATCTTCGTGGGCCGGGTGAATACGCAAGGCGTCGGCGGCATTCACGGTCTTGCCGACGAGGGCGAAGACATCCGTGTTTTCACCGAATCGCTGGACGCGGCGCTGGCGCGGCTGGCCAACGGCGGGATCGTCAATCTCATCGCGATCGCCGCCCTGCAGTGGCTGGCGCTTAACCGGGAGGAAATTCGGGCGAGGTGGTTGGCCGGGGATGCTTGATTCGCGCGTGGCCCAAGGCTAGTTTGCCGTTGCCGGGCAGGCTCACATCTATAGCAAGAGACATCATGGATATACGCGAGGGATTTACCGACGCCATCGGCGATACGCCGCTGATCAAGCTGCGCAAGGCGTCGGAACTGACCGGCTGCACGATTCTGGGCAAGGCTGAATTCATGAACCCCGGCGGGTCGGTCAAGGATCGCGCCGCGCTGTCCATCGTCGAGGATGCCGAGCGCCGGGGTACGCTGCGGCCCGGCGGTGTTATCGTCGAGGGCACGGCGGGCAATACCGGCATCGGGCTGGCGCTGGTCGCCGATGCGCGTGGCTACCGCACGATCATCGTCATCCCCGAGACCCAGAGCCAGGAAAAGAAGGACATGATCCGCCTCGCCGGCGCTGAACTGCGCGAGGTGCCCGCGGTCCCCTACAAGAACCCCGACAATTACGTGAAAATTTCCGGCCGGCTGGCCGAGGAAATCAACGAGCGCGAACCCAACGGCGCGGTCTGGGCCAACCAGTTCGATAATACCGCCAACCGCGACGCCCATTACCGCACCACCGGCCCGGAGATCTGGAACCAGACCGACGGCAAGGTGGACGGCTTCATCTGTTCGGTCGGCAGCGGCGGCACGCTGAACGGCGTTTCCATGGCGCTGAAGGAGCGCAACAAGGATATCGTCATCGGTCTGGCCGATGCGATGGGCTCGGCGCTCTATAATTTCTATGACCATGGCGAGTTGAAGTCGGAGGGATCGTCGATAACCGAAGGCATCGGCCAGGGTCGCATCACCGCCAATCTGGAAGGTCTGAAGCTGGATGTTCCCTTCCAGGTGCCCGACGACGAGGCGTTGCCATTGCTCTTCAACCTGCTCATGGAAGAAGGTCTTTGCCTGGGCGGATCCAGCGGCATCAACATCGCCGGCGCGATCCGGCTGGCCAAACATATGGGCCCCGGCCACACCATCGTGACGCTGCTGTGCGATTCCGGGCAGCGCTATATGTCGAAACTGTATAACCCGGCATTCCTTCGCGAAAAGGGCCTGCCGACGCCCTCATGGCTGGAGTAATACCAATGACCGAGGAACTGTTCCGCGAGGACTCATATCTGCGCGAATGCGAGGCGACGGTCACCGCGGCCGCGCCCGGCAAGGTGATTCTGGACCGCACCCTGTTCTATCCCACGGGCGGCGGGCAGCCCGGCGATACGGGCGTGCTGGTCCTGCCGGACGGTTCGGAACTGGCGATTACCGACACGGTAAAGGATGGGGACGGCATCGCCCATCTCTGCGACGAGGGCGCCGCCCTGCCCGCCCCCGGGACGAAACTGACAGCGCGCCTCGACTGGGACCGGCGCTACCTGCATATGCGCATGCATAGCTGCATGCATCTGTTGTGCGCGGCCGTGCCCTGCGGCGTCACCGGCGGCCAGATCGGCGCCGAAAAGAGCCGCCTGGATTTCGACATCGGCGATCACGTTCTGGACAAGGAACAGATTACCGCCGAGTTGAATCGGCTGATCGCGGAAGACAAGCCCCTCTCGCACCGCTGGATCACGAACGAGGAACTGGACGCCGCCCCGGATCTGGTGCGCACCATGTCGGTCCAGCCACCGCGCGGCGGCGGGCGCATTCGGCTGATGGAGGTCGAGGGAATCGATCTGCAGCCTTGCGGCGGCACCCATGTGGCGCGTACCGGCGAAATCGGCAAGGTCGCGGTGTCCAAGATCGAAAACAAGGGCAAGAGAAACCGCCGCGTGAACGTGGTTTTTGTTTGATATACAGATGATTAAAGGGTTTTCCCGATGAGTTACATTAACCCCGAGGCGCTGGTCAGCACCCAATGGCTTGCCGAGCATCTGAACGCACCCGACGTGCGGGTCGTCGATGGCAGTTGGCATATGCCGGCCGCCAACCGGGACCCGCGCGCCGAACATGACGAACAGCACATCCCCGACGCCGTGTTCTTCGATATCGACGAGATCAAGGACGAAACCAACGCCCTGCCCCATATGCTGCCGAGCCCGGAGAAATTCGCCTCGCGAGTCCGCAAGATGGGGCTGGGCGACGGTAACCGCATCGTGGTCTATGACACCACCGGCGTGTCGGCGGCCGCGCGCGTATGGTGGATGTTCCGCGTGTTCGGGCATGAGGATATCGCGGTGCTGGATGGGGGATTAAGCAAATGGCTGGCCGAGGGCCGCCCGGTCACGGCCGAGAAGACGAACCCCCAGGAGCGCCATTTCACCGCGCGCACCAACAGCTTCCTGGTCCGCGACTACGATCAGGTGCTGGCGAACCTCAAGTCCGGCCGCGAACAGTTCCTGGACGCCCGTTCCATCGGCCGTTTCAACGGCACCGAACCGGAGCCCCGGGAGGGATTGCCCAGTGGACACGCGCCAGGCACGATCAACCTGCCCTTCACGCGGATGCTCGATATGGCCGACAAGACCATGCTGCCGGCCGACGAAATCAGGGAAGCGTTCCAGGACGCCGGCGTCGACCTGAACAAACCGATGCTAACCAGCTGCGGTTCCGGCGTGACGGCCTGCATCCTGTCGCTCGGGTTCTATTTGATCGGGAAGAAGGAAGTCCCTGTATTTGACGGATCCTGGACCGAATGGGCCGGCAACCCGGACTCGCCGATCGAGACTTCGTAACATGGAAATCCGACTAATCGAGGACGGCGATATCGACGCCGTCGTGGCGCTATGGGAAGCCTGCGACCTGCTTCGCCCCTGGAACGACCCGCAAGCGGACATAGCGCGGGCGCGCACCGCGCCGCAGTCGGAAATCTTCGTCATGGTCGACGCGAATGGAACGATTGTCGCCAGCGCCCTGGCGGGCGACGACGGGCATCGCGGATGGTCCTACTACGTGGCAGTCTCGCCGGACCGGCGCGGCCAGGGCCTCGGCAAGGCGATGATGACTCATGCCGAGGCCTGGCTGAAAGCCCAGGGCGCCACCAAGGTCAATCTGATGATCCGCGCCGGCAACCCGGTGCAGGCATTCTACGAGGCGGCGGGTTACGAAACCGAGGACCGCGTCGTCATGGCCAAATGGCTGACTGAACCCCCGGCGCGCGACGAGGCGGCCAAGCTGGACGTCACCATCACCTATCTGGAAATGCTGGAACAGCCGGCTCGCGGCCCGGCCCGGCCGCCGCGCCTGACCGAAAAAATAGCCCTGATGCGCGCCAAGCGGCCGACCGTGAGTTTTTACCGCTACCTGTACAACGCGGTCGGCGAGCCCTGGGTCTGGTACGAGCGAAACCAGCTTCCAGACGAAGAACTGGCCGCCATCATCCAGGACGAGAAGGTCGAAATCTGCGTGCTTTATCATGACGGCACGCCGGCCGGTTACGCGGAACTCGACTTTCGCCAGGAAGACGAAGTCGAACTCGCCTATTTCGGCCTGATCCCGGACTATATCGGCCTGGGGCTGGGCGGCTATTTACTGAACTGGTCCATCGACACGGCCTGGTCGCGAGAACCGCGCCGCCTGTGGGTAAACACCTGCACCCTGGACCACCCCGCCGCCCTGACGGTTTACCAGAAGGCGGGGTTCAAGCCGTATAATCAGGAGACGATCAGAATCAAGGATCCGCGATCTCAATAGCGGACGGCTATACCAATCCCGCCACATGCTCGGCGATCGCCAGGGAGGCCGTCAGGCCCGGCGATTCGATCCCAAATAAATTGACCAGCCCGGTCACGCCGTGGTCAGCCGGCCCCTGGATTAGAAAATCCACCGGGGGCGAGCCCCGCGGGGCGAGTTTTGGGCGGATGCCGGCGTATCCGGGTTCCAGCGCGCCATCCGGTAAATCCGGCCAGTATTTGCGGATCGCGGCGTAGAACCGCTCGCCCCGGGCCGGGTCAACTTCGTAACCGATATCATCGACCCATTCCACATCGGGGCCGAAACGCGCCCGGCCGGCGAGGTCGAGCGTCAGATGCACCCCCAACCCGCCCGGTTCCGGCACCGGATAGATCAGCCGGCTAAAAGGCGGCATGGGGGTCAGCGTGAAGTAATTGCCCCTGGCCAGCCACTGCCGGGGGGCAAATTTCGCGGGCACCCCTTCCAGTCGGGCCACGATCCCGGGCGCGCCCAGTCCCGCACTGTTGACAACGGTCCGGCAATCCAGTTCCATCGGCATGGCGCCGCCGACTCGCAGCATAATGCCGCCCTCTCCTACCTGCCCCGACAGCACCGGCGCGTTGAAGGCGATCATCGCGCCATGGTCTTCCGCATCGCCCTGAATGGCCAGCATCAGGCCGTGGCTGTCGATAATACCGGTCGATGGGGACAGCAGGCCGGCGCCCGCCGCCAGGCCGGGCTCCATGGCGCGCAGATCGGCTGTGGAGAGGCGCTTGAGATCATCGACGCCGTTGGCGGCCGCGGCGGCGGCGATCCGGTCCAGTTCCGGCTCCTCCGCCTCGCTGGTCGCGGCGATCAGCTTGCCGCAGCGACGATGCTCGACGCCACGCTCGGCGCAATAACGGTACAGCATATCGCGACCCGTCACGCAGAGCCGGGCCTTTAAACTGCCTTGCGGATAATAGATTCCGGCATGGATCACCTCGCTGTTGCGCGAACTGGTATGGATGCCGATTTCGCCCTCGGATTCCAGAACGAATACCTCGCGGCCGACACGCGCCAGGCGCGCGGCGATGGCCAATCCCACCACGCCCGCGCCGATCACCACGCAATCGACCCTGTCTCTCTGCACGTCTTTGTTCCTTTAAATTCCATAAGCCGCTGGAATTGCCCTCGGCGGGATGCTTCAATGCGCCCCGAGTCATAAACAATCGGCGCAAACATAAGCGGAAATGAAATGAAAGACGACAGTTTGGTTACCCATGCCGGCAACGCCCCGTTCGAAAATCACGGCGTCGTCAACCCGCCCGTCTACCACGCCTCCACGATCCTGTTCCCGACACTGGCGGCATATCGTAACGCAAAGACCGCCAAGGTGCGCTACGGCCGCCGTGGAACGCCCACCAGCCATGCACTGGAGGACGCGGTCGCGGCGCTGGAAGGCGGCAGCGGGGCAGTTTCCACACCGTCGGGGCTCTCGGCGATTACCGCCGTGGTAACCGCCTG
>CBFDDT010000075.1:0-17882 GCA_965603635.1 uncultured bacterium | reverse complement strand
GGCGGTCGTCGCGCTACACTGATTTTTGTGGGGCTTGAATAAAAAAGCCGGGCGAGTTCCATCGCCCGGCTTTTATTATCTCGCGACTTTAGACTATTCCCGCTTGCGCGGGCCGGCGCCTATCATACCTTAAGCCGCGTGACTGGCCGCGGGTTCGGTCAAAAGGGAATAGAGCGCCTCGGGTTCGTCGGAGCCGCGAAGTTTTTCGCAGATCGTACGGTCGCGCAGCAGGCGGGAAACCCGCGCCAACGCCTTCAGATGGTCCGCTCCCGCGCCTTCCGGCGCCAGCAACAGAAAAATCAGATCGACCGGCTGATCGTCGACGGCTTCGAAATCGACAGGCTTTTCCAGCCTGGCGAACAGGCCATAGAGCTTATTCAACTCCGGCAATTTGCCGTGGGGAATTGCGATACCGTTGCCGACACCAGTGGTGCCCAGCCTTTCACGCTCCAGCAGGACATCGAAAATCACGCGTTCTTGCAGACCAGTGATCTGGGACGCGCGCTTCGCCAATTCCTGTAGCGCCTGTTTCTTCGAAGTCGCCGGAAGTTTGGCGACAACGCTCTCGGTATCGAGTAGTTCTGCGATTTCCATTACCGCCGCCCTCACTCGCTGCACAGGGTAAAACGGACGCTGTCGCGCCTCAAGTATTTGGGACATTTCAGCTGTCGCCGGCGTTCCCGCGCTTGTTTCCGCGCGGATCGACCCAACCAATATGCCCGTCTCCACGATGATATACCATATTCAAGCCGCCATTGGCACGGTTCCTGAACATCATGGCCGGAAGATTAGCGAGATCCATGCGCATGACCGCCTCGCCGACGGACAACGCCTCGATCCCGGTTTCCATTTCCGCGATCACAATCGGGTCGTCCTTTTCCTCGGACTCGCCCTCGGTATCCTCGCCAGCCAGAACATATTGCTGGGCCGGCAGGGTGTCCGCCAGGTCGGGGCGCTGGCTGTGATGGTCGCGCAAACGGCGTTTATAGCGCCGCAGTCGCTTGGAAAGATGTTCGGCCGCTTCGTCGAACGCACTGTAAGCGTCGCCCGTTGCGCCCTGGCTTTGTACAAGAATGCGCTTGCCGATATGGACGACCATATCGACACTGAAGGTGGATCCCTGCTTGGCGAGGGTCACCTGCGCATCCTGCGCGTTTGAAAAATATTTACCGACGATGGCGGGGAGGTTTTCCTCGACGTGACTGCGCCACGCCTCGCCTACGTCAAGCTGCTTGCCTTTGACGGAAATTTGCATGTTTGAGCTATTCTTGATTTCCAAAAAGTCGCGTTTCCATTGGGCGAATCCAACTGCCACATGGGCGACGGGCGCGCACCATAATAGTGCCGGGAAGCAGAGTCAATAGCCCTTCCGGGCAACGCGAACACACCATCTAGACAATTGATATACATCATTATTATTTATATTTTTCCTGCCTTTATCCGGCGGCGTCTGACCGACGAAGGGATATTCATTGCCTCACGATACTTGGCAACGGTGCGCCGCGCAATATCGATGCCATCGTCGCGGAGCCTTCCCGCGATATCGTCGTCGGACAATACGGTGTCGGCGGTTTCGGCATCGCAGAGCACCTTGATCCGGAACCGCACGGCCTCAGCCGAATGGGCCATGCCGCCATCGGCGCTGGATAGCGAAGACGAGAAGAAATACTTCAACTCGTATATGCCGCGTGGCGAGGCCATGTATTTGTTGCTGGTTACCCGGCTGACGGTGCTTTCATGCACGCTGACGGCCTCGGCGACGTCACGCAGGATCAGCGGTCGCATGTGCGATACGCCGTGGACGAAGAAGGCGTCCTGCTGGCGTACAATTTCCGTGGCAACTTTCAGGATCGTCGTGGCGCGCTGATGCAGCGCCTTGACCAGCCAGTTCGCCGTATTGAGTTGGTCGGCAATATATTCCTGGTCTTTCTTGTCGCGGACGCCGCGGTTGATAAGGGCGTAATACTGGCGGTTGACGAGCACGCGCGGCAAAGTGTCGGTATTGAGTTCGACCTGCCAGCCGCCGTCGGAATGGGGCCGCATCAGGATATCCGGCACTACCGGTTGGGCTACCTCATGCTCGAACCGGGACGCCGGCCTGGGATTCAACGAGCGCAGATCGTCCCACATCTCCTCAAAATCCTCCTGATCGACGCGGCAGACCTTCATTATCGCCGCCCGGTCGTATTTTTCGAACAGATGCAGGTTTTCCAGCAGAGTCTGCATGGCCGGATCCAGCCGGTCCTTTTCGCGGAGCTGGATTTCAAAACACTCCTTCAGGTCGCGGGCAAATACGCCCGGCGGATCGAAGCGCTGCACTCGCGCCAGGACATCCTCGACGAGGGCCGGATCGCAGCCAAGCAGTTCAGCAACGTCGCCAAGGTCACCAGTCAAGCGTCCGGACTCGTCCAGCATTTCGATCAGATGCAGCCCGATGATCCGGTCTACCTGATCCTGGATATCGACATTAAGTTGGCCGGTCAGGTGGTCCCGCAGGGAGATGGTGTCGCCGATCCGCGACTCAATACTGTTATCGATGTCGGAAAAATCTGTCCGCCCGCCCGGCCCGGACGACCCGGCGTCGTATGAAACCGGCCCCGCATCGGCCGCCGCCGGCGAGTTACCGTTGTCCCAGACGTTGTCATAGTCGGTATCGAGCGGTGAATCCCCGTCCGCCGGCATGGAGTCCGCATTCGCCAACTCCATGCTGTCCGCGGGGTTGTCGGCAACATCGTCAATCCCGGCATCGTCAGGCGCGCTGGTATTGTCGGCTAATCCATTCGGTTCCGCGGCGGGGGCGGCATCGTCGCGGTCGGGATCGTCGCGTTCGAGAAGCGGGTTCTGCTCCAGTTCTTCCTCGACATAAGCCGTTAATTCGAAATTCGACATCTGCAACAGCTTGATGGCCTCCTGCAACTGCGGAGTCATCACCAGCGATTGCTGTTGTTTCAGGCTGAGGCGATGCGACAGGGCCATGTTTGCGATGCGGAGCCGAAAACCGGAAGGTCCGGTCTCCAGGCTGAACCGCTCCCCCAGGTAAACACGGCGCACCTGATCGTCCGCGACAATCACTTCCGGCGGGCCTTCCTTAACAACAAGGCCGTCATGGATGATATAAGCGCGGTCGACGATCGACAGGGTCTCCCGGACATTGTGGTCGGTGATCAGAACACCGATGCCGCGGTCCTTCAAATGGCTGACCAGTTCACGAATCTCGCCGACCGCGATCGGATCGATGCCGGCCAGCGGTTCGTCGAGCAAGATGAAATGCGGCCTGGAAGCCAGCGCCCGCGCGATCTCGACCCGCCGGCGTTCGCCACCGGATAACGCGATCGCCGGCGTGCGGCGCAAATGGGTGATCGAGAATTCGGCAAGCAGGGCGTCAAGCATCGACTCGCGCTGACTGGAATCCGGCTCGATCGTCTCGAGGATCGCATTCAAATTCTGTTCAACCGACAGCCCCCGGAAAATCGAGGCCTCCTGCGGCAGATAACCGACACCCAGCCTGGCGCGGCGATACATTGGCATGTTTGTGATAATCTCGCCGTCCAGCGCGATATCGCCATAATCGGGCGTGATCAGCCCGGTAATGATATAGAATGTGGTGGTCTTGCCGGCGCCATTGGGACCCAATAGGCCAACCGCCTCGCCACGCTGAACCTGCAGGCTGACGTCGCGAATCACCGGGCGTTTCTTGTAGGCCTTCCCGATATTGCGTACTTCCAGGCCGGCGTTTTCGGCTACTAGCGTGGGTTGCCCGGGTTGAGCCACATCGCCGGCATCCGCCGAACCAGGCGCCTTCGGACCTAAATCATCCCTGTCCACGTCTATCTCTCCCGTTAAACGAATTCAGTTCAGTTGGGTGGTTTTACCAGCCCCTTGATGCCGCCGCCGCCGCCGATCAGTCGGCTGACACCGGTGTTCAGGTTAACCTCTGCGCATTTTCCCTTGAGCGCACTCGGTCCACGCCGGATTTCCACATTGCCGCAAAGCGTGGCAATGCCGGATTTGGCGTCGTAAACGGCCTCGTTTCCCTTGGCCGAATCTTCCGGTGTCGAAATCCGCACGCCACCGATTGCCTCGACCCGGCTCAATTCCGTCTTGTCCCCATCGGCGGATTCCACATAGGCGCTGATCACATCGGCGCTGATTTTCCGGTCGCCGCTTTCGGCCACCGCCTCGCCGCGCGCCACGGCAAGCTGTTTCACTTCCCAATATTCTAGATTCTGGGCCGCCGTTACGACAAGTTGCTCCGCCTCGAAGCGCGGTTTGCCACCGGACAGAACAAACACACCCTGATCCAGATCGTAGGCCGCGCTTTCGCCGAAACCCCTTGCCCCGTCGGAAGCAAGCCGGACATTGCCCGTGGCATCGATTCGGTAGACCTCCTGGTCCTTGCCGTCCTTGCCCTCGCGATACCAGGCGCTGACCGAATCGGCTTCCAGTTTCATCGTCCCACGCGTCAGAACCACGCCGCCGGCCGCCACCAGAACCTTTTCGGTCCGCCGCCATTCCAACCCGCCACCGGCTGTAATTTCTATGGGTATTTCGGCCGCCAGGGCCGCCACGGCGAACCCGGCGAACACCAGCAAAAAAATCAGGGGCGTTATACGCATTGCCGTCATTGTCCCAGTTCCGGCACACTGTACAGGACCGCATGGACCGGGCCGGTAAAATGGAAGACCGCCGTATGTTCACGAATGCGGAAACCCTGCGCATCGAAGGTGCCGAACGGCGCCTGGGCATGGATCGGATCATGGCCGGCGCCCGTGCCGTTTTCGAGATTAAAGGTGACATTGCCGGTATTCAACTCCATGCCGCTGTCGTGGAACATGATGACATCGCCATCCAATTCCAGAATTCGGTTGCCGCGGTGAAAGCGCCCCTTCGGGGATGACAGTGAGATCCAGGCGCCATCCTTCAGTTCGGCGTCCACCTCGGGCGCTGTCAGTCTGATCAGGTCGGATTCCTGGTTAGTCTGGCTAGCGTCGTCGAATGTCACCATATAAGGCTGGCCATCCTTGTTGATGCCCGTCAGTTTGGCCTTTATTATGCGCAGACTTCCCACGTCCTCTTCCTGAATTCCCTCAATCTGCCCAATCTTCGTCGGCGCGTCTTTTTGGTTTAATTGAGGCCAGACGGCCAGCACCACAACCAGCGCGGCGGCGAGGCTTACCAGCAGCAATTTGGCGAATCCGACGAACCGTCCGTAATGGCGCCGCGACCGGCGACGTTCAGTGACCGAAAAATAATCGCCAAACGCACCGCGCTGATTTTGCGGTGCTTCATCCCCTTCGCCCGGTTTGCGGGCTTCAGACGAATCCGGCGCGGAGGCAATCATGGATATGCAGTATCCCAACGGGTTTGCCGTCATCGGCCACGAACAGGCCGGTGATCGAATATTTGTTCATTACCGCCACGGCCTCGGCGGCGAGCGCCTGCGGGCGTATCGATTTCGGGTTCGCCGACATTACCTCGCCGGCGCGCTTGGCCAGAATGTCGGATTCCATATGGCGCCGTAAATCGCCGTCGGTGATAACACCGGCGAGCAACCCGTCGGCATCCATTACGCCGACGCAACCGAAACCCTTTGCGGTGATTGCCAGGACCGCTTGCTTCATCGGCGTATCAACCGAGCAGAGCGGCACGGCCTCGCCCTCGTGCATCAGGTCGGAAACGCGCATCAGGGACTGGCCCAGCTTGCCACCGGGATGAAACACCTGGAAGTCCTGGGGCGAGAAGCCCTTGCGTTCCAGCAACGACACCGACAATGCGTCGCCCAGAGCCAGGGTGGCGGTCGTCGATGTGGTCGGCGCCAGCCCCATGGGGCATGCCTCGGGCGTTGCGGGCAAAAGCAGCGTCACGTCGGCCATCTCGTCCAGCGTGCTGCCGGCGCGGCTGGTTATGGCGATCAGCGAAATCGCGTTGCGCCGGGTGTATTCCATGAGGTCGCGGAGTTCGTTGGTCTCGCCCGAATTGGACAGGGCCAGCACCACGTCCGCCGGTGTGATCATGCCCAGATCGCCGTGACTGGCCTCGCCGGGATGGACATATTGCGCGGGCGTGCCGGTCGACGCCATGGTCGACGCGATCTTGCGGCCGACATGGCCGCTCTTGCCCATGCCGGTGACGATGACCCGGCCCTTGACGTCATGAAGAATGTCGAGCGCGGCGATGAAGCTTTCGCCCAGCGATTCCGCCAGCGCGCCGATTCCCTCCGCCTCGAGCCGCAAAACACGGCGCGCGGAATCGAGGTCCAGCAATCCCGTTTCCAGGCTCGATTTATCTGCTTCCTTGCCCTGTTTTTCGGTGGCGGTCATGGCGTCCCGATGTTGATTCAGGCCTCGACGATGGAGGCCTTATCAAATACATATAGGACATTAATGGAGGATTTGTTAAGTCCCCTTGCAAAAAATGTGCCGAGATGGGCAAAACGCCGCCAAATCAGTGCCGTTGTCACCCGTTATTCGACGATCTGCCAGCTTCCATCCGGCTGACGGCAAGCCCGGCCGAACACCTGTTGCGCCCGCCCGTCGACATTTGCGTTGGTCGTGTATTCCCGGCAATAACGCCCTTGGGTATCGGTCGCGGCGTCGCCGGGTGTTACCTGATAGCTGCCGCCGGTTGACGGATTGTCCCAGGTGATGGGCTGGCCCGTGTTCCCCTGCTCCAGCGCCTGCCCGACACAATTCTGGTCGGTCGAATCCATATGTTTGCCAATATTGCCGCCGATCAGCAGACCGGCGACCGTGCCGCCGATCACGGCGACGATCCGCCCCTTGCCCTTGCCGACCTGTGAGCCGGCGGCGGCGCCAACGACCCCGCCCAGCACCTTGCCCATGAGTTCATGGTCACAACGCCCCTGGGGGATGCCCAGCGCCGCATTCGACGGGGCCATCATGATGTCCCGGGGCCGGCGGGGTGGCAGGACCGTGTATCCCGCCCAACCTTTCTTGCATTCGTATTTCTCTTCGTAACCCTTGCTGTCGGCCTTGTAGGAGTATTTGCAGCCATCGGCCTTGTATTCATATTTCATGGGCTCGATCGGTTGCCATCCGTCCTTGCATTTGAGCTTTTCCTTGTAGCCCTTCGGGTCGGCCTTGTACTCGTATTTACAGCCGTCCTGCTCATATTTGATTTTGTATTTGTCGCCGCCGCCGGCCCACGCGGCGGTGGGCGGCGCGAACACGGCGGCGACCAGAACGAGTGCGATAGTCGTAGCGAGTTTTCTCATGACAAAGGCTCCAGCGTCCGGGGAAAAATTCCAGGTTACCGGCCAAACATGCCAGCCCGAGGTTAACCGGCAATGAACGGCCGGGGACGCGGGCGTCAACTGTGGGAGAATATGTCCTGGTCGGGCCAGCCGGCGAGGTCGAGTTCCGCGCGGGTCGGCAGGAAATCGAAGGCGGCCTGGGCCATCTCGGCGCGGCCCTCGCGCGCCAGCATTTCGTCCAGCTTTTCCTTCAGCTTGTGGAGATACAGCACATCGCTGGCGGCATATTGCTGCTGCGCCTGGCTGAGCTCGTCGGCGCCCCAGTCGGAGGATTGCTGCTGTTTGGAAATATCGACGCCCAGCAACTCCCTGCAGATGTCCTTCAGCCCATGACGGTCGGTATAGGTGCGAATCAGGCGAGAGGCAATCTTGGTGCAGTAGACGGGCCGGCAGTCCGCATCCAGATAGTGGCGCAGCATGGCGATGTCGAACCGCGCATAATGGAACAGTTTCAGCACATCCGGCGATTCGATCAGCGCCTTCAGATTCGGCGCGTCGCGGTGGCCCTTCGGGATCTGCACCAGATGGCAGACGCCGTCGCCCGACGATAGCTGAATCAGGCAAAGCCGGTCGCGATGGGGATTGAGCCCCATGGTCTCGGTATCGATGGCGACCGAATCCCCGAGGTCGAGATCGTCGGGAAGGTCGCCACGATGAAGCTTGATATTCAAGGATTGCCCCGTCTCAATATAAAACCGCCGAAGCGGTTATGGTGCCCAGGAGAAGACTCGAACTTCCACGACCTTGCGGTCACAGGTACCTGAAACCTGCGCGTCTACCAATTCCGCCACCTGGGCTCCGGGTGGGCCGGAATGTTGTTAAAGAGCACCCCTTTGTCAACGGATTTTCCAGACCTTGATGAAAATAAATTGATAAATGGCCGTTTTTCAAGGGCGGATGCGACGCTTTTGAACTGGCAAACGGACGCCCGGCGGGTGTAGTTTTCGGTCCGGTGACAAAATAATCGTCCAGGCAACATTTCGGAGCATCGCGATGAGAGGCAAGTTGGTTACGGTTTTCGGCGGAACGGGCTTCGTCGGCCGCCATCTGGTGCAGCGACTGGCGACCGGCGGGGCGCGGGTGCGCGTCGCGGTGCGCCACCCCAAGGACGCGGCCCCGATGCAGCCGATGGGCGATGTCGGCCAGATCGCCGCCGTGCGAGCCTCGGTGACCCATGAGGGATCCGTCAAGGCCGCGGTTGCGGGCGCCGACGCGGTCGTGAATCTGGTCGGCATTCTGTACGAAGGCGGCCGGATGACCTTCGACGCGGTGCATCGCCAGGGAGCCGAGAACGTGGCCCGCGCGGCGAAGGAAGCCGGTATCGGGCAACTGGTCCATATGTCGGCGCTGGGCGCGGACCCGGAGTCCCGTTCAAAATACGCCACCAGCAAGGCGGCCGGCGAGGACGCTGTTCGCACGGCCTTCCCTCAGGCCGCCATCGTGCGGCCCAGCGTTATTTTCGGACCGGAGGACGGATTTTTCAACCTGTTCGCATGGATGGCGAGCCTTTCGCCGGTCCTGCCGGTCTTCGGATGCCCCAGGCCGAGTTTTCATGACGGCCGCATCGACATTTACGGCGATGGCGGGGTGAAGTTCCAGCCGGTCCATGTCGGCGACGTGGCCGCGGCAATCGTGAAATGTATCGAGGACCCGGCCTGCGCCGGCAAGACCTTCGAGCTGGGCGGCCCGGCCGTATACAGCTTCAAGGAAATCATGGAGATGATCTGCCGCGAGACCGGCCGCAAGCGCCTTCTGATGCCGACGCCCTACGTGATGGCGACGATGAAGGCGGTCTTCCTGCAACTGCTGCCCAAGCCGCTGCTGACCACCGACCAGGTGGAACTGCTGAAACATGACAATGTGGTTTCCGGCGACCTGCCGACGCTGGCTGACCTCGGCATCGAACCGACCGGCGCCGAGGGCATCATCCCGACCTACCTCGACCGCTACCGCTCCGGTGGCCGTTTCACGAGGCCGCGCCCGGCATAGGTAGGCCGCTTATATAGACCCACCAGAGCAACAGGATGCCCAGCGCGATCCGATAGATGACGAAGGGGCCGAAGCTGGAGGTTTGCAGCCAGCGCATCAGCACCGCGATGGAGGCGATGCCGGCAACGAATGAGAGCCCGATGGCGATCGCCGCGTCATAGCCGAGCGCGATATCGCCGGCCTGCCATACCTCGACACCCTTCAGCACGGCGGCGCCGATGATGGTGGGGATCGACAGCAGCATCGAGAAGCGCGCCGCTTCGGCCCGCTCCATGCCGAGGAACCGCCCGGCGGTCATGGTGATGCCGGAGCGGCTGGTGCCGGGGATCAGCGCCAACACCTGCGACAGGCCGATCAGCAAGGCCCCGACCGCGCCCACATGCTCAATACGGTTTACGGTCATACCGATCCGGTCGGCGAGCCACAATAACAGGGCGAAGCCGATGGTGGCCCAGGCGATCAATTCGACACTGCGGAAAACGGTCTCCACAAGGTCCTTCGCCAAAAACCCGACGATTACGATCGGCAGGGTGGCGATCAGCAGCATGATGGCGAGGCGCGCGTCCGGCCCGCCGCGGAAGGTGGCAAGGCGCAGCGTGCCGGCCATGACCCGCCCCACATCGCGCCAGAAATAGATCATTACCGCCAGCAGGGTGCCCACATGGACCGCGATATCGATGGTGACGCCCTGGTCTTCCCATCCCAGAACCCGGGAGGTCAGCACCAGATGCCCCGATGAACTAATCGGCAGGAACTCGGTCAGCCCCTGAACCACCGCCAGAACGAGAATATGATATAGCGCCACGTTATTGTTCCCCGACTTTTATTTGCGCGTCCCCGCCGTTGCTTATGCCACAGAGTTTCACGCCCCGCCACCATCGCTAGCCGCCACACAATAGGTCCGATTCGGGCTTTATTGGGGCGGAATATTGTTTCATCTGCGGAAACAAGCAATCGCCGGGGGAAACAATTAAATATAAAGGTAATATATGCTGACCTAAATTGCGATTTTTCCTCGCATCCCGCCGCCTGTTCGGTTATAGCTGCCAATCCGTGCCAGCCGCGCGGTATAAATGACAGAGAAAGCTCCGACCCACCGGACCGGGTTCGAGGGCGGCAACAAACCGGACAAGCAAATGACGAAGAAGACCAAAACGGCCAACAAGGCCGCACCGAACACCCCCGCGGCCGATTGGAAAGGCATGCTTCAGTTCACCGATACCGAACAGCATATGCCCGACAAACGGACCGCCGATGAACGCCGCGTGGATTTCGACGAAATCTATCGCGAATTCGAGGCGCCGCGCGCCGCCGAGCAATCCTCGCGCTGTTCACAATGCGGCGTGCCATTCTGTCAGGTCCATTGCCCGCTGCACAACAACATCCCCGACTGGCTGATGATGACTGCGGCCGGTCGGCTGGAGGAGGCTTACGCGCTGTCTTCGGCGACCAGCAACATGCCGGAAATCTGCGGCCGCATCTGCCCGCAGGACCGGCTTTGCGAGGGCAATTGCGTCATCGAACAGTCCGGCCACGGCGCGGTAACCATCGGGTCGGTCGAAAAATACATTACCGATACCGCCTGGGAAAAAGGCTGGGTAAAACCGGCCAACCCATCGTTCGAGCGCAAGGAATCGGTTGGCATCATCGGCGCCGGCCCGGCCGGCATGTCGGCCGCCGAGGAGTTGCGCCGCAAGGGCTATCAGGTCCATGTCTACGACCGCTACGACCGGGTTGGCGGGCTGTTGGTTTATGGCATCCCGAACTTCAAACTGGAAAAGGACGTCGTCGAGCGGCGGGCCAGGCTGATCGCCGAGGGCGGCGTTACCTTCCACACCGATTTCGAGGTCGGCCGGGACGCCTCGCTGGCCGAGTTGCGCCAGCGCCACAACGCCGTGCTGATCGCCACCGGCGTCTACCGGGCGCGCGAACTGCACGCGCCGGGCTCCGGCCTGGATGGCATCGTGCCGGCGCTGGAATATCTGACCGCCAGTAACCGCAAGGGCCTGGGCGACGACGTGCCGGATTACGAATCCGGCAGACTGAACGCAACGGGCAAGAATGTCGTGGTGATCGGCGGCGGCGACACCGCCATGGATTGCGTGCGCACTGCCATGCGCCAAGGGGCGAAATCGGTAAAATGCCTGTATCGCCGCGACCGCGAGAACATGCCCGGCTCGATGCGCGAGGTGACCCATGCCGAGGAGGAAGGCGTCGAGTTCGTCTGGCTGACTCAGCCGGTCGCCTTTCTGGGCGACGAGTCGGTCCGCGCCGTGCGGGCCGAACGGATGCGCCTGGGAGCACCCGATTCGTCGGGCCGCCAGACGCCGGAGGTTATCGAGGATTCGGCGCACAACATCGACGCCGACATGGTGATCCGCGCCCTGGGCTTCGACCCGGAAGACCTGCCCACTATGTTCGGCGAGAAAGACCTGCCGGTGACCCGCTGGGGCACGGTGAAAGCCAATCCGCTGACCCTTATGACGTCACTGGAAGGCGTATTCGCGGCCGGCGATATCGTGCGCGGCGCCAGCCTGGTCGTCTGGGCGGTGAGCGACGGTCGCGAAGTGGCCAACGGCATCCATACCTGGCTGCAACTGCACCAGGACCAGTTAATAGCCGTCGCCTCCTGAGCGGACCAAAGGAAATATCGATATGAGCGAATTCATCAAATCCTGGTACGAAAACACCGCAAAACTGACGGCGGGGCACGTCTATCATCCCTCGCAGGAGCATGATGCCTGCGGTGTCGGCCTGGTGGCAGCCATCGACGGCAAACCGCGGCGCGAAGTGGTGCTGGCCGGCATCGAGGCGCTGAAGGCGGTGTGGCATCGCGGCGCGGTTGACGCCGATGGCAAAACCGGCGACGGCGCCGGCATCCATGTCCAGATTCCGCAGGACTTCTTCAAGGAACATATCCGCCGCACCGGCCATGAGCCGGACAAGGGCCGCCTGGCCGTCGGCATGGTTTTCCTGCCGCGCACGGACCTGGCCGCGCAGGAGCGCTGCCGCTCGATCGTGGAGTCCGAGATTATCCGCTTCGGCCATCGCATCTATGGCTGGCGCCAGGCGCCGGTGAATGTCGATGTGATCGGCGAAAAGGCGAACGCCACCCGGCCCGAAATCGAACAGATCATGATTTCCAACGAGCGCCATGTGGACGACGCCCAGTTCGAGATCGACCTCTACGTGATCCGGCGGCGCATCGAAAAGGCGGCGCTGCTGGAAAACATCACCGATTTCTATATCTGCTCGCTGAGTTGCCGGTCGCTCATTTATAAGGGCATGTTCCTGGCCGAACAGCTGAGCGACTTTTACCCGGATCTGCTGGACGACCGCTTCGTGTCGAACTTCGCGATTTATCACCAGCGTTATTCGACCAACACCTTCCCGACCTGGAAGCTGGCCCAGCCTTTCCGCGTGCTGGCCCATAACGGCGAAATCAACACGCTGCTGGGTAACGTCAACTGGATGAAAAGCCACGAGACCCGGCTGGACGACCCCGCCTTCGGCGAACATGTCGACGATTTGAAGCCGATCATCCAGAACGGCAGCTCGGATTCGTCGGCGCTGGACGCGGTGTTCGAGGTGCTGGGCCATGCCGGGCGCGACCTGCCAACCGTCAAATCGGTAATGATCCCCGAGGCTTGGTCGAACAGCAAGAGCATTCCCGACGCGCATCGCGAGTTTTACACCTATGCCAGCGCCGTGATGGAGCCCTGGGACGGCCCGGCGGCGATCTGCGCCTTCGCCGGGAATTGGGCGCTGGCCGGGTTGGACCGAAATGGGTTGCGGCCGGTGCGCTATACGGTGACGAAGAACGGCCTGCTGCTGGCGGGCTCGGAGACCGGAATGGTCTATATCGACGAGAGGGAAATCGTCGAGAAGGGCCGCCTGGGCCCGGGTCAGATGATCGGCGTCGATCTGCACGACGGCAGGCTGTATCACGACCGGGAACTGAAGGACCGCGTGGCGGCCCAGCGACCCTATGGCCGCTGGGGCAAGCACATCAAACGGCTGGAAAAACTGGTCGACAGGGCGGTGGAGAAGGCGGACGGCCTGTCGCCGGAAGAAACAATGCGCCACGCCGTATCGGTCGGCTGGTCGATGGAAGATGTGGAACTGCTGCTGCATCCGATGGTCGAGGACGCCAAGGAAGCCCTCGGGTCGATGGGCGACGACACCCCGATCGCGGTGCTGTCGGACTCCTATCGCGGCGTGCATCATTTCTTCCGCCAGAATTTCAGCCAGGTGACCAACCCGCCGATCGATTCGCTGCGCGAGCGCCAGGTCATGACGCTGGCCACCCGCCTGGGCAACCTGGGCAACGTGCTGGACGAGGACGAGAGCCAGCTTGACATCATTCAGTTGCCGTCGCCGGTTCTGTTGAACGGCGAGTTCGAGGCGATCCGCAAGCATATGGGCAAGACCGCCGTCGAGATCGACTGCACCTTCGACCCCATGGTCGACCCGTCCGCCATGGCCGACGCGCTGACCCGCATTCAGGGCGAGGCCGAGGATGCGGTGCGCGGCGGCTGCACCCACGTGATTCTCAGCGACAAGGCCATGGGACCGGGCCGCGCGCCCCTGCCGATGATCCTGGCGACCGGCGGCGTGCATACGCATCTGGTTCGCCGCGAGCTTCGCACCTTTACGTCGATCAATGTGCGCAGCGCCGAATGCCTGGACGTGCATTATTTCGCGGTGCTGGTGGGCGTCGGCGCGACGACGGTCAATCCGTGGCTGGCGCAGGCGGCGGTCGCCGACCGGCATCGCCGCGGCCTGTTCCGCGACATGACGCTGGATACGGCGCTGAGGAACTATAAGAAGGCCACCGACGACGGGCTGTTGAAGGTGATGTCCAAGATGGGTATCGCGGTCATCAGTTCCTACCGCGGTGGTTATAACTTCGAAGCGGTGGGGCTGAGCCGTTCGCTGGTCGCCGAGTTCTTTCCGGGCCTGCCCAGCCGGATTTCCGGCATCGGCCTGCATGGTATCCAGCGAAAGATCACGACCCAGCATGCGCGCGGCTTCCAGGAAGGCGCGGTAGCACTGCCGGTGGGTGGATATTACCGCTATCGCCGGGGCGGCGAGCCGCATAGCTGGGAGGGCAACGCAATCCATACGCTGCAGCGCGCCGTGGCCAGCGATTCCTACGGTACCTACAAGCAATATTGCGAACAATTGCGTACCCTGCCGCCAATCCATCTGCGCGACCTGCTGGATTTCCATCCCACCGGCACACCGCTGGCCGAGGGCGAGGTTGAGTCGATCACCGAAATCCGCAAGCGGTTCGTGACCCCGGCCATGTCGCTGGGCGCGCTGAGTCCCGAAGCGCACGGCACACTGAACATCGCCATGAACCGGATCGGCGCCAAGTCCGATTCCGGCGAGGGCGGCGAGGATCCCGCGCGCTACAAGCCGAACATCAATGGCGACAATCCGAACTCGGCGATCAAGCAGGTGGCTTCGGGCCGGTTTGGCGTGACGGCGGAATATCTGAACATGTGCCGCGAGATCGAGATCAAGGTGGCCCAGGGCGCCAAGCCCGGCGAGGGCGGCCAGCTTCCCGGCTTCAAGGTTACCGAGATGATCGCCCGACTGCGCCATTCGACCGAGGGCGTGATGCTGATCTCGCCACCACCGCATCACGACATCTATTCGATCGAGGATCTGGCGCAACTGATCTACGACCTGAAGCAGATCAATCCAGAGGCCAAGGTCTGCGTCAAGCTGGTGTCGCGCTCCGGCATCGGCACGATTGCCGCTGGCGTCGCCAAGGCCAATGCGGATATTATCCTGATCTCGGGCCACAATGGCGGCACCGGCGCCTCGCCGCAAACCTCAATCAAATATGCCGGCCTGCCCTGGGAGATGGGCCTGACCGAGGTACATCAGGTATTGACGCTGAACCGCCTGCGCCACCGGGTACGGCTGCGTACCGACGGCGGCATCAAGACCGGCCGCGACGTGGTGATCGCCGCGATCCTGGGGGCCGAGGAATTTGGCGTGGGCACCGGCTCGCTGGTGGCCATGGGCTGTATCATGGTGCGACAGTGCCATACCAACAAATGCCCGGTCGGGGTTTGCACGCAGAAACCCGAACTGCGCGAAAGATTCACCGGCACGCCTGAAAAGGTAGTGAACCTGTTCAGTTTCCTGGCCGAGGAGGTTCGCGAAATCCTGGCCTCGCTGGGCGCCCGCTCGATCAACGAAGTCATCGGACGAACCGACCTGTTGACCCAGGTCAGCCGCGGTTCCGAGCATCTTGACGACCTGGACTTGAATCCGCTGCTGGTGAAGTCAGATACCGGCGGCCATCCCAGCTATTTCTCGCTGAAAGGCCGCAACGAGGTGCCGGAGACGCTGGACGCGCAAATGATTGCCGATGCCGGCCCGCTGTTCGACGCGGGCGAAAAGATGCAGCTTACCTACAACGTCCAGAATACGCTTCGTGCGGTGGGCACCAAGATGAGTTCGAAGATCACCCGCCAGTTCGGCATGACGGGGCTGAACCCCGGCCATCTGACCGTGCGGCTGCGCGGGTCGGCCGGCCAGTCGCTGGGGGCCTGGACCGTACAGGGCATGAAGCTGGTGGTGTTCGGCGACGCCAACGACTATGTCGGCAAGGGCCTGTCGGGTGGCGAGATCGTGGTGCGACCGATGGTGTCCAGCCCGTTGGTTTCCAACGAAAATACGATTATTGGAAATACCGTGCTTTACGGCGCAACGGCCGGCAGCCTGTTCGCCGCGGGCCAGGCGGGCGAACGTTTCGCCGTGCGCAATTCCGGCGCTGTCACGGTGGTCGAAGGCTGCGGCTCCAATGCCTGCGAATACATGACCGCCGGTACCGCCGTGATCCTGGGGCCGGTTGGTGACAATTTCGGGGCCGGCATGACGGGCGGCATGGCTTTCGTCTATGACGCACAGGAGGACTTTGAAATCCGCGTCAATCCGGACTCCGTGATCTGGCAGCGCATCGAACCGGGACACTGGGACGAGCAGTGCCGGACGCTGGTCGAACGCCATGTCGAGGAAACCCAGTCGCGCTGGGCAGACCGGATCCTGCGCAATTGGGATGCGGAAAAGCAGCGATTCTGGCAGGTCGTTCCCAAGGAAATGCTGAACCGGCTGGAACATCCGGTCTCGGCGGCCGGCGAGTCGGCCAAGACTGCCTGACCGGAGTATTGCATTACCGGTAGCGCATGGACAACGGTTGCGGATTTATACCAAGGATCGTTGATAATGACTCATTTGATGGTGCGCGGCGGCCCGCCGGACAGGCGCGGCCCGCGGCGCGATGCACCCGCATCGGGTAAGGGCCGCAACGCAGCCGGAGGGCCGCCGCGCACCACCGCAGGCCGGGCTCCCTTGACCGCTCGCAGCGTTGCGGTACGCTTGTGGTGAACAACACCACGGCGCGAACCGCGCCTTGCCAGCGAACAAGGGAACCCGGTCAAATGTGTCATTATCAACGATCCTTGATATAACTGCGGCCCATGCGTACGCTTTTCCATCTCTGGCTGTCGCCGCAATGCCGCAAGATCCGTCTCCAGCTCGCGGCCAAGGCGCTCGACTTCGAAATGACGGTCGAGAAGGTCTGGGACCGACGGCCGGAATTCCTGGCGATCAATCCGGCGGGGTCGGTGCCCGTGCTGGTCGAGCCCGACGGCAGAGTCATCTCCGGTCATAACGCGATCGCCGAATATATCGAAGAGGTCTATCCCGAACCGTCGCTGATCGGCACCGATCCGGGCGGACGCGCAGAAGTACGCCGCCTCGTTGGCTGGTTCGATGAAAAGTTCGGACAGGAAGTCACCGAGAATCTGGTCAATGAAAAGATCATGAAGCGGTTCCTGGGCATGGGCGAGCCGAACTCATCGGCGATCCGCGCGGGATTAACTAACATTCACCACCATCTGGATTACCTCACCTGGCTGATCGAGCGCCGGAAGTGGCTGGCGGGCGACGATTTTTCGCTGGCCGACATCGCCGCCGCCGCCCATCTGTCGGCGGTCGATTATCTCGGCGACGTACCTTGGGGCGACCATGAGGCGGCCAAGGAGTGGTATATGAAGGTGAAATCACGGCCCGCCTTCCGACCGTTGCTGGCTGACAGTATCCCGGGCTGCCCGCCTCCCAAACATTATGCGGACTTGGATTTTTAGGAAAACATTATGGCGTCTGGCGGATCGAAAAAAGCAATTTACGCTGCCCTGGTTGGAAATTCACTGATCGCGATAACCAAGTTCGCAGCCAGTACCTATACCGGTTCGTCGGCGATGTTCAGCGAGGCGGTGCATTCGCTTGTCGATACCGGCAATCAGTGGCTGCTGCTCTATGGCCTGAAGCGCTCGAAACGGCCGGCCGACCGGGAACATCCCTTCGGTTACGGCATGGAGGAGTATTTCTGGGCATTTGTCGTGGCTATCCTGATCTTTGGGCTGGGCGCCGGCATTTCCTTTTACGAGGGCGTGAAGAGGGTCATGGAGCCGCACGAAATGGGCGACCCCTTCATAAACTATATCGTGCTCAGCATGGCGATTCTCTTCGAGGGCGCCTCATGGTGGATCGCCTTCCGGGAATTCCGCAAGGGCAAGGGCAAGCGCGGATGGATGGC
>CBFDDT010000074.1:0-18045 GCA_965603635.1 uncultured bacterium | reverse complement strand
GGCGTCGACGCGCTCTATGCGCCGCGTCGCAAGTTTCTGGACCGTATCCTGGTCGACGCCGCGCGCCAGGCGGGCGCCCGCTTCCGTTTCGGCTGCATAATCGATGGCCTGACGCGCTCTGCCGACGGCGCGGTGAGCGGCGCTCGCCTGCGCGATGAATTCGGACGGATCGAGGAGGTTTCGGCCGGCATCGTGATCGGCGCCGACGGCGCCCGCTCAACCGTCGCCCGCTCGGTCTGCGCCGAGACCCTTGTCGAGGGCCAGTCGGCCACCGCCGTGGTCTATGGTTACTTCGATGGGCTGCCCGACGAGGGATACCGCTGGGGTTTCGCTCCCGGCATGGCCTCCGGCGTCATCCCGACCAACCACGGCGCGACCCTGGTTTTCGCCGGCGTGCCCTCCGCGAAATACCGTGAAACCTTCGCCGGCGACCTGGCGGGCGGATTTGGCCGGGTCCTGGCGGCGCAGTCCCCGCAATTGGCGGATCAGGTGCGCCAGGCCCAACCGATGGAGCGTCTGCACGGTTACACCGGCCTGCCCGGCTTCATGCGCCAGCCTTACGGACCCGGCTGGGCGCTGGTCGGCGACGCGGGCTATTTTCGCGATCCCATAACCGCCCATGGCATCACCGACGCCCTGCGCGACGCCGCCCTGTTGTCGCGGGCGGTGGTATCCGGGCGTGAATTCGGTTTCGCGGAATACCGTTATCTGCGTGACGCGCTATCGCGCCCGCTGTTCGACGTCACCGAGGCCATCGCCTCCTTCGACTGGAGCCTCGACGACGTGAAACGCCATCACATCGCCCTGAACGCGGCGATGAAGGTGGAAAACGCGGTAATGTCCAGACTGGACGCCCACCCGCCGGTCGCAAGGCGCCGGATCGACAACGCCGCCTGACCGGCCCTTCACCCAACCCTTGCATGTTCGCTGAAGTACGAATCGGTGAGATATTTGTTATATATCAGCGTGTTATGCAAGTTTTTTGCATCATCGCGAATCGGCCCTGCCGCGGGTCGGCAACAGCAACTCCTTCCATCAAAATCCAGTGGCGGGCCCCGATACGAAATTCGTTACGGAATTAGGATGGTGCGCAGGTGACGGCCGGTCAGGGGCATCGCCGCGCCGGATTTGAAGGCCTGCCACAGATATTGATGGGGCTTGCCCCGGTAATGTTCGGGCATGTCCTCTTGCTCGCGGTCGCGCAGCCAGGCCGTCGCGGCGTAACGGACGCTCAAGGTATGGATCAGGCTGGCCTTGGCCGAACGGCTGGTCTCCGGGAAGCAGGCCGCGCCCATTTCACGCAAGGTCCGGTCGCGGTTGATGATCGCTTCCTCGGCCCACCAGGGCAGGCCGCCGCGCGGATATTTCAACCCCATCGCGACGTCGAGCGACGGCGCGCGGTGATGCAGAAATTCCTCGAGCGTCTTACCGAGCCACGCCGAAAGTTCCTGGGGAAGGGTTTCGCCGCTGCTGCAAAGCAGGCTGATTTCCCGTAAGTTCTGGATAGAAGCAAGCATTTCATCCTCCTGAAGCCTTTTCGTTCCTCTGGTTCTCATGGGTTTCATGGGAACCCCCTTGATAGAAATTCCGATTGGGTCACCGTGACCAATCCGGAATGGGAACCGGGCCGGGAGATGTGGGACGCGGGGGTGGACCGCTACTTGAATTTCCCGCGAACACCCCGCTCCCTTAACCGGATGTCCATTCACTTCAGGGTTATGAAAGGGTTGGGAGGGTTTTTGCGGATGGGCGGGAGATTTTTTCGGCAAAAATGGCGCGGCCGCGGAAATTACGGCTCGACGCGATGCTCCACGCTTGTGTAGAGGATGCCAAGGTCGGCGAAATCGTCGGCGGATTCGATGCCGGGTGAACCAAGCAGCGAGATGGTATTGGCGTTAACCGGATTGCGGGATGCGGCGAGTTCGATCCCGTAGGCGAAAGGTTCGTCCGGGCGGCGGGGCAGTTCGATGGTCCAGTTTGCGACGCCGGAAAAAACGAGGGTTCCCGACACCGGCTCAAGAACCGATTCACCGTAAATGAATTTGCCTGAGCTGGTCTTGAACATGACAGTTGCATGGAACAGGTCGGGGTCCGTGACGACGGAGAATGCGAGACCGCAGAGCCCATCCCTGACGCTCATCGGATAGCGGCCGTCCGGGCCGGGTCGGGCCGGCGCCATAACCGCATCGACATTGCCGAAATGAACCGCGGCGCAGGTCCGCCCCTCGGGTGCGCGGCGTTCAATAATCTCCAGCGTAACTTCCCCGGCCGCGGGCAGGGCCGCGCGAAGCTGGCGGCGAATCAGTTCGGCCGCGATTCGCCTCGCCCACCAACCCTCTTCCGCCTTTACCAGTTCCTCGGCCAGCGCCGGCAGCCTGTTTTGCGCGGTCAATTGGCCGAGAGCCTGATAGTCCCGCCAGATCAGAATGGCTGCGGCGCCCGCCACCAAAACCAGCAAGAAAATTAACAGGAACAACAACCGCCCGCCCCGAGCGGGCCTGTCGCCCTCTGGCGTCGAACCCGCGGGCCTGTCGCCCTCTGGCGTCGAACCCGCGGGACGCTGACCGGCGGTGAGAGGCGGCTTGCCAACCGCGAGGATCGGCGCCAATTCCCCGGTCGATGCGACTTCGACGACCGCGATCCCGTCGGGCAGGCCGGCCGCCCTGGCATGTTCGCCACCACCCGGCGGCAGGACCAGCGTCAACGGCAGGCCCTCGCCGGCCAGCGCTGCGAAGGTTTCGCGCGAGGCCCGAAGTTTTTCCGGGATATGATCGACCGGCCCGACCGTCAGGTCGTTATGAACCGCGCCGGTCAGCCAGATGGCGCGGTCCGCCTCGTCCTCCGGTCCGGCCAGGGCAAAATCGCCGGCCAGCATATGGGCCGCGAACAGGCCCAGTTGCCAACTGTCGCCGTCGTCGATCGGTCGGTCCACGTCCAGGCGGAAGGCGCCGGGCTCCATCGGGCCGAATTCCCGCTCGATAACGCCGGAAGGTTGCCTAACGAAGGCGTCGTAATCGGCGCTGACGGCCAGCACCTTCGTCGTCCGCCCCAGGCAGACGGCGGATTGCAGGGCGGTTTCGCGGGTCAGGCGTTCGACCCGAACCGGCCCGGCCGTTGTCGCCAGATAAACCCTTGCCTTCATCAGCCCAGATATATTTCCGTTTCAATATTGCGCAGTTTCGCCAACAGTTCGGAATCCGACTCCAGCAGAAGCTGGACGATGCCGTCGCGTCCGCGCGGCAGGGGGAACTTATCGCACCGGTCGCCGGTATCGCAAACGAACAATGCGGTGGGGTCCGGTTCCCCGCTGTCGGTGACTTCGATAATGACATAGGTCTGGTCCGGCTCGGCGCGCGACGCCTCGAACCGGATGCGGCAGTTGGCGCCGGTCCTCTGGCCGATCCCACCGGTGCTGGCGGCGGCGACCCGGGGCAGATACGCGTATGCGGTTTTTTCCAGAAGGCGCCGGAAATCGCGGCGCGCGTCCGGGTCTTCCTCCAGCAACCGCTCGACCTCCGGGTCCGCGCCGCCGTCCGGGTCGGTGGCAAAGGCATATAGCCTGGCGAATGCAATCTTCGCCGGCTTGCCACCATCGCCCAGCGACTGAAGGGTGCTGATCGCGTCGAACAACTGGCGTGCCGGGCCCAGCGCCTCGGCGGCGGGGATATTGTATCGCGTCGTCATGGTGATACTCCATAATACCAATTATCGCAGATAATGGCCCATTTGATGGGGCACGGCGGCCCGCCGGGCAGGCGCAGTTCGCGGCGCGATGCTTGCGCATCGGTCAAGAGCCGCAACGCACCCGGAGGGCTGCCGCGCGCCACCGAAGGCCGGTTTTCCTTGACCGCTCGCTGCGTTGCGGCCCGCTTGTGGTGCAAACACCACGGCGTGAACCGCGCCTGACGAGCGACCAAGGGAAATCGGTCAAACGGGCCATTATCTGCGATCATTGGTATAAAGGCGCTTGAACTGGTTGCCGAATGTCACACAGTCCCGGTCGAACCGGCCGGCGAGGTTCGGGTCGCCACCGTTGAGCCGCGACAGGATCTCCAGGAGGCCTTCGATCTCCCGATGGATCGCCTGCAGCAGGCCGGCGCCGCGGCGAAAGGCCTCCATAACCGGGGGCTCCTCGATTTCATCGTCGGAAAAACCCTTTCGCGAGATATCGCGGAACGCCCTGGCCGCCTCGTCCATGATGGTGTTGGTTCCGGGCAATGGCGATGGCTCGGGGCCCCCGGCGATGGCGCGGAACATCTCGGCCGGGTTCCGGTCTGGAAAGGCGGTGATGTTTTCGCTTGTTCCGATGCCGGCATCGCGCAGCAGTACGTATAATGAAGCCCTCATCGCCTTGCCGATTCGATCCCGCTGATTTTGGGCCTGTTCGTGGCGCGCCGGGTAATCCCCGATATCGTCCAGCGCCAGCAGCGCGCGCAGTTCATGCGCCGACGCATGGCGCCGCAGGGCCTGGGTCAGGCGGGATTGGTGGGGCCCGAAGATTTCCGCCCGCAACCACGACAGCGGCAGCAGCCGTGCCTTCGGTCCCATCTCCATCAGAAGGCGCAAGGCGTCCTTCTCGCGGCCGGTCAGGAACTTGACGCGCGTCAGCGGTTCGTCTTCCAACATCAGCAGGGGCGATTGCCATTGTTCCGGCGCATCGATCAGGCCGGACAGGCTGTCCGGATCGATCTCGCCTTCTTCGGCGTCGCCGCCGATTGGCGCGGCATGCAGCGCGGCCCGCCGGTCCGCCGCCAGCTCCAGGGCCTGCATGAAGGCGAGGCAGGCGTCCAGCGCGCTGCGGAATGTGCGGAAGCTGCCCTCGTCGGCGGATGCGGCGCCCGACTGGTCGAGCCAGAATTCCACGATTGCGCTATCGTCGATCTCCACCTCGCCATCGTCGGCCCGCGCGCCCAGAAATTCCAGGATGCGATTGAATTTCGCCATGTTTTGCGCGCTGGGAAGGTTGCCGGAAAGATAGGCATATATGCGCCGGGACAGGGTGTTGGCGGCCACGCCGATGGCGGCCTCGTCGCCGGCCCCGGCCAGCATGCCGGCGAAGATATCGTCGGTCGCCGCATAACCCTCGGCGCCGATCACGAATTCCAGCAGGGCCGCCAGCACCGGCATGCGCGAAAACGAGATATCGAAGGCGCCGCCGTCGCCATAGGCGATGGTGATTCCGGCGGGCTCGACCGAAAAACCGGGCCGCCGCCAGCCGCCCTGGGCCTGCATGACCGACAGATGGTTTCTGAAATGGCGCGGCGTGGCCAACGGCACGCCCAGCATGAAGCGTTCGTAGCTTTCGTTGCGCCGCGCGCAGGCATCGGCGGCGTTGACCAGGTGGCAAAGCTGCAGCACGGGTTTCGCATAGTTCCGGCAGACGATAATCCGCGCCAGTTCGCGGCAAACCCGGGGCGGATATTTCGGCTCGCCGCCGGGCGCGGTGGCCTCGGCGATAGCCAGTAGGCCGGCCGACAATTCCCCGCTTTTGCCGGCCTCCAGAATTTGCTGCGCTGTTTGTCTTGCGTCCATACAGACCACTAACGCTTTACCGCGATCGACAGGCTGGCCCGCGCGACATCGGTATTCTCTAGCCCGTCGAACAACTCATGCAGGCGTTTGGCCAGTTCGGGTGGAACGACGCTGAAATCCGGGGCCCGTATCTCGGCCGGCAGGTCGGGCCGAACATCGCGGCCGGTCGCGAAACAGGTCAGCAACTCGTTGCCCGGCGGTTCGGCGAATTCCATTTCCGATGGATAGATCGAACCCGGAACGCGGTGTTCGCGCCCGCCTTCCATCAAGGCGCTCTCATGTTGCGGGTTGGGGAAGAATTTGATCACCCGGCCGTCCACCTGACTGTAAAAACAGTACAGCCAGGCATCCTGGTTCAATTCGATGGCCAAATCCAATGATTCACCGATGGAGAATACCGGAAACTCGCCGCGTTGCGTCGATAGATGAACGGTCAGAGAGGGTGGCGGAGCGGGCGGCGGCGCGAAGCCGAGACGCGTGACCGTAATCCGGTTTTCCTCGACTTCGATCGATCCTTCGGCATCGAGATAGGTGAACATGCGCCGCAGGCTGGCGACGATGCCTTCCGGAATCTCGGCTGAGCGATATTCGTATTCTCTGCCGCCCGGTCCCTGGCCGACCAGCCGATGCCCGCCATAGAGCGGAAACTCCACGATATATTCCTCGACACCCTGGATCGTGTCTTCGGAATATCCTCTGAAATCCATTTGGTAGGTTATCAGCCGCGGCGACGTGCCGCCGGCCGGCGCGGCGGCCAGCAGAAGGCACAGAAAACCGGGGAGCAGAACGTGCCGTTTCATCGCAATCCTTTTTACAGGGCGGATCGAGCGGAAAGAATACATCGCCTGCTATGGAAAGGTCAGGGGCCTTTTCCCGAATCACGTTGCGCCGGGCAAAAAAAGGCCTCGCCTCCCATAATATAACTATCGCGAGGCACAATGGGTTGAATTTGCCTTAAATAGCAACTTTTTGTAGTATGGTCGAAAGACTAAGAGTTCAAAAAAGCCGTGGATCACGACAAGGCCACGGGAATCGGGGGACACACGGAATGGCATATGGATTCCGGATGTTCGGTCTGGCCGCCGCCCTCTTGTTACTGGCCGGTTGCGTGACCGACAGCCAGCATAATGAGGCGATGGCGGAAATTGACGCCTTCTGGCAGGAAAAAAACGCCAATCTCGTCGCCACCGAAGGCCGCCGCATTGTAAAGGTCGGCAATCGTGACGCCTTCGTCGCGATCCAGCGCGCGGCCCAGCGGCTGGGCATGATCGTTGAAGACCTGGACCGGCCCGCCGGGTTCCTGCTGGCTTCGTCCACGGCCCCGACCCCGCTGACCCATGATGAGTGGAAGATCGTCCAGGATAACGACACCGACGAGATGCGCGAGGTTATCGGCGAGGTTATCGGCGCGGCAAGCTGGTTCGTCGATCTGGACCCGACCGGCAAGGAGGTGCTGGCCCATGTGGTGGTCAGCGAAGCCGGCGAGGGCACGGAAATCTCGGTGAACATAAGACTGCGCGGCACCAGGGCGACCGTCGACCGCGACCGCCGCCTGCAGCCGCCGCCCACGGCCATGCGCATCGGACTGGAAAAGTTCTGGAAAATCTTCGAAGAGGAGGTCGGCCAGGAATTGGTCCTTGCGCCAAACCCTCCAGACGGAGAGACACAGGGCGGCGACCAACCGCCCAAACCCGAACCGGTCACCAGAATCAACGGGCTGGATAATCCCGATGGCGTCGCGGTGATCATCGGCAACCGGACCTATGGGGACGATCTTCCGCAAGTCACCTATGCCCATAACGATGCCGATGCGATGGTGAAGTTCGTCGTCGGTTCGCTGGGTTTTCGCGAGGGCAACGTCATCGATTTGCGCGATGCGTCGCTGGTCGAAATGCAGGCGGTCCTGGGGAACGAAAAGTCACATCGTGGCAAGTTGTGGCAATGGGTGCGGCCGCGCGAATCCGACGTGGTGGTGTTTTATTCGGGCCATGGCGTACCGGGCGTCCATGACAAGCGCCAGTATCTGCTGCCGGTGAAGTCGGACCCGAACGTGGCGGAAATCGGGGGATTTTCCTTGCAAACGCTGTACGCCAACCTGGCTAAGCTGGAGGCGCGCTCGGTCAAGGTCTATCTGGATACCTGCTTTTCCGGCGAAAGTCCGGGTGGTTCACTGCTGCCCAAGTTCTCGGGGCTGGTGATCCCGACAGAGCTGGAAACCACGCTGACCGTGCTGACCGCCGCCCGCAACGATCAACTGGCCAGCTGGGACGATGAAGCGCGATTGGGCCTGTTTACCCGCTACCTGCTGGAAGCGCTGGGGGGCGAGGCGGACGATTCGCGCTACGGCCAGCGCGATGGCCGCGTCACTCTGCAGGAGGTCAAGGGCTATCTGGATCGCGAGATGACCTACGTCGCGCGGCGCCGCTATGGCCGGGAACAAAACGCCACGGCGAGCGGCAATATGCAGGACATCCTGGCCAAACTGCCAAAGTAGGGCGAAGGTCGCCGCCGCCCGGTTTACTCCGCGACGGCGGCCTGGCCCGGGCGCCGGCGGGCACCCCTTTTTCTTGTTCGTTGGGTCAGGCTGCGTTGGGGGTGAGGCTGCAGAACAGCTTGCGCACGGGTTCGTTGGAATCCCACTCGTAGAAGGCGCCCAGCGGGACCATGAAGATGTCGCCGGCGTCATGGATGACCCAGGCGCGGATATCGTGGCCCTCGACGCAGAGCTGCGCATGGGCGCAATTTGCCTGATATAGACCACTAGTTGAACCAGCGGAAATAGTTGGGATGGAAGACGATCCCCGCCGGATCGCAATCGCCTCATTCAACCGTGATTTCAATGCTGTTGCGCAACATCGGGCCCACCCGTCATTTCAAGAGATGCGGCAGCCACAGGGTAATCGCCGGGAACAGGATCAGCAAGGCGACGCGGATCGCGTCCGACGCCAGGAAGGGCAGCACGCCGATGAAGGTTTCCTTCAGCCGCACGCCCGGCGCCATCGAATTGATGACGAAAACGTTGAGGCCAACCGGCGGTGTTATCAGCCCGACCTCGACCACGATCAGCACGATGATGCCGAACCACATTTGCAGGTCGGCCTCCGGCATGCCGAAATCCAGCCCCGCGATGATCGGCCAGAACACCGGCACGGTGAGGAGGATCATCGCCAGGCTGTCCATCACGCAACCCAGTAGCAAATAAATCCCCAGCATCAACATCAGGACGGCGATCGGCGCCAGGCCGCTGGCCGTGATCCAGTCAGCCAGTTCCAGCGGCATGCGTGAAAAACCCAGGAAGGCGTTGAAGAAATCGGCGCCCATCAGGATCATGAAAATCATGCCGGTGGAAACCGCCGCGCCCTTGACGCAGTCGATGAAGCCGTCCAGTCGCAGCCCGCCGCGCCAGAAGGCGATAACCGCGGTACCGAAGGCGCCAAAGGCCGCCCCCTCGGTGGGGTGGAATACGCCGGCGTAAATGCCGCCGATCACGATGGCGAAAATCAGAAGCACCGGCCAGGTCTCGACAAGGGCCCGCAGCCGCTCGCTCCGTCCGGCGCGGCGGCCAACCGGGCCGGCCTCGGGCTTGACGCGGACATAGATGGAAATGGCGATCACATAACCCAGGGCGGCCAGGAGGCCGGGGATCAACGCGGCCTGAAACATGGTGACGATATTGGCCTCGACCGCGATGGCGAAGATCACCAGCACCACCGAGGGCGGGATCAGGATACCCAGCGTACCGCCCGCCGCCAGCGCGCCGGTCGCCAGCGCGCCGGAATATTTGTAGCGTTTCAGCTCCGGCAGTGCGACCTGGGCCATGGTCGCCGCGGTCGCCAGCGACGAGCCGCAGATCGCCCCGAAACCGGCGCAACCGCCCACCGCCGCCATGGCGACGCCGCCGCGCCGATGGCCAAGAAAGGTATTCGCGGCCTCGAACAATGCCCGGCTGAGCCCCGCCTTGCTGGCGAACTGGCTCATCAGCAGGAACATCGGCACGACCGACAGATCATAGTTGGAAAAGGCGTGGTAGACGGATGTCTTGGCATAGCTGAACAGCGGCATCCAGCCGTTCAGTGACACGTAACCGCCGACGCCGACCGTGATCATCGCGACCGCCACGGGCACGCGAACGGCCAGCAGCACCAACAGCATCCCTATGCCGGCAAGCGCAATCGCGAAACTGCTCATCGCGCCATCTCGCGGAAATCGCGGAACGCCGTATAGAGGCAGGCCGCCGACAACAGGCCCAGCGCCAGCACGGCGCAAGGGAAAACCGGCCAGACCGGCAAGGCAAGAATGTAGGAAATCTCGCCATACCGATGCATGTCGAGACCACCGTAAATCATGCGCCAGGCCAGGCCCCCGGCGATCGCCGCCAGTAACAGGCCGCTGGCCCCGTCGAAGAAGGTTTGCACCTTGCGCGGCGCCCAGGACAGGAAAATATCCACTACCACATTGCCGCGCCGCAGATGGCAATAGGGCAGGAACAGAAACATCGCGATGGCGGTTCCCATGGTCACCAGTTCGTAGTCGCCCTGGATGGGACTGTTGAACAGATAACGCCCCACGACGCTGACCACCGTCATCACGGTCAGCGCCGACATCAGGAACCCGCCCACGAGAACCAGGATGTAGGAACAGAAATGCAGCGCGCGGCCCACCGGGTCGGTCGGCCGCGCGCCTTCAGTCTGGTTTTCGGCCATATCCGCCTCTTATAGGAGAGAGTATGCCCGTGGCAACCGTTTACCGGTTCCTATTTTCTGTTCTTCGCGATCAGTGCGCGGGCCTCGTCGACCAACGCCTGGCCGTCCACACCCTTCGCCTTCATTTCGCCGATCCAGCGATCGATCACCGGCTGCTCGATCTTGGCGCGCAGCTTGGCGACCTCGGCCTCGGATATGGTGATAACCTCGCCGGACTCCTTGGCCTTGGCGATGCCGGGAAGCTCGGCGGCGTCCCAGATCTCGGCCAGCCAATCCGACAACGCCGCGCCGGAATTATCGTCGATGACCTTCTTCAGATCGTCGGGCAGTTTCGCGTAACTGTCCTTGTTCATCGCGATGATGAAGGTCGAGGTGTTGATGCGCTCGACATCGCCGCCAAGGATGGTGTGGTAATCGACCAACTCATTGACCTTGAGCGGAAGCGTCACCTCGAAGGGGATCATCACCGAATCGACCACGCCCTTGGACAGCAGTTCCGGAATCTTGGGCACCGGCGCGCCGATCGGGGTCGCGCCCATGGCCTCGATCATCCAGCCGCCGGTGCGTGTCGGAGTACGGATTTTCTGGCCCTCGAGGTCGGCCGCCGCGTGGATCGGCTTGATCGAATGGAACAACTGACCGGCATGAACGAACATGGCAATGACGTGATAGTCACTGAATTCGTCGCCATTCGTTTCAAGGAACTCGGTCAATGCCTTGTTGGTGCTCGCCGTGTCCCTGTGCACGAAGGGCAGTTCGAACACCTCGGTCTTGGTGAAGCGGCCGGGGGTATAGCCGGGCAGCGTCCAGACGATGTCGACGATGCCGTCGCGCACCTGGTCGATCAGCTGCGGCGGCTTGCCACCAAGCTGCATGGACGGATAGACCTCAATCTTGATACGCCCACCGGACTCTTTCATGACCTTGTCGGCCCACGGCGCCAGCATCGTCTTGTGCGCCATCGCTACCGGCGGTAGAAAATGATGCAGTTTGAGCGTGAATTCCTGTGCATTCGCGGGTCCCGTCAGCGCGGCGACCATGCCGATAACAGCGCCCGCCAAGGCAATTTTCATATTGGGACACTTCATTTTTTCCTCCCTGTGGGGTTATGGTTCTTGCGGTAACCATTACACGCGCACCGCGGTTTACGAAAGCATGTTTTGTTATCTGGCCCCGGCTTCCTCGTGCCGCGCCTTCCGAAAGGCGGTCGGCGACTGGCCGGCATTCTTGGCGAAAAACCTCGTGAAATAGGCCGGATCCGAAAAGCAAAGCGCGTTGGATACTTCCTTGACCGTCATCGAAGTGTAAATCAGGTTCCGTTTGGCCTCCAGCAGCAGCCGCTCATGGATGACCTCCAGGGCGGAACGCCCCAGCACATTTCGGCAGACGCGGTTCAGATGAGTCGGCGTGATCGCCATTGCCGAGGCATGAGCCGCCACTGTCCAGTGATCCTTGAAATGCCGGTCGACCCGACCGCGGAAACTGCGGGCCAAATCGACGCTCTTGTCGGCGACGCTGAGCTGGCGTTCGTTTTCCCGCGCGATGGTCCGCGCCAGCATCACGAAGGCCAGGCCCAGATAGCTCTGCAGCGCGCAGACCCGACCTGCCCCGCCAGAGAAGAACTCACGCGCGATATTGTCGAACAGGGCCTCGACCTCGTCGAATTGCAGCGCGGAGTCTCCCTCTTCGATGATATGTGGCGTTGCCAGATGCGGCGCCAGCTTGGGGACCATCGCGAGGATACGCTCCACGGCGCTCTCGGCCATGGTGATCACCACGCCGTCGACGTCGCGCTGAAACTCGTAGCCATGGACCACCATGGGCGGAATCATCACCAGGCAGGGCGAGCGTAGGTCCCGAGCGCCGCCTTCCAGCAGGATCCGCGCCGAGCCCTGGCTCATGAACAGCAACTGGTACAGTGAATCATGCCGGTGCGGGCGAATGTTCCAATCGTGAAGGGCGCTGCGCTCGGGGATCGATTCGCAATGCACGAACTCGACGTCCGTCCGCGCGCCGCCCTCACCGTACAGCCGGTAATTCGGTATGCCTGCCATGTTCATTTTTATTCTCTCTTATCCGCATCGGGTTTAGCCGGGTTGGCGCCGCCGAGTAAATTTTCCGAATGCCCGATGTTCGAATTGTGCAAGATAAATTCGCTTCTGTCTATTCTCGCATCGCCCGGGCACCACTAGGGATAGTCGGACAAAAAAAGAGGGAACGACAAAAAATATGAAAACCCAGGTCGGCATTATCGGCGCGGGGCCTTCCGGGCTGCTGCTGGCCCGCATGCTCCAGCTTCAAGGCATCGAGTCCATCATCATCGAGGGCCGTAGCCGCGAGTATATAGAAGCGCGCATCCGGGCCGGGGTCATGGAACACTGGGTCGCCGAGCTGACCGACGCGGTCGGGTTGGGCGCGCGCATGCGCCGTGAGGGGCTGGTCCATGACGGACTGGAGATCAGCTTCGCCGGGCAACGCCGCCGCATCGACCTGAAGGCGCTGACCGGCAAATCGATCATGATCTATGGCCAGCAGGAATGGGTGAAGGATTTCGTGGCGGCACGGCTGGATGACGGGCTGCCGATCCATTTCGAGGCCGGCGAAGTCTCGATCCACGATTTCGAGGGCGACAGCCCCAGGATCCGCTTCACCGGCAAGGATGGCGCGCCCCGGGAGATCGAATGCGATTTCATCGGCGGCTGCGACGGTTTCCACGGCATCTGCCGGCCCAGCATCCCGGCGGACAAGCTCGCCGTCTTCGAGAAGGTCTATCCCTACGCCTGGCTGGGCGTCCTGGCCGAGGCGCCGCCGTCGTCGGACGAGCTGATCTATTCCAGCCACGACAACGGCTTCGCGCTGCACAGCATGCGCTCGCCCGAACTGTCGCGGCTGTATCTCCAGGTCGCGCCCGGCGATGACATCGAGAACTGGCCGGACGACCGCATCTGGGCGGAGCTGCAGATCCGCCTGACCCAGGACGGCGACTGGCGCCTGAATGAGGGGCCGGTGCTGCAGAAGAGCATCACGCCGATGCGCAGCTTCGTCTGCGAGACGATGCGCCACGGCCGCCTGTTCCTGGCTGGCGACTCCGCCCATATCGTGCCCCCCACCGGGGCCAAGGGCATGAATCAGGCCGCAGCGGATGTGCAGGTGCTGGCCGGGGCGCTGGTCGGTTACTACAAATCCGGCGCCAGCACCGGCCTGGACGGCTATGCCGCAAGCTGCCTGCCGCGGATCTGGAAGGCCGAGCGGTTTTCATGGTGGATGACGCAGATGCTGCACCTGCCGCCCAAAGGCGACGATTTCGACCGCCGCATCCAGCTCGCCGAGCTGGACTACATCACAAGCTCAGAGGCCGGCGCGAAGTCGCTGGCAGAGAATTACGTGGGGCTGCCGTTCGATTGATGCGGCGCCGGCGTGCGCTGCACCATCATCGAGCAGAAGGAAGCGCCGCAGTTCCTGCCCAAGATGGCGCGATGTAACGCCCGCTCCATGGAGATTTTCCGCCGTATGGGGCTGGCGGACCGAATTCGCGCCGAACTGGCCGCCATGCCGCAACGCTACAAGGAAGTTGCCGGCTACGACCTCGCCCGCCTGAAGGCAATGGCGGGCGGCGGAGCGCGATTAACGCCGGTTCCCGACCCAGGGACGGCATCTTGCCTCTCTGAAACCCGCGGAAAACGTCTGTGCATGGGGTCGAACCGCGACTTTGCTGCGCGAGAGGTCAGTTCCTTGGGGTGGCGGCGCGTCTCAGGCGGTCATTGATGGCGCGGCCGAGGCCTCTCTCCGGGATCGGCATGACGGCGATGGCGGTGAAGTCCGGACAGTCGAGGGTGCGGAGCATTGCGAACAGGTTTGCCGCGGCTTCGCGCAATTCGCTAGCCTCGCTGAGGTTCAGGGTGGCGGCCGGGGACGGGCCGAAGCCCAGCAGTGCCTCGCCCGGTCTCGCGCTTTCGGCCTCCATGCGCAGCGGCAGGCCGGGCGCGTAGTGGCTTTCCAGCATGCCCGGCGAGGCGATGGCCGCGCCGGGTCCGGCGATCTCTATCTTGCGGCCCAGCGCTTCTTCCAACTTTTCCAGCGCCGCGCCGCCGGGGCGCAGAAGGACCGGCGTCTCGCCACTCATGTCCAGCACCGTGGATTCCAGGCCGACTTCGCAGGGGCCGCCATCCAGAATCAGCGCCACCGCGTCGCCCAGTTCATCGGCCACATGTTGCGCGGTGGTGGGGCTGACTTTGCCGGAGCGGTTGGCGCTGGGGGCGGCGAGGGGGCGATTGGCCTCGGCCAGGAAGGTCCGCGCGCCGCGATGCGCCGGCATGCGGATCGCCACCGTGTCCAGCCCGGCGCTGGCCAGTTCCGATATCCCGCTGTCGGCCAGGCGCTTGACCACCAGGGTCAGCGGCCCGGGCCAGAAGCGCGAGGCCAGCTCCTCGGCCCGCTTGTCGAAATCGCCGATCCGCCGAGCGGCGATCATGTCCGGCACATGCACGATCAACGGATTGAAGCGCGGCCTGCCCTTGGCCTCGAAGATCGCCGCCACCGCCTCGCCGTTGGTGGCGTCGCCGCCCAGCCCGTAGACCGTCTCGGTCGGGAAGGCGACCAGCCGCCCGGCGCGGATCTGTTCGACCGCGATGGCGATGGAGCGGTCGTCGAGGGGGAGTATCGGTGGCATGGCCACGTTATGGCGCGGGGTTATCCACATAGCAAGAGCCGCCAGTCAGACTGGCGGCTCTGGGGCAATAAATTGCCACTTCAAAGACGGTTTCGACCACCCGCGGTGATGACCGGAACCCGAGATACCGCACGGTGTTGCGGCGTCTAATCTGGCCTGCCTCGAAGGCATCAGCCGTGTATTTAATGTGCGCCCGAGGGGGCGAATCGTCAAGGCAAACCGGACCATTTGCGGATTTTTGGCCAAAAAGTGATCGATGTTCGCGGGCTGTTCTGACGCACACAAACAGGCCCTGTCATTCGGTGGTTGTGATGGGAGGGCAGGGCCGTTAACTTCGCGCCCGACATTCAGGAACTGGAGGAAGCGAATGGCGAAATACAAAATCGCGGTTATCCCGGGCGACGGCATCGGCAACGAGGTTGTGCCGGCCGGCATCGACGTGCTGGAGAAAGTGGGCGCCAAACTGGGCATCGAATTCCAGTGGGACCAGTTCGACTGGAGCTGCGAGCGCTATCACAATGTCGGCGCGATGATGCCGGAAGACGGGCTGGATCGAATCCGGAACCATGACGCGATCTATCTGGGCGCCGTCGGCTTCCCCGGCGTGCCGGACCATGTCTCGCTCTGGGGTCTGCTGATCCCGATCCGCCGCAAGTTCAACCAGTATGTCAATCTGCGCCCGGTGCGCCTGTTCGAGGGCGTGGCCTCGCCGCTGGCCGGCCGCAAGCCCGGGGATATCGATTTCTACGTGGTGCGCGAGAATGTCGAGGGCGAATATTCCGAGATCGGCGGCCGCATGAACCACGATACGCCGGAAGAATTCGTCACCCAGTTGAACGTGTTCTCCCGCAAGGGCATCGACCGCATCGCGCGCTACGCGTTCGAGCTGGCGAAGACCCGCCCGCGCAAGCTGGTGACCTCGGCCACCAAGTCGAACGGCATCTTCTACACCATGCCCTATTGGGACGAGCGCGTGAAAGCGGTCGCCGCCGATTATCCCGACGTCGAATTGAACCAGTTCCATATCGACATCCTGACCGCCCATTTCGTGCAGCATCCCGACTGGTTCGACGTGGTCGTGGGCAGCAATCTACTGGGCGATATCCTGTCGGACCTGGGGCCGGCGGTGACCGGCACCATCGGTATCGCGCCGGGCGGCAACATCAACCCGGAGCGCGAACATCCCTCTATGTTCGAGCCGGTGCACGGCTCGGCCCCCGACATCGCCGGCAAGAACATCGCCAACCCGATCGGCCAGATCTGGTCGGGCGCGATGATGCTGGATCATCTGGGTCACCGCGACGCCCACGACATCATTGTCACGGCGATCGAGGATGTGCTGCGCGACGGTTCCGCCCTGACCCGCGACATGGGCGGCAAGGCGGATACCAAGGACCTGACGGCCGCCATCCTGGGGGCGCTTTAACATGAGCGGCGCGGCGCCCGCGCGCGGCTTTCCGAGGCCTGAGTTCGAGGCCCGGGCGGCGCGCGCCCGGGCTTTGATGACCGCGCATGAACTGGACGGGCTGCTGGTCACCAGCGAACAGCATGTGCGCTATTTCACCGGTTTCGATTCCCAGTTCTGGGCCTCGCCGACGCGGCCCTGGTTCGTCATCGTCCCGCGCGAGGGCGACCTGATCGCCGTGATCCCCGAGATCGGCAGCCCGGTGATGGCCCGGACCTGGGTGGACGATATCCGCACCTGGCCCGCGCCAGTGCCCGAGGACGACGGCGTCACCCTGCTGGCCGACGCGCTTTCATCCCTGCCGCGTCGCTTCGGGCGCATCGGGGCGGAGATGGGGCCGGAGATGGTGCTGCGCATGCCGGCGGCGGATTTCCTGCGCATCGGCGACATGATCGCGCCGCTGGCGTTCACCGATGGCACCCCGGTGTTGCGGGGCTTGCGCGGCGTCAAATCGCCGGCCGAGATCGACAAGATCCGCCATGTCTGCCAGTTCACCTCGGAAGCGTTCCTGGCCCTGCCGGCGAAACTGCATGCCGGCATGACCGAATGGGAGGCCTGCCGCGATATGCGGGTCGAGGTGCTGCAACGCGGCGCTGATGCCTCGCCCTACATGATGGGCGCGTCCGGGCCGGGCGGTTACGACAACATCATCATGGGCCCGACACAGAGGGTCATCGAGACCGGCGATATCCTGATCATCGACACCGGCACCACCTTCGACGGCTATTACTGCGACTTCGACCGCAATTTTGCCTTCGGCGAACCAGACGACGCGGCCAGGCACGCCCATGAGGCCGTATGGCAAGCCACCCAGGCCGGCATCGACGCCGCCCGCCCTGGCATCACCACCACCGATTTGTGGCGCGCCATGGCGGCGGTGCTGGACGAAGCCGGATCGCTGGGCAACAATGTCGGCCGCCTGGGCCACGGGCTCGGCATGCAGCTAACCGAATGGCCGTCCAACCGGCCGGGCGACGACACCGAACTGGTCCCCGGCATGGTCATGACAATAGAACCGGGTATGGAATTCGCCCCGGGCCGCATGATGGTCCACGAGGAAAATATCGCCATCACCGAGGATGGCTGCGAGTTGCTGACCATCCGCGCCGCGCCGGATATGCCGGTGGTATAGGGACAAAAGAGGAAGCGAATGCACACACGCTGGTTCAATGAATTCCACGTCGGCGACAAGTTCGCCACGCGGGGCATTACGCTGACCGAAGCGCAGATCGTCGATTTCGCGCTGACCTACGATCCGCAGCATATGCATGTGGATGCGACGGCGGCCGAGGCCGGGCCGTTCGGCGGGTTGATCGCCAGTGGATTTCAAACGCTCGCGCTCAGCTTTCGGCTGTTCTATGATCTGGGGCTGGTGGTGGAATCCAATATAGTCGGCCCGGGCATGGATGAGGTCCGATGGACCGCCCCGGTAAAGCCCGGCGACACCATCAGAACGGCAGTGGAAGTGATCGAGGCGCGGGAATCGCGCTCGAAACCCGACCGCGGGACGGTGCGGTTCCAGTTTACGGTGCTCAACCAGCGCGATGAGACGGTGATGACCTATCTGGCCATCACCATCATCCGCAAGCGGCCCGAAGGCGGCGCGGACTGACAATCGGCGAAGGCGGGGGCAATGTTAGAGACCGGCGGCGAATTCATCCAGATGGCGGCGGTGT
>CBFDDT010000073.1:0-18087 GCA_965603635.1 uncultured bacterium | reverse complement strand
AGCTGCCACCTTACGCCTATAATTATTTTACCGGCGTACCGGCCCCCGCCGGGGCGATGCTTGCGTTGTTGCCGCTGGTGGCGACCTTCTCGTTCGATCTGGAAATCGTGCGCCACCCGGTGATCGTGGCCGTTTGGAGCGTGATCGTGGCGCTGCTGATGGTCAGCAGGTTGCCGACCTTCTCGTTCAAGAAAGTCAAGATTCCGACAGCCGCGATCCTGCCGATTCTGATCGTGGCGGGGCTTCTGGTGGCGGGGCTTGCCGGCGCGCCCTGGCGCACGCTAACCTTGATCGCCCTCGTCTATATCGTCAGTTTCGGCTATTCAGCCTGGACGTTCCGCCGCCTGAAGGCCGAGGCCGAGCGAATGCATGACGATCGCGAACCCGACGTAGACCCCGGCGAGGTCGACCCCGACGAGGCACTCGACAAACCGCGCCTGCGTCCGGTCGAATAGGGGCGGCGGGTTTCATGCTCGATGGCGCCGTAAAGAAGGTTTTGAATCCGGTTTTCGGCGGGATTGCTCGCTATCTGGCGAAAACTGGCATCTCGGCCAACGCTATTACGCTGACGGCGGTCGTCGTGGGCCTGGCGGTTTTGATACCGCTGGCGCTGGAGAACTATATGGCGGCCCTTGCATTGATAGCCGTCAACCGACTGCTCGACGCGCTGGACGGGGCGGTGGCGCGGCGGAACGGCATCACCGACCTGGGTGGTTTCTTCGACGTGGTCGGTGATTTCATCTTTTTCGGGGCCGTGGTCTTGGGATTCGCGCTCGCCGATACCGAGGCCAATGCGCTGGCGGCGGCGTGGCTGCTGTTCGCCTTCATGGGCGCCGAGGCCAGCTTCCTGGCCTATGCCGCGCTGGCCGAGAAGCATCATTTCCACACGGAAAGCCACGGCAAGAAATCGATATTCTTCCTGGGCGGCCTTGTCGAGGAGGTCGAAACAGTCGTGGCCTTCGTGCTGGCCTGTATATTCCCGAGCTGGTTTCCCTGGATCGCGGTGGTTTTTGGTGTTCTATGCTGGATGACCACGGGCGCGCGCATCATGGTTGCCATCTTTACCCTGCCCCGCGGCCTGCCACCGCCCGGCGCCGAGATCGAGAAAGACGAAGACCCGGTCGCGTAAGTTATTTACTCGGCTGCTTGTCCGATTTTTGCGGCTTTCGCCGCTCGGCGCCCGGCGCGCCATTCGCCCCAACGATCCAGCCGAGCGCGCATGTTGGCCCGCGCCATCAGGGCCGCCGGCGTTACCACCAGGGTCAGAACGGTCGCGAACGCCAGGCCGAAGGCGATCGCCGACGAAAGCTGGGTCCACCACTGGGTTGAGGGCGCGCCGACGGTAATCTGCCGGCTGAAGAAGTCGATATTCATACTCAACACCATGGGCAGTAGCCCGAGGATCGTCGTCACCGTGGTCAGCAACACCGGCCGCAGACGCTGGGCGCCGGTACGCAACAGCGCCAGCTTCGCATCCGGCTCCACCAGGCGCAGCCGGTCGTAGGTGTCGATCAGCACGATGTTGTTGTTGACCACGATGCCGGCCAGCGCGATGACGCCGACGCCGCTCATCACGATGCCGAAGGGCTGACCGGTGATCAGCAATCCCAGCAGTACGCCGACCGTGGACATTATCACCGCCGACAGAATCAGGAAGCCGCTGTAGAAGCTGTTGAATTGGGTCACCAGGATGATCGCCATGATGAACAGGGCCACGCCGAAGGCCTTTACCAGAAATTTCTGGGCGGCCGCCTGTTCTTCGTCCTCGCCCTTGAATTTGTAGGTCACGCCTGGCGGCAGTTCGATGCCGGAGATCCATTCGCGCAGTTCCCGCATTTTGCCGTCGGCCAGCACGCCTTCCATTACGTCGGCCTTCACCGACAAGACACGATGCATGTTGACCCGCTGCAACGTGCCGGCTTTCGGCCGGGCTACACGCTTGACGAAATTGCCGATCGGCACCAGTCCCAGTTCGGTTCGGATGCGGATGCTGTCCAACTGGCCCAGCGTGCGGTTTGCCTCGGGAAAGCGAACGACTATATCGAGTTCCTGGTCGCTGTTGTCGGGCCGGTAGGAGCTGATATTCAGCCCCTTGGTGATCATCTGCACAAACCAGCCGATGACCGCCACATCGGCGCCGAAGCGCGCCGCCTGCTCATGATCGACTTGCAATTCCCATTCGATTCCGGAGATCGGGCGGCTGTCCTCGATATCGCGCAGGCCCTCCATCCCCTCGACGCGCGCACGCACCAGGTCGACCACCGGGTTCAGCCGTTCCCAATCATCCGAGGACAACTCGATATGGATTGGTTTGCCGACCGGCGGGCCGCCTTCTTCTTTTTTGGTCTCGACGACGATGCCTGGGATTGCGGCGCTGCGCGTCAGGATGTCGGCCAGGATTACGCTGGCCGGGCGGCGCTGGTTCCACTCGACGAAATCCAGCGAGATCGTGCCGACCACGTCCTCGGCTTCCTCGGAGCGGTTTTCCCGTTTGCCACTGGCGGTATAGACGGTGACGAATTCGCCCCGTTCATCGGCGATATCAAGCACATGGGCTTCGACCCGGGCCACCAGTTCATCCTGTTCCAGGGCCGAAAGGTTGCCGCGCGCGTGGATCTGCACCATCGCGCGATCGGGTTCGACGTCGGGGAAGAATTCCACGCCCTTGCCAAATGTTCCGTATGTATACCAGGCGCCGCCCAGGGTCAGCACGGCCAGGAACAGAATGAGCGAGGGCCAGCGCAACGTCATCGCCAGGAGGCGGACATAGAGGCCGACCGGCCCTTTCAGGCGCATCAGTTCGTCGCCGCTGCCGGCCGCCAGGGCATGTGCGGTATGTTCGTCCTCCGCACCGGGCTTGCCGATATAGGCGCCGATGGTCGGCACGAAGATCAGCGCCATCACCAGCGATGCGGAAAGCGTCGCGATCAGCGTGATCGGCAGGTATTTCATGAACTGGCCGACAATGCCCGGCCAGAACAACAGCGGCAGGAAGGCGGCCAGTGTTGTCGCCGTCGAGGCGATGATCGGCCATGACATGCGTTTGGCCGCCAATCCATAGGCCAGCCTGCGCGGCTCGCCCTCGGTCATCTTGCGGTCGGCATATTCGGTGACAACGATGGCGCCGTCCACCAGCATGCCAACGGCCAGGATCAGCGCGAACAGCACCACGATGTTCATCGTCATCCCGAAGGCCGCCAATACCAGAATGCCGCTCAGGAACGAACCCGGAATGGCGATGCCCACCAGGAAACCGGAGCGCCAGCCGAGCGCCGCGATGACGACGATCATCACCAGCAGCACCGCGCTGATGACATTGTTCTGCAGGTCGCCAAGCATCAGCCGGATATCCTTGGATTTGTCCTGGCTGTAGGTGACTTCGACGGTTTCCGGCCAGATCAGCCGCGTTGCCTCGACGGTCTCGCGGACCGCGGCGATGGTGTCGATAATATTTTCGCCGGCGCGCTTGGAGACCTCCAGGGCCAGCGCCGGGTGTCCGTTGACCCGCGCGAAACCCGTGGCATCACGGAAGGTGCGTTGTACCGAGGCGATATCGCCCAGCGTGATAACCGCGTCACCTTCCACTTTGACCGGCAGTTTCATTATATCGCGTACGGAATCGAATATGCCGGGTACCTTGACTGAAAATCGGCCCTGGCCGGTATCCATGGCGCCGGCGGCGATCAATTGGTTGAAGCGGCCGACGACGATGGCCATGCGTTCCGGGTCCAGGGCATAGCTTTCCACAAGCATCGGATCGACGATCACTTCCACCCGTTCGTCACGGTCGCCCGCGATCTTGACTTCCAGCACCGGGGGAATAGCCTCGATCCTGTCCTTGAGGTCGCGTGCCAGGGCCAGCATCGCCCGCTCGGGCACCGGCCCCGACATGGTCACCACCAGCACCGGGAACAGACTGATATTGATTTCCTGCACATGCGGATCGTCGCTGTCGGCGGGCAGATCGTTTTTCGCCTTGTCCACCTCTTCGCGCACATCCAGCAGCGCGCTGTCCGGGTCGAATCCGGCATCGAATTCCAGCAGGATGTTGGCCCCGCCCTCGTGCGCCCAGGAGACCATCTCCTTCACGCCCTCGACGGAACGCAGTTTTTCCTCCAACGGGCGCACCAGTACCCGCTCGGCATCTTCCTGGCTGATGCCTTCATGATTTACCGTGACATAGATTTTCGGAATAGTGATGTCCGGGTCGGCTTCCTTGGGGATTGTCAGCCAGGCGTACGTGCCGCTGGCAAGAATCAGTAACAGCGCGGAAATTACCGTTCGCGAACGCAACAGGGCGGCGTCGATTAAATTCAAGAACCGCTCCCGCTTACCTTGGCCGCGGGATCCGGCATGCTGCCTTCGGGCACTGGTGTAACCGTCTGGTCTGGCAATACGAATTCCTGGCCTACCGTGATGATCGCCGCTTCACGCGGCAACCCGCTTACCCAGACGCCATCGGCCCCGTCGGCTACCAGCGCGACAGGGTGGAAACGAACGATATTGTTCGCGTCCACGACCTTGACGCCAATCACGCCGGTATCGTCCAGGGTCAGCGCCGCCGGCGACATGTTATGCGCTTCGACGGCGGCCACGGGCAGGCTAATTTCCGCCGTCAGGCCCGCCGCCAGACGGTTGTCGCCGTTTTCGATCTCCAACTCGATGCGGAATGTCCGCGTGCCTTCGCTGCCGACCGACGAGACATAACGGACCCGCCCCTCGACTATTTCGCCGGTTACCAACCGCAGCTTGCCTTCGCCACCGGCGGTGACGCCGCCAATCTCGCGCTCGGACACCTGGGCGATCGCGATCAGCGGATCGAGGTCGATCACCAGGGCGACCGGGTCGCCGACGCCCAGATAATCGCCGACCTCCACCATGCGGCTCTCGATCACGCCGTCGAAGGGGGCGCGGATCACGGTGTGTTCGATTTCGACCTTGATGCGCTGCAGGCGTGCCTCCGCGGCCTCCAGATTGGTTTTGGTTTCCGCCAGCCGGGTCTGGGTCTGGTAACCCTTGGACGTCAGCTTGCTGGCCGCCGTATATTCGATCTTTCGCTGCTTCACCAGTGCCCGCGCCTCTTCCAGCAGGGCCTTGCGATCATTCATGGCGAGCCGGACGATGACGTCGTCCTTTTTGACGACAGTGCCTTCCTCCGCCTCCACGGCGATAACGCGCGCCGCGGTTTCCGCTTTGACCGTGGCGTGTCGTGACGGTTTTGTCTGTCCGGTCAGCACCAGCGAATTTACTGTCAACTCGGCGACCGAATTGCGGACCTGCACGCGCATGGGCGCTTTCGCCGCCGGCGCCGAGAGCTCCGGAAGCGCGGTGGCACTTTCGGTGTCACCGGGCGATGCGTCGCCAAGATATGGCGAGGCCATCCATCCCGCGGCCGCCAGCGTGATGACCAGCGCTATTACGTACGAGCTTTTCATGCTCCCCGCCTATTCCGCTGCTTCGGGCTTCGGCGTTGCGCCCGCCGCTTCGACCAGCTCGTCGCGGTTTTCCTCCAGGAACTTCACCGCCGCGCCGTAGACCGCTTGGCCGAACCGGTTCACGAATACCGGGCCGGCGCCCCATCCGGACCGGTCGCAGGACTGCATATGCTCCAGTTTTTCCCGGTACCAAACGATGCGTTCGTCCAGGACATCCGCGACCGCGTTTTGCGGCAGGAAATGCTCGAAAAACATCGCCAGCAGGAAGTCGGAGCGGAACTTGTCGGCGCCCGGCGCTTGTGCGATCGCCGCGGTAAAGGCCGCGCGGCCGGCGGGAGTGATGGAATAGACCTTCTTGTCCGGGCGGCTGTCCTGAGCCTGTTCGCGAAGAGTGACAAACCCCTCGCCATGCAGCTTTTTCAGCGCCGGATAGATCGATCCGAAACCCGCATCCGTGAAATACTGGAAGGGGCCTTCCTCGAACATCTTGCGAATCTCATAGCCACTGGCATCGCCCAGCGTCAGCACGCCGAGGCATACGTTCCTGACATCCATGATCCTGCTCCCGCACAATAACGGGCGACCCAAAGCGAGCCGCCAATTGGCTAGCATATCGAATTGATATATATCGAAGTGATATAATCATATATCGGATCGATATAGGAGTCAATCACGTTCCGCTGCTCGGAACGGTCACATCGGCGTGAGCGCCGCCAAGAATTAGCGTTAGATTGAAATCACGATTTTACCGAAATGTTTTGCCGACTTCATGTGATGAAATGCCTCGCGGGCTTCGGCGAATGGGAAGGTCCGGTCGATTACCGGATGCAGATCATGCAGGGCCAGCGTGCGGTTCATGTCCTCGAACATGGCGCGGCTGCCGACATAGACTCCCTGCAGGCGAACCGATTTACGCATCAGGCCAAGCGGGTTGATCGCGCCGCCGGTCAGCACGCCGATATAGGCGATCTTGCCGCCGACGGCCGCCGCTTCTATCGATTGTTCCATGGTTCCCGGGCCACCGACCTCCAGCACATGGTCGGCGCCGCGCCCGCCAGTCAGTTCCAGTACCCGCTTCGCCCAGTCGGGCGTCGCCACGTAATTGATGGTTTCATGAGCGCCCATGGCGCGCGCGCGCTCCAGCTTCGCGTCGCTGGATGATGTGATGATAACTCGCGCGCCGGCGGCCAGCGCGAATTGCAGCGCCAGGATCGAAACCCCGCCCGTGCCCAACAGCAGCACTGTTTCGCCGGCTTTCAGACCACCGCCCGCAATCAGGCAATTCCAGGCGGTCAGCCCGGCGCAGGGCAGGCAGGCCGCTTCCTCGAAAGACAGGTGATCGGGAATGGCGACCAGGCCGCCCTCGCGCAGTACCGCTTCTTCCGCCAGCACGCCGTCCAGCGCGCCGCCAAGCGCCGTTGCCATGGCCGGGGCCGAAATGCCGCCCGCCGGCCAGTCCTGGAAGAAGCAGCCGGCGACCCGGTCGCCCGCCTTCCAGCGCGTAACGCCCGGCCCGGTGGCGACGACTTCGCCGGCCCCGTCGGAATTGGGAATGCGCGGATAAGGGATGTGACGCACTACCGGGTCCAGCACGGTGGAAAGATCGCGATAATTGATTGAGTTGGCGCGCATGCGCACCAGCACTTCGCCCAGGCCAGGCTCTGGTGTCGCGCGCTCGTTGCACGCCAGCGCGTCGATCCCGCCGTCCGATACGATTTCCCAGGCTTTCATGTCTTTCCTCCATTGACGTCAAACAGCTAAGTTGGCGCTAACTTACATCGCCGGAAACTTTTGGAAAGGGGCAAGGCGGATATGAATGACAAGGGACGCATCGCGATCATCGGCACGGGTCTGATCGGCGGCGGATGGGCGCTGCATTTTCTGCGCTTGGGCTGGGATGTCAGCGCGCACGATCCCGCCGAAGGAGCGGAGGCGCGCCTGCGTGACATGGTGACGCGGGACTGGCCATCGATGGAGCGGTTGGGCCTGGCCGGGGGAGCGAGTCGCGATCGGCTGACCTTCCACGACTGCCTTGCCGGCGCGCTGGAGGGGGCGGAGGCGGTGCTGGAATGCGCGCCAGAGCGTCTGGAGGTCAAACAGGCCCTGTTCGAGGAGATGGACGCCATGGCGCCGCCCGGGACATTGCTGTTTTCCTGCACTTCCAGCTTCACCATCTCGGATATTCGTGTGCGGACGCGGCGCCCCGAACGCTGCCTGCTGGGCCACCCCTTCAACCCGCCGCATATACTGCCGCTGGTCGAGGTTGCCGGCGGGCCGCGCGACAGCGAGCCCGTGCAACGCGCCATGGCGTTCTGGGAGGCCGCCGGCAAGGTCCCCGTTCATTTGCGCAAGGAACTGCCGGGCCATCTGGTCAACCGCCTGACCGCCGCGCTGTTTCGCGAGGCCGTGCATCTGATCGCCGAGGACGTGGCCGATGTCGAGGATATCGACAAGGCCATCGCTTTTGGGCCGGGCCCGCGCCTGGCGTTGGCCGGCCCCTTCATGAACTACCATCTGGGCGGCGGCGCCGGTGGCATCGAACATTACATGCGCCATCTCGGCCCCAGCCAGGTCGCGCGCTGGAAGTCGCTGGGCGACCCGGATCTGACCGACGATGTGGCGACAAAAATCATCGAGGGCGTAAAGCGCGAGGCGGCCGGGCGCGACATCGCCGAACTGGCCGCGGAAAGGGACGAGGGGCTGTTGCGGCTGCTGGAGATCGTGAAGGCGCCACGACAGGAGTGACAAAAAAGCCCCGGCGCAAACCGGGGCTTTTTGCATTTATGGCTGGGGGAGCTGGATTCGAACCAACACTGACGGAGTCAGAGTCCGTAGTCCTACCGTTAGACGATCCCCCATCGGGCCGTCACGAACACCGTGAAGCGGGCTTCTATCATATAGCGTTGCGGGATTGAACCCCAAAGATTTACAAAATTAATCTTCCCTGATGTATGGGGCGGGGGTTTGCGTTAGGATAAACCCGAATGTAATGGCGGCAGATGCCCGCCAGAATGGAATTTGGGGGACAGGTGGCCTTATCCACCGGACCGGATACGCGCCGCGCAAGCGGTGAACGGAAGCGTGCGGGACCGCGCCGTAACGGGCGGCACGGGCAAGGATTCTGTGCCGCGCTGGATCTGGGCACCAACAACTGCCGCCTGCTGGTCGCCCGGCCGGCGGACGGCGGGTTTCGTATCGTCGATGCCTTCTCGCGCGTCGTGCGCCTGGGCGAGGGGCTGGAGGAAACCGGCCGCCTGTCGGAGGCGGCGATGAAGCGCACGATCGAGGCGCTGCGCGTCTGCGCCACGAAAATCCGGCGGCGCGGCGTGGCGCACGGGCGTTATGTCGCCACGGCGGCCTGCCGGAACGCGGATAACTGCGACGAGTTTATCGACCGGGTCGAGGAAGCGACCGGTCTCTTTATCGAAATCATCTCGGCGGAAGAAGAGGCGAGGCTGACCGTCGCCGGCTGTTTTCCGCTGCTCGACGACAACACCCCCCATTCGCTGGTTTTCGACATCGGCGGCGGCAGCACCGAGGTCATGTGGCTGGCCCGCAATGGCGCCGCCCAGGATATGGTCGACTGGATATCCATGCCTTTCGGCGTTGTCTCGCTGACCGAACGTTTCGGGCAGGGGCCGTTTGCGCCCGCCGCCTGGGAAGTCATGGTCGGAGAGCTGCTGGAACAGTTGACGCCATTCTGCGAGGCCCACGGCATATCCGGCCATGTGGGCGAGGCGAACGTCCAGATGCTGGGATCGTCGGGCACGGTGACCACGCTGGCCGGGCTGAAGATGGAACTGGAACGATACGACCGCGCGCGGGTCGATGGCTCGATCCTGCAGTTCGGTGACGTGCATGCGTTGGTGGCCGGGCTAAGCGCCATGACCGCCGAGGACCGTGCCGCCCATCCTTGCATCGGCGACGAGCGGGCCGATATGATGGCCGCCGGCTGCTCGATCCTGGAGGCGATCTGCCGTCGCTGGCCGGTAGGGCAGCTGCGCGTCGCCGACCGTGGCGTGCGCGAGGGCATCCTGGTCGACCTGATGGGACGCAAGGCAATGGCAGGCACGCCGCATAATGACGACCGGTAAGAAAAGCGCCAAGGGGCTCAAGGGCCGCGGTGCGCCGCGCGCGGCCCGTGTGCGCGTCAAGACCGCCAAGGGCCGCAAACTGTCTTCCAAGCTGTGGCTGGAACGGCAGCTGAACGACCCCTACGTGGTTGAGGCGAAAAGGCTGGGTTACCGCAGCCGCGCGGCCTTCAAGTTGGCCGAGATCGACGACAAATCCAAATTCCTCAAGCCCGGTGGCCGCGTGGTCGACCTCGGCGCCGCGCCCGGCGGCTGGGTGCAGGTGGCGCTGCAAAGGGTCGGGGCCAAGGGCCGGGTCGTCGGCATCGATTTGCAGGAAATCGAACCGATCCCCGGGTCCGAACTGCTGGTTGGCGATTTTCTGGACGAGGATGCACCCGATCGCCTGCGCGCGCTGATGGACGGGCCGGCCGATGTGGTGCTCAGTGACATGGCGGCCTCCTCGTCCGGCCATGCCCCGACCGACCATCTGCGCATTATGGGATTGGCCGAGGCGGCGCTGGAATTCGCGCTTGAGGTACTGGCCCCGGGCGGCGCCTTCGTCGCCAAGGTGCTGCAGGGCGGCAGCGAGCGAGCGTTGCTGGAGACGATGCGACGCAATTTCACCAAGGTCACCCACGTAAAGCCACCGTCCAGCCGTAAGGATTCCGCCGAACTTTATGTGGTGGCAACAGGGTTTCGGGGCGGGGACCGGGATTGAATTCGGTTCCGCGTGGTTTCTCCCCAATACGTCCTTCGACAGACCCAGGATAAGGACTCTCGTCCTACGCCAGGTGCGACGGCAGTTCGTGGTCGAGCAGGTTGGTCAGGTCCTTGGCGATTTCACCGGCGACCAGGGCCTTGGCGTGCTGGCCCAGGGCGCTGCGCAGGTCGCCCAGCGCCTGGGGTGGCGCCACCAGGATCAGCGCTTCGTATTTCTTCTTTAGCGCCGCTTCCTCCAGCGCGCCGGCGACCGACTTGGCGAACTGTTCCTTGGCGTAGCGGTGCCAGTCGACGCGCGGTTCCATGGCGTGGCGCGCGGCGTTGGCGCTCTCCTGCACGCGACCGGGACGGTCGGCGCCGATGTCACGGGTTGGTGTGCGGGCTTCCGCCTCACTGAGGCATTGGTCCGAGGCTGGCGTTAGCGGCGCGTTCACGCCGATTCTCTCCAGTATGCGGGCCTTGGCGCCGTCGGCGACAAGCACCCATGTAGTGACGGGTTTGGTTGGCATGGCGGGCTCCCATTCCGGAAAAGGGATATCCAGTCGATCCATAAGAAGCCGATTCGTCGAGGAGCGCCATGAGGCAGGTCAAAAGAAAGGGCGCCAGTGAGGCGCCCTTTCCATATTTATCTGCCGGATATTTATTCCGACGGATTGATGATCTCCGCAATGCTCTGTTCTGAATCGTTGATTACCTTGTTACGGTCGAAATAATCCTATTTTCCGTCCAGCAGACCGTCGACCGCATCCACAACGTCGTCGTTGATCTCCTTGTTCGCGGCGCCTTCCAGATGGCCGGTGGCCTCCAGGAGTGCGGCATCGGCAAAGCCTTGCATTTCGGCAATTTCTTCTTCCGTTGCATCCTCATCGATCAGGTCAGTCACTTGTCCGGCGAAATCCTCATAGACCGCCATGGCGTCCATATAGGCGGCCAGCATGCCGACCCGGGAATGTTCCCTTTTGGCGTGCGCCAGGCCGTTGGTCGAGGCATGTGCTGCGTTCAGTGACCCCATGGCCGATGCAAGCTTTCCATTGCCGTTATTTGTGCCAGCCGGTCCGCCATTTTCCGCGTGACCCGTGGCATTGCCGGGATTTCCGTCCCTGCCATAGGCGTTGCCGGCAACTGCTGGCGAAGCGGTAAACGCCACGGCGCTCGCCACCAGCGCGACTGAGACGAAAGAGATTAACCCTGATACTGTTCGTAATTTCATAATGCGTTTCCCTGTAAATTTTAGTTAAATACCAGTGAAACACATATAGGGGGCTGAAATCAACGCCTAAGGCGTCAATTCGCCACGTGTCACGGGGCCTTGGCAGGAGGCGAATCCTGTGTATGATGCGGCGACTTTCAACGGGAGTGATATATGGAACTGCTTGAAGGTCTCACATTTGACGATGTGCTCCTGCAACCCGCCGCATCCGAGGTTCTGCCGGGTCAGGCCGATACCCGCACCAGGCTGACAGCCACAATTGAGCTGGGTATTCCGCTGATTTCCTCCGCCATGGATACGGTGACGGAATGCAATATGGCGATCGCCATGGCCCAGGCTGGCGGCCTCGGCGTGATCCACAAGAATATGGATATCGAGCGCCAGGCCGAGGAAGTCCGCCGGGTCAAACGCTATGAATCGGGCATGGTGGTGAATCCGATCACCATCAATCCGGACCAGACTCTCGCCGATGCCCTGCGGTTGATGGCCGACCACGGTATTTCCGGCATCCCCGTCGTGACCAGGCGCAGCAAGCGGCTGGTCGGGATTCTGACCAACCGCGATGTCCGCTTTGCCAATAACGCGAACCAGCCGGTCAAGGAACTGATGACCAAGCGCGGGCTGGTGACGGTGAAGGAAGGCGTCGGCAGCGAAGAGGCGCGCCACCTGCTGCACAAGCACCGGATCGAAAAGCTGCTGGTGGTCGATGACGACCGCCAGTGCGTCGGCCTGATCACGGTGAAGGATATCCAAAAATCCGAGAAATTCCCGAATGCCTGCAAGGACGAACAGGGTCGCCTGCGCGTCGCCGCGGCGACCGGCGTCGGGCCGGACGGGCTGGCCCGCGCAGAGGCGCTGATCGATGCGGGCGTCGATGTTGTGGTGGTCGATACCGCCCATGGCCACAGCAAGGGCGTCCTCCAAGCGGTCGGCCAGATCAAGAAACTGAGCAACCGGACTCAGATCATCGCCGGCAACATCGCGACAAAGGAAGGCGCCCAGGCGCTGATCGATGCTGGCGCGGACGCGATCAAGGTCGGCATCGGGCCGGGTTCTATCTGTACGACCCGGATCGTCGCCGGTGTCGGCGTGCCGCAGCTTACCGCCATCATGAACGCGGTCTCTGTCTGCCGCCAGGCTGGTGTCACCGCCATCGCCGACGGCGGCATCAAATTTTCCGGCGATCTGGCCAAGGCGATCGCCGCCGGCGCCGACTGCGCCATGATCGGCTCGCTACTGGCGGGCACCGAGGAAGCGCCGGGCGAGGTCTTTCTCTTCCAGGGCCGTTCCTACAAGGCCTATCGCGGCATGGGTTCGGTGGGCGCGATGGCGCGTGGCTCGGCCGACCGCTACTTCCAGCAGGAGGTCCAGGATTCGCTGAAGTTGGTGCCCGAGGGCGTTGAGGGCCGCGTGCCCTACAAGGGGCCGGCCGGCACGGTAATCCATCAGCTCGTCGGCGGGTTGAAGGCGGCGATGGGTTATACCGGCAACCCGACCATCGCCGACATGCACGGCAACTGCACCTTCGTGAAGATCACCGGCGCGGGTCTGCGCGAAAGCCATGTCCATGACATCACCGTCACTCGCGAGGCGCCCAATTATCGCACCGAAAACTGATCCGGTGGGGCGCGCGAGATGACTCCTGGCGCGCGCGCCGCCGCGGCGATCGAACTGCTGGACGCCGTCGAGGCGGATTGGACCCGGCCGGTCGATGCGCTGGTTGCTGGCTGGTTCCGCAAGCGGCGCTATGCCGGGGGCGGCGACCGGCGGACCATCCAGGCGATTCTCTATGCAGTACTGCGCCGCCGCGCCCAGATCGACTGGTGGCTGGAGGCCGCCGGACGTCCCGCGGGGTCGCGGGACCGCGTCATCGCCGCGCTGATGCTGGGCGAGGGGTGGGGTGAGGCCGACCTGGACGCCGCCTTCGACGGCGGGCAATACCGCCCGGCGCCGTTGGATGAGGGCGAGCGCGCCCTGACCGGATCGCTGACCGGCAAGGGGTTCGACGATCCCGCCCAACCGGTCCATGTAAGGGGCAACATCCCGGCCTGGATGGAAGAGATGTTCGAGGCCGCGCTGGGCGATTCGCTGGAAACCGAGCTTGCCGCGCTGATGCGCGAGGCGCCGGTGGATCTGCGCATCAACAGCCTGAAGACGACGCGCGAGGCGGTGGCTGATCTGCTGACCGCGACCGGGGTAGAAACCACGCCGACGCCTTTCTCGCCGCTGGGGCTGCGGCTGGCGGGGCGGGTCAATCTGGCCAACAGCACTATCATCCGCGATGGCCTGGCGGAACCACAGGATGTGTCCTCGCAGATCGCCGCGCTGCTGACCGGCGCGCGGCCCGGCGAAACGGTTGTCGATTTCTGCGCTGGCGCGGGCGGCAAGACGTTGGCGCTGGCGGCCATGATGGGAAATAGTGGCAGCATCGTTGCCTGCGATACCTCGCACGGCCGGCTGGAGCGCGCCCGTCCGCGGTTGGAGCGCGCCGGGGTAACGATCGCCGAGCTGCAAGTCCTGGATGGCGTGGACGGCCTGTGGACCGGTGCGCCAGAAGGCGGCTGCGACCGTGTTCTGGTCGATGCGCCCTGCAGCGGGACCGGCGCCTGGCGACGCCATCCCGAGGCTCGTTGGCGAATTAATAGCGAAAATTTGATGCAATATATGGCGCTGCAGGCCCGTATTCTGGACGCTGCGGCGCGGCTTGTGGCGCCGGGGGGGCGGCTGGTCTATGCGGTATGCTCGCTGTTGCCGCAAGAGGGTGAGGGACAGGTCACTCAATTCCTTGGAAATCACCAGAATTTCAATGCTTTACCGGCTTCCAGGATGTGGGAATCAAGGCTCGGTTCCGAGTGCCCGGCAGGGGACATTTTCCTGCGGTTGAGGCCCGGTCGAGACGGCGCGGACGGCTTTTTTATCGCTGTTCTCGAACGCCAGAGCGAACCCGCGCCATTACTTTTGTTGCAGTAAGAAAATGTAAAAGAAATCGTGAGAATATGATCTCCAGCGATTATTCGAGGAGACGATCGAACGATGACCGTTGTAGATCTGCACATAGCGACCCTGGAGGACGCCGAGGCAATCGCCCGGATCCACGTGGAAACCTGGCGCAGCACTTATGCCGGATTGTTGCCGGACGAACTCCTGGTTGGCATGTCGCTCGAGAAACAGACAAAGATGTGGCAGCGCATGCTGCGTGGCGGCGAGACGGTAGTCGTGGCCGAGGATCCGCGCTACGGCATCATAGGCTTTGGCTCCTACGGGCCGAACCGGTCGGCGCGCGGCGGTTTTACCGGCGAGGTCTATACCCTATATCTGCTACCCGATTTCCAGGGACTTGGCATTGGCCAGGGCCTTCTGCAGACCCTGTTCGGCGCGCTGGCCCGCGAAGGCCACGAGACTGCCCTTATCTGGGTTCTGGCGAACAACCCGACGCGCTTCTTCTACGAGGCCATGGGCGGCAAGCCGGCGGCCGCGCGCAATACCCAAATGGGCGGCCAGACAGTCCGCGAAGTCGCTTACGGCTGGGAAAGCGTCCACGCCGTGCCCTCAGCCCGCGTCTGACAGACGCGCGCGGCTACACACCGCAATACTGCAAGAGAACAATGACGGCCCCAACGGATAGGCCAGTTCGGGATTCAACCGGTAACGGCGCCCAGGCGGTGCCCGCTCCTTTCACCGGTTGTTCGGTCGGCGAAGCTATTTTTCGCAGGTGGACATCGCCATGGAGAGACAATACCATGGTGCGAACCAAGGCCTACGCTGGAATTCCGATCCCCAAGCCGCTGGCTGGGGAGGAAATTAGCGCTTTTGTTTTCCCCGTGGATCGTGTGTTCGATCCCTCAATGAATGGTTGAATCATGACCGACCGAGACGACGATACAGAGGCCAATTCGCCCAGCGAAAACCGTTTTGGCGGGTCCGCGGGAATACCGGGCGGTTCCTTCGATGAGACGAAGATGATCGGTCAGGTAGTGTCAGTGGACGGTTCACGGGCCGCCGCCCGTATTGTGGGCTCGGAGGCGCTAATGGCGGCCGGGATTAAATCGCTTCAAATTGGCTCCCTCGTGAAGATGCGCGTTGGCGAGACCTCGGTGTTCGCCATGGTCAAGGGGCTCAATATTCCCGAACTGGCCGATTCGCAAAGCGACGCGGAAATCCGCATGATGGAGCTTGAACTGGTGGGAGAAGGGGTGCCGGGGCCGGACGGCGGGCCCGTGGTGTTTCGCCGCGGCGTCTCTTTCTACCCGACACTTGGCGACAGCGTTTATGCGGTGAATCAGGACGATCTCACCCGGGTTTATGCGCAACCCAATGTCTCCTCGGTCAAGGTCGGCACCATATACCAGGATCAGAGTTTGCCCGCCTACATTTCCGTCGACGACCTCCTGGGCAAGCATTTCGCGGTTCTGGGCACTACCGGGTCCGGCAAATCCTGCGCCGTCGCGACGATGCTGCGGGCCATCCTGTCCCGGCATCGCGAGGGGCATGTGCTGCTTCTTGACCTCCATGGTGAATATGGCCACGCTTTCACCGACTTCGCCGAACTTCTCGGGGCCGGGGAGTTCAGTATCCCTTACTGGCTTCTGAATTTTGAGGAACTCCAGGAAATTATCGTCGAGAAGACCGAGGATCAGGAAGTCGACAGATCCATTCTCAGGGAAGCCGTGATTTTCGCAAAAAAGGCATTTGACGAGGGCGATGAAAATATTGGGTGGTTTGACGGTGATTCTCCCGTGCCTTACCGCTTGCAAGAGGTGCTTCGCCATCTGGATCTAGCTCTGGGCAAGCTCGACAAACCCACCGGTTCGGCACCCTATTTTCGCCTGCGAAACCGCATCAATGCACTTCTGGTCGACCGGCGCTTCGATTTCATGTTTCAAGAAGGCTTCAGTGTAGCCGATAACATGGCGGAGATTCTCTCCAGGCTGTTTCGCGTTCCGGCCAACGGCAAGCCGATCACTATTCTCGATCTGTCGGAAGTCCCGTCCGACATCATGAAGGTGGTGATTTCTCTGTTGTGCCGGATGACCTTCGATTTCGCGTACTGGGCCGAACGCGACACCCCGGTTCTGCTGGTCTGCGAGGAAGCCCACCGTTACGCCGGGCAATTGGATGGTTCCGGATTCGATCTTACCAAGCGCGCGCTGTCGAGGATCGTTAACGAGGGCCGCAAATACGGCGTGTCCCTTGGCATCGTAAGCCAGCGCCCGTCGGAACTGGATCTGGGAATTCTCTCCCAGTGCAGCACCATCTTCGCCATGCGCATGAATAATCTGAAAGATCAGGAATATGTGCGCGGGACACTGTCGGAATCGGGGCTGGGTCTGATCGACGCGCTGCCGTCGCTCAGAACCGGCGAAGCCATCGTCGTCGGCGAGGGCATTTCCGTCCCGGCGCGGGTATACTTGAATCTCCTGCCCGAAAACCAGCGCCCCCGGAGCAGCACCGCCGAGTTCTCGAAATACTGGAAAATCGGCGAGGGCAAGGCAGAGGCGGTGGGAAAAGTCGTCAATCGCTGGCGCCGACAACGTCGCTGACCCAGCCAACGTCATAATCCCGCGCGGCGGTCCGCTCTCGATAAAAAGGGAAAGGTTGGCGACTCCAACGGGATTCGACAGCTTACCTGGCTATGCCGGTTAATACCGTTTAGGCCCGTTTCAGGTGGGTCGGGCGGAACCATAATTTTCGACTGCAGAGTTGATTTATATCAGTGTGCAGTCCGGTCTTACGCCCGATTATTCAAGAGTATTGCGCGACGACATTGGATGCCAGTCGCCTTGTCACGGAGTGACGCACGAAGGGGGCTATGTAGCACTCCTGGTCTGACGGGATGACGACAGGGTGGGTGGCGCGCCGATACGGGCGGTTGACCATAGCGTGCGCATCCGACGGTTCCGGTGAGTTGCCGGTCGCCCGCTATCTTCCGGCGAATTCGCGCGACATGCTTTCAGTCTCAACGTAACGGGGGCAATTCGTCATGAGTATATTGACCAGCGAAGCGCCGATCGGCAAACCCGAAACACGCGAAGGGTTTACGCTTGTCGATCACGCCACGGGGAAACGGTACGACTTGTCCGTATTGGCCGGCACCGAGGGCCCCAGGGTGATCGACGTCCAGCGCCTGTATGCGGACACGGGAATTTTTACCTACGATCCGGGCTATATGTCGACCGCGAGTTGCGACTCGCAGATCACCTTCATTGACGGCGAAAAAGGCATCCTGCGCCATCGCGGCTATTCCATAGAGGAATTGACCGAGCATAGCGACTATCTGGAAGTCTGCTATCTGCTGCTGTACGGCAATCTGCCGACGGCCACGGAGAAGGCGGCCTTTGAGCACGAAATCACCTATCACACCATGCTGCATGAGCAGCTTCACTATTTTTTCCGGGGCTTCCGGCGCGACGCCCATCCCATGGCAATCATGGTCGGCGTCGTGGGTGCGCTCAGCGCCTTTTATCATGACAGCACCGACATTCATGACCCCGATCAACGCAGGACCGCGACCCACCAACTCATTGCCAAGATGCCAACAATCGCGGCGATGACCTACAAATATTCAATCGGTCAGCCGTTCGTCTATCCGCGCAACGATCTGACTTACGCCGAAAACTTCTTGCATATGACCTTCTCGGTTCCGTCCGAG
>CBFDDT010000072.1:0-18224 GCA_965603635.1 uncultured bacterium | reverse complement strand
CTTTTTTCTTTCTGCTCATGATTTCCCGCTCGCCGCCGGTTCGGACCCCGGCAGGCGCCATGTCAGCGATCCCCGGCATAACCTCAAAGCGTGCGCGCGACTTCCTCGACCTCGAAGGCCTCGATTATGTCGCCGGCCTTGATGTCTTCGTAATTCTCGAACGCCATGCCGCACTCATACCCGTGCTGCACCTCGCGGACTTCGTCCTTGAAGCGTTTCAACGTTTTCAGCTTGCCTTCGTGGATCACGACATTGTCGCGCAACAGGCGGACGCCGGCGCCTCGCTTGACCACGCCGTCGGTGACGTAACAACCGCCGACCTTGCCAGCCTTCGTGATATTGAAGACCTCGCGGATTTCCGCATTGCCCAGGAACTTCTCGCGAAGCTCCGGCGGCAACATGCCACTCAGCATCGCCTTGATATCGTCCAGCGCGTTATAGATGATCGAATAATAGCGAATATCGACCCCGTCCCGCTTGGCCATTTCACGAGCCTGCGGATTGGCGCGCACATTGAAGCCGATGATCAGGCCGCCGGACGCGCGGGCCAGCGTAACGTCGGATTCGGTAATGCCGCCGACGGCGCTGTGCAGCAGTTGCACCTTGACCTCGTCGGTGGACAGCTTGTTGAAGGAAGCGGCAATCGCCTCGACGGACCCTTGCGCGTCGGCCTTGACCACTACCGGCAACTCGTTGGCCGCGCCTTCCTTGATTTGGGTGAACATCTCTTCAAGCGTACCGCGATCGGCTACCGTGCTACGTTTATCGCGCTCCATGCGTTGGCGGTATTCGGCGATCTCGCGGGCCTTGGCTTCGTCCTCGACGACGACGAAATCGTCACCGGCGTCAGGGGTTCCCTGTAATCCGCCCACCACGACCGGCATGGACGGACCGGCATTTTTGACAGTGACACCGTGATCGTTGGTCAGGGCGCGCACGCGGCCCCATTCGTCGCCGGCGATGAATATGTCACCCACACTCAGGGTGCCGCGCTGGACCAGAACGGTGGCAACCGAGCCGCGACCGCGCTCCTGGCGCGCCTCGACGACGGTGCCCCGCGCCATTCGGTTCGGATTTGCTTTCAGTTCCAGAATTTCAGCCTGCAGCAGAATTGCCTCTTCCAGCTTGTCGAGGTTCATCTTCTTTGTCGCCGATACCTCGATCTCCTGTACATCGCCACCCATGCTTTCAACGACAATCTCGTGTTGCAATAGTTCGTTGCGCACCTGGTCGGGACTGGAGTCGGGTTTGTCCATCTTGTTGATCGCGATGATAATCGGTACTTCCGCCGCCTTGGCATGGCGGATTGCCTCGATGGTCTGCGGCTGCACGCCGTCGTCGGCCGCGACAACCAGCACCACGATATCGGTGGCCTGGGCGCCGCGGGCACGCATGCTGGTAAATGCCTCATGGCCCGGCGTGTCCAGGAAGGTGATCTGCTGGCCGTTTGACAGAGAGACGCGATAGGCGCCGATATGCTGTGTGATGCCGCCTGCCTCGCCGGCGACGACATCGGTCTCGCGCAGTGCGTCCAGCAACGAAGTTTTGCCATGGTCGACATGGCCCATGACAGTGACGACGGGTGCACGCGACACCATATCCTCGGTGCGATCCATCTCGCCTTCGATCCCGATTTCCACATCCGCCTCCGAAACGCGCTTTGCCTTATGGCCAAATTCGGTAACTACCAATTCCGCCGTGTCGGCATCAATGGTCTCGTTGATGGTCGCCATTATGTCCAGTTTCATTAATGCCTTCACGACTTCCGCGCCACGCGCGGCCATGCGGTTCGCAAGGTCGGACACGGTGATTGTCTCGGGGATTACCACTTCGCGCACGGCCTTCTTGACGCTGTCCGGGTCGAGCGCTTTCTGGCGCTGTTTTTCCTTCTCCCTGGCACGGCGCAGCGCAGCCATGCTGCGGCCGCGTTGGGAATCGTCGTCACCATCCAGCGCTCGGGAAATGGTCAGTTTGCCCGCACGCCGGCGCGGCTCCTGACGGCTGCGCGAAGGTGCCGGTTTTTCAGCCTTGGGCTTGATTCTATGTTTGCTGCCTGGCGCGTCCTCACTGGTGATGGGTTCGACGGCGATCGGCACAGGGGGCTCCTCCTGCGCGTGTACGCTATCATCCGCGGCTTTGTTCCGCGCTTCCTCGGCCGCTGCCTTGCGGCCAGCTAGTTCCTCGGCGGCGTTTTTGCGGGATTCTGCTTCCTCCTGGGCCTTGCGCAGGGTCTCTTCCTGGGCAGCGCGGCGTGCGGCCTCCTCGACTTCATGCTTGGTCTGGATTTCAACCAGACGCTGTTTCTCGTCGTCCGCGGCGGCGCCCTCCAACGCACGAACCCGCGCCTCGCGCTCCCGCGTGGTCAAGTTGTGCATTGCCGTCGCCGTTCCAGCTTCTGGCTGTTCCTCCGCGGCGGCTGCCGCGGCTGCGGCGGCCTGCGGGCTGACCGCGGTCATCTTGCCGCCGGCGCCAGGCTCGAAGGTTCGCTTGCGCTTCACCTCGACTGTGACTTTCTTGGTTCTGCCGTGGCTGAAGCTCTGACTCACTTGACCGGCCCCGACTGTCTTTTTCAGTTCGAGACGACCCGGCGTGCGCAGCGTCAGTTTGCTATCTTTTTCTTCTTTATTGTCAGTCATTCCAGTCCTCGTTCACGGCCATTACGCCCGGAATCCATTCAGTTTCCGTGCTATCAATTCAAATTTTACAGCCAGCGCTCCAGGCGCCAGCACGGCATGGACCGCATGATCGCGTCCGAAGGCGCGGCCCATCTCATCGCTTGTTAAACAGTTCAGGACGGTCAGGCCGGGTGCAAGGCGCCGCAGCTTTTCTCGTCCATCTTCGGCGCCGTCCAGCGCCGCCATCAATATTCCGGCTTCGCCCTGTTTCAGCCGGGCGCGGACTTTCTCGAATCCAGCTACCGCCTGACCGGCGCGGCGCGCCAGCCCAATCAGCTCGATGCCGCGGGCAACCAGAAGCTCTTCGATCTTGCGGTCCAGTTCAGGGTCGATTTCCAGGGTCCGGCGCGCGGCGCGCGCAAACAGTTTACGCGATAGCGCCGTCTTAACGCTATCGCGGTCCGCGCTCAACCATATTCCGCGGCCCGGCGCTCGGCAGGATATGTCGGGGATCAGGCGTCCGGAAGGGTCGACGACGAAACGCAGAAGGTCTTCGCGCGCGCGCACTTCACCGGTGACGATACAGCGACGCTGTACCATCCCGCTATCCGCGGACGCCGCCGTACGCGGCGTATCATGGCGAAGACCTGCCTGCATGTCCTGTGTTTGTCCTCCGGGCCATCGGTCAGGCGCTCACGCCGTCGCTCGGCGCTGCTTCCTGTTCGTTTATGCTCTCGTCTCCGGCTTCGTCCCCGGATTCGTCAGTGGCGTTTGCGGCGGCCAACTCTTCTGCGCTGAACCAGCCTGCCTGGACGCGAGCAGCCATAATAATATCGTTCGCCTCTTCGGTTGAAAGGTCGAAAGCGCCAAGGATAGCATCCGCCCCCGAGGTCAGCTCGTCCGAAGCCAGATCCGCAAAATCCTCAAGCGTCTTTACACCGGCTTCGCCCAGCGCGACCAGCATGCCGGCGGTAACGCCCGGAACCTCCGAAAGGTTGTCCTCTACGCCCAGTTCACGCCGGCGCGTGGACAGCCGCTTCGCTTCTTCCTCCAGGAAGTTGGCGGCGCGGGCCTTCAGTTCCGCGCCGACCTCTTCGTCGAAGCCCTCTATCTCCGTCAGATCCTCGACCGGCACATAGGCAATTTCCTCGATCGAAGAGAAGCCTTCGGTCACCAGCAGATGGGCGATAACATCGTCCACGTCCAGCGCCTTAATGAAGCGCTCACTGCGCTCATGGAATTCGGTCTGGCGGCGCTCGGATTCCTGATCTTCCGTGAGGATGTCGATATCCCAACCGGTCAGCATCGAGGCAAGACGCACATTCTGGCCGCGTCGTCCGATTGCCAGGCTCAGTTGGTCGTCGGGCACCACCACCTCGATTTTGCGGGTGTCCTCATCCAGCACAACCTTGGCTACTTCGGCCGGGGCCAGCGCGTTGACCACAAAGGTCGCGGTATCGGCCGACCAGGGGATGATATCGATCTTTTCGCCCTGCAACTCGGCGACGACCGCCTGGACGCGGCTGCCGCGCATGCCGACGCAGGCGCCAACCGGGTCGATGCTGCTGTCGTTAGAGATTACGGCGATCTTGGCGCGACTGCCCGGATCGCGCGCGACGGCGCGAATCTCGATGATGTTGTCATAAATTTCAGGTACTTCCTGGGCAAACAGCTTGGCCAGGAACTCCGGATGACTGCGCGACATGAAGATCTGCGGGCCGCGCTGTTCGCGGCGCACGTCGTAGATATAGGCGCGCACGCGGTCGCCGCGTCGGAAACTTTCACGCGGCAAGACTTCGTCGCGGCGCAACACCGCCTCGCCCCGGCCCAGATCGACGGTCACGGTACCGAACTCGAATCGCTTGACAAGGCCATTGACGATCTCGCCGGCGCGGTCCTTGAATTCCTCGTACTGGCGCTCGCGCTCGGCTTCACGCACCTTCTGCACGATTACCTGTTTGGCGGTCTGCGCGGCGATACGGCCGAAATCGATGGGCGGCAACGGGTCGACAATGAACTCCCCGATCTCGGCGTCCGGCTTCAGCTTCCGTCCCTGTTCCAGAGTGACCTGGGTGATTTCGTTCTCCACCTCTTCGGCGACTTCGGTATAGCGGGCCAGTGCGATGGCGCCGGTGGATCGATCAATATGGGCCCGGATGTCATGCTCATGACCGTATTTAGAACGGCCGGCCTTCTGGATCGCCTGCTCCATGGCTTCAAGCACCTGTTCGCGCTCGATTCCCTTGTCGCGGGCCACCGTGTCGGCTACCGCCAACAGTTCCACATGCATCTGCAATTGTTCTGTCATCGTCTTTATCTCTTTTTTCAGCTTGCCGCCGCGGCGGCAGCCAGCAGTTCATCGGTCATAACAAGCTTTGCCTGCTGGATTTCGTCGATCGGCAAGTCGATCTCGCCGTCTTTCGCGTCCAAGCGAACAATCCCCTCCGAAAAACCCAGAATGCGGCCCTGAAAACGGCGGCGTCCGTTCATCATGCCATGGGTTTCTATCTTGGCCTCGTAGCCCGTATAGCGCTCATAATCTCGTGGCCGAACCAGCGGTCGGTCTATACCCGGCGAACTTACCTCCAACGTATAGGCGTCGCGGATCGGATCTTCCACCTCCAGCAAGGCCGATACAGCGTGGCTGATATCGGCACAGTGATCGACGTTCATCGGGCTGCCGTCCGCGCGATCAGCCATGATCTGCAGCGTCGGTTTCCGCGAGCCGAATATCCGCACGCGCACCAGTTCGTAGCCCATGTCGGTCAATGTCGGTTCGATTATCTTTTCGACCCGTCGGATCGGATCCATGCTTCTCGTCGCCTTCGGTTACCGGAACTAAAAAGGGCGGGCCCGGGGGCCCACCCACTTTCTATCGATCGTCTATAACGACCGTATGGGATTCATTGATGGACTATTTAGGGCAAAACATGCCCGATTACAAGGAGAACATCACGCCGTCCCGCGTGGCCGGCGGCAAAAAGTGAGGTAGACGCAGGCGATCCCTCCATCCACGGCTTTTGCTTCGTAACGGGTCGGCGGCCAATCGTCCGGCCGGACCCGCCAATCTTGCGGTCCGCGCGCCGTCCACTCGAAATCGGGGTGTTTGATGGTGTGGAACAGCATCCAGCGGATCAGCGGCATTTGGTCGCTGGCCAGGCGCAACTCCGCACCGTCCTTCATCACGCGGGCCAGCCGGTCCAGGTTTTCCGGGCCAATGAAGCGTCGCCGGTTATGGCGGGCCTTGGGCCAGGGGTCGGCGAACAGCACGAAGGCCCGGCCGATCGAGGCGTCCGGAAGGCTATCGATCAGATCGCGCGCATCGTCGGCGTGGATCCGGATATTTCCCAGGCTGTCGCGCTCGATTTCGCTCAGCAGTCGCGCCACGCCGTTGATGAAGGGCTCGCAGCCGATCATCCCGACATCGGCATGCATTCTCGCCTGTTCGGCCAGATGCTCGCCACCACCGAACCCGACTTCCAGCCAGATGTCGCGCGGCGGCGGCTCGAACAGCGCCGACGGGTCGATCTCTCCGCCCGGAACGACCCTTATGCGGGGGAGAAGCTCTTCGACCAGCCGCTGACGGCCGGCCCGCAATGACCGGCCTTTGCGTCGGCCATAGAATATGCGTTTGCCGGCCTCATCCATGGCGTCGGGTTTAGCCCAGCGCCGACCTCAGCGAATCCGCCAGATCGGTTTTTTCCCAGGAAAACCCGCCGTCGGATTCCGGTTCGCGGCCGAAATGGCCGTAGGCGGCCGTGCGGGCATAGATTGGCTTGCTGAGGCCCAGATGCTCGCGAATGCCGCGCGGGCTGAGGTCCATATGCTGTTGCAGCACCTCGGAGAGTTTGTCCTCGTCCACATTGCCGGTGCCATATGTATCGACATAGACCGACAGGGGCTTGGATACGCCGATCGCGTAGGCAAGCTGAATGCAGCAACGGTCGGCCAAGCCGGCGGCCACCACGTTTTTCGCCAGATAGCGCGACGCATAGGCCGCTGAGCGGTCGACCTTGGTCGGATCCTTGCCCGAGAATGCGCCGCCGCCATGGGGGGCCGCGCCGCCATAGGTGTCGACGATGATCTTGCGCCCGGTCAGGCCGCAATCGCCGTCCGGCCCGCCGATTACGAACCGGCCGGTCGGGTTGACGTAGAAATCATCCTCGCCGCACATCCAGCCTTCCGGCAGGACATTGACGACATGGGGGGTCACCAGTTCGCGCACCTGATCAATGTCAACTTCCTCGCCATGCTGGGTCGATACGACCACGGCGGTGGCCCGCACCGGCTTGCCGTCTTCATATTGCAGGGTTACCTGGCTCTTTGAATCGGGGCCGAATTCCGGGACGGCGCCGGAATGGCGGGCTTCCGCCATACTTTTCAAAATGGCGTGGCTGTAAAAGATCGGCGCCGGCATCAGGGCCGGGGTTTCGGTGCAGGCATAACCGAACATGATGCCCTGGTCTCCCGCGCCCTCGTCCTTGTTGCCGGCCGAATCGACACCCTGCGCGATATCGGCGGATTGGGCGTGGACATAGCATTCGACGGTCATTTTCTCCCAGTGGAACCCGGCCTGTTCATAACCGATTTCCTTGACCGCCTTGCGCGCCACGTCTTCCAGATGCTCGCGCGTGATCGAGCTCGGCCCGCGCACCTCGCCGGCCATGACGACACGGTTGGTGGTGGTTAATGTTTCCACTGCGACACGCGACAAGGGGTCGGCCCCAAGGTAAGTGTCTACGACAGCGTCCGAAATACGATCGCAGACCTTGTCCGGATGTCCCTCGGAAACCGATTCGCTGGTGAATACGTAATTCTTTCTGGCCAATTTAGCCCCCTTTAATTCCGGTGTCTGCCGGTCAAATACGCATAGCGGACGTACCGTGTCATACCGGTACGTCCGTCTAAACCCGATTGCCGGGCGCGACTATTGCCGTGCTTGGCCGGGGACGTCAAGGATTTTGGCGGCGCCGGGTGTTATCCAGCGCCGACGTTGATCCGCGTCAGGAGCTGCTGGCGCTCGCCAAACTTTTGGCGAGATCGAAAAGCCGCTTGCGAACGGTGGGTTCCTTGATCCGATAGTAAGCACGGACCAATTCCAGCGTTTCGCGCTTTGCCAGGGGGTCATGAGAGAACTCCGCCTGGTATTTTTCGGCGAGTCCCGGCACCGGCTTTCCGCCCTTGCCTGAAATTTCCGGCGGCATCTCCTCAAAGAAGAAAGCCACGGGCACATCCAGGACACGCGACAACGCATACATGCGGCTGGCGCCGATGCGGTTGGCGCCGCGCTCGTATTTCTGAATTTGCTGGAAAGTCAGACCGACGGCCTCGCCCAGTTTTTCCTGGCTGAGGCCAAGAAGCGTGCGGCGAAGGCGAACTCGGCTACCTACGTGTATGTCGACCGGATTAGGCTTGCCCGTCCGGCTTACGGGCTCTCTGGATGCTGGCATGGCATTATGTGCGGTTGCACACCTTAGTTGTTTATGTAAGTAGAATTTGAATGTACTGACTTTCTAAAACATACAAACGTATTCGGTCAAGGTTCATGCGTGTACCGAACATGCTTTTTACGGTGCGTTTAATTATTCGGGGTGCGTAATAAAGAAAGAAATACAAGTACAATTAGAAACATTGTTGTAATGTCTCCAAACTGGCCATATAGGGTCAGGGTTGTCGTCGGGCGCGGCAATTCTATATCCAGGACCCCCTGTTTATTTAGGCCAAGACGTGCTATTTCGCGACCGTAAGCGTCGAAGGCCGCCGATATCCCGGTATTTGCCGAGCGGACCAGCGGCAGGCCTTCCTCGATGGCGCGCATGCGGCTGATCGCCAGATGCTGATGTGGGCCGGCGGTCTGGCCGTACCATGCGTCGTTGGTTAAATTAAGCAACCATTCCGGGCGGTTAGTCGGGTCCACTACTTCGCCCGGAAAAATCACTTCATAGCAAATCAGCGGGCTAACGGGCGGTATCCCTTTTAGTTGCAGCGCGCGCGGTCCAGGCCCGGCGGAAAAACCCGTCGAGCCCTGCGTGAGTTTTTCGAACGGCAATATGGAGCTCATCGGCATATATTCGCCAAAGGGCACCAGGTGAAATTTATCGAAAACCGCCGTGATATTTCCTTGCCCATCGACGGCAACCATCGAATTCCAGATTTGTGGTGGATCGGGAATGCGCCGCGGCGTGCCGGTCAACAGCAACCCGCCGGGCGGCACGATTCCGCCGGCAGCCTCGGCCCAGTCCCTATATTGGGTCAGGTCTATGACCGCCGCCGTTTCCGGCCATATGACATGGGTGATCCAGTCGGGGCGGTCCTCCACGCTCATTTTCAAATGTTGCGAAAAATTGCGCTGGTACAGGCTGCCGCTCCATTTGTCCTTCTGCGGGATATTGGCCTGCACGATTCGCAGGCCGACGCCGGGCACATTATCCGTGCCCTGTTCCGGCGCTCCGGCCAACCGAATCGCTCCGCCGGCCCATGCCACGAGCGGTATCGCGATCGCAATGCCCAGTACCGCCATGCGCCGCTTGGGGGGGCCTCCCGCAACGCCGGCAATCAAGGCGGCGGATGCCACTGCCAGGATGGTTACACCGTACATGCCGAACACTGACGCGGCCTGCGCCATCGCGTCCGAGCCGATCCAGCCATAGCCAGCCAGGTTCCAGGGCAGGCCCGTGAATATATGGCCGCGCAACCACTCGGTGATCCCCCAGGCCAGGGTCAGTATCAGTGCGCGCCGCAGGTGGCTGCCGCCCAGGCGACTGGTCGCCAGAGTGGCGACTCCGTGGAATATCGACAGGCCCATCGGCAGCAAAATCATCGCGATGGGCACCACCCACCACAGGCTGGCGGAAAGGGTAATGGGCGCAATTCCGATCCAGTACAGGCAGGACACGAAAAAACCCATGCCGAACCACCAGCCGGTAAAGAAGGCGGTGCGCCGGCTCAATCCCGCGGGCAGCAGCCAGACCAGCCCGGCGAACGCCGGGTACAGAACCGGCATAAGGTAGATCGGGGGTAGGGCAAGGGTCGCGATGATTCCCAGCACGCCCGCTATTGCGTAGCGTTGCCAACCGCCAAGAGCCGCCAGCCGGGCGGCCAGCGCGTCGGCTCGCCCCCAAAGGGCATCAAGGGGGCCAACCTTTTCAGTCGTCATGCGCGTCCGGATGGGCCAGCATGTTTCGTACTCGCAGCCGTTTAACGCGGCGCGGGTCGGCGTCGATGATCTCGAATTCCAGTCTGGACTCCTCATGGACGATCAATTCGCCGCGCACCGGCACCCGGCCCGCCAGGACCGAAACGAAGCCGCCCAGCGTATCGACGTCGCCCTCTTCCTCGGTACCGGCCAGCAGCGGGCCAAATATTTCTTCCAGTTCCTCGATCGGCAGGCGGGCATCGATGACGATCGTGCCGTCGGGGCATTCCTCCATGCGCGGCGCGGTCGCCGCCTCATGTTCCTCCTCGATCTCGCCGACAATTTCCTCGACCAGATCCTCGATCGTAACCAGGCCGTCGATACCGCCATACTCGTCGACCACCAGGGCCATGTGGTTGCGGCTCTTACGCATCTGCAACAGCAGATCCAGCACCCGCATGCTCGGCGCGACGAACAAAACCTGGCGTACCAGACTACGCAGGCTGGGGCGCTTGCCGCTGCCGTTGGCGCGCTCCACCGCGCCCAGCACGTCGCGGATATGGATCATGCCGATAACGTCGTCCAGCGTGCCCTGATAGACGGGAATGCGCGAATGACCCTTTTTGGTCATCGCGGCGACCACCTCGTCCAGCGGAATCGTATCCTCCACGGCGTCGATATCGGCGCGCGGCACCATCGCATCCTCGACCGTCACCGTGCCCAGCTTCAGCACGTTGGCGATCAGAGTATGTTCTTCCGGATCGATCGGCTCGGCCTGCTCCTCGCGCTGTTCGATTAGCGCCTCGACGCTATCGCGCAGCGAGCTCTCGCCGTTGCCCTTGCCACGCAGCCCGCGGACAAGGGACGATAGCCAGCCCTGTTTGCGGGGTTCGTCGGCGGCGATTCCATTATCGCCATTCGGCCGTCTGGTAGATGGAGGTTCTTCGGACATTCCTTGCTCTATCCGACCGACTCGTCCATCGCGGCGTAGGGATCGTCGATCTCCAGGCCACTCAGGATTTCGGTCTCCAACGCCTCCATGGCGGTGGCTTGCGTTTCGGTTTCATGGTCATGGCCAAGCAGGTGCAAAACGCCATGCACTGTTAAATGGCTCAAATGGTCGGTCAACGGCTTCGACTGCGCGGCGGCTTCCCGCTCTATGGTTTCCAGCGCCAGCACGACATCGCCCAGCAGCCGGGGCCGTCCCGCCGCGCCCTCGTCGCCGGCGGGGAAGGACAGCACGTTGGTTGGTTTGTCCTTGCCCCGATAGTCGTTATTCAATGCCTGTACCTCCGCATCGCCGCTCAGCAGGATGCTCAGCTCCGCGGTCCCGGAGCCGGCGGCCTCCCACGCGGCGTTTGCCGAGCGGCACAGTAGCGCTTCCGCGTCGGGCAGCGCCGCGGCCCAGCCTTCCGACGAGCGGCCGATTTCTATGACAAGGCTACTACTCATTTCGTGTCGCCTTTTTCGGCGTCGCGGTACTCATAGGCCTGGATAATCCGGGTCACCAGCTCGTGGCGCACAACGTCGGCCTGAGTGAAATGAACGAACTCGATGCCCTTTACGCCAGCCAGTGTTTCCAGCGCATCGGTCAATCCTGAACGCTGGCCGCCTGGCAGGTCTACCTGGGTCACGTCGCCGGTAATGACCATGCGGCTCTTCTCGCCGACGCGGGTCAGCGCCATTTTCATCTGCACCGGCGTTGTGTTCTGGGCTTCGTCGAGGATGACATATGCGTTGGACAGCGTTCGCCCGCGCATGAAGGCCAGCGGCGCGATTTCGATCTCGCCGGTCTCAAGCCTTTTCACCACTTGCTCGGCCGGCAGTGCGTCATACAGCGCGTCATATAGCGGCTGCATATAGGGGTCGACCTTGTCGCGCATGTCGCCGGGCAGGAAACCCAGCCGCTCGCCCGCCTCGACCGCGGGGCGCGACAGTACGATGCGGTCCACCCGGCCGGCGGTCAGCATCTCCACCGCGGCGCAAACCGCCAGATAGGTTTTGCCGGTCCCCGCGGGGCCGGTGGCGAAGACCATCTCGTGGTCTTTTATGGTCCGGATGTAGTGCGCCTGATTCGGCGAGCGGGCGTCGATCCGTTTGCGGCGTGTCTGGATGAAGGGCTCGGCTCCCGCCGCTCCGTCGTTATCCGCGCCTTCGGCCATGCGTACCGCCGCATCCACTTCCGCCTGATCCACATTATGGCCGCCACCGGCCGCGCGATAGAGTCGATCCAACGCATCGCGCGCGGCCTCGACCGAGTCCATCGGGCCGGAGATCGTCACCTGGTTGCCCCGGTTGTTCATCGATATGCCCAGCCGCTGTTCGATACGCGCCAGATTCCGGCCATGTTCGCCAAACACCGCGGGCAATAGCCGGTTGTCGTCGAATTCGACCTGGATCGATACCGGTTCGATGGATTTCGCCGCCGTTGTCACGCGCAAACTCTTTCAGCCGGGGTTTCATGATCGCCGTCCGCCGCCGCAATCTCACCGTGCAGGCTGTGCGCCCCTACCTCGACGATCCGGCAATCCGCGATCCGGCCGATCAACGTCTCCGGCGCCTCGACTACGACCGCCTGCATCCAGGGCGACCGGCCGGCCACCTGGCCTGGCTTGCGGCCTGGTTTTTCGAACAGTACCGGGAATATCGCGCCCAGCTTTGTGTGGTGAAAGGCTGTTTCCTGTTCGCCCAGCAATTGTTGCAATCCGGCCAGCCGTTCATCGCCGACGCTTTCCGCTGCTTGATTTTCCATCTCGGCCGCGGGCGTGCCCGGCCGGGCGCTGTATTTGAAGGAATAGGCGCCGGCGTAGCCGACCTCGGAGATCAGCCGCAATGTCGCCGCGAAGTCCGCATCGGTCTCGCCCGGAAAGCCGACGATGAAATCGGAACTCAGCGCCAGATCGGGCCGCGCCGCGCGCAATTGTTCGACGATGCGCAGATAATCGTCCGCGGTATGCTGGCGGTTCATCGCCGCAAGGATGCGGTCGCTGCCCGACTGCACCGGCAGATGCAAATAGGGCATCAGCTTGTCCACCGCGCCATGGGCCTCGATCAGTTCGGCGTCCATGTCGCGTGGGTGGCTTGTGGTATAGCGGATGCGGTCCAGCCCATCGATTTCCGCCAGATGGCGGACCAATCGGCCAAGCCGCCAGTCCTTGCCGTTCGTGCCCGCGCCATGCCAGGCATTGACGTTCTGGCCCAAAAGTGTGATTTCGCGCGCGCCGTTGGCCACCAGCCCGCGGGCTTCGGCCTCGATGGCGGCGGCATCGCGCGAATATTCCGAGCCGCGCGTATAGGGCACAACGCAGAAGGTGCAGAACCGGTCGCAACCCTCCTGAATTGACAGAAAAGCCGAGGTAACTCCCGGGCCTTCATGGTCCGGCAGGTGGTCGAACTTGGCCTCGACGGGGAATTCCACGTCCAGCACGGCGCCGCCGGCGCGGCTGGCCTGGGCTACCATTTCCGGTAGGCGGTGATAGGTCTGCGGCCCAAAAACCATGTCCACATAGGGCGCGCGGGCCAAAATCTCCTCGCCCTCGGCCTGCGCCACGCAGCCGGCCACCGCGATCGTCATGCGGCCATCGCCGGCGCTTTCCTTCGTGTCTTTCAATCGGCGTAGACGTCCCAGTTCCGAATAGACCTTCTCGGATGCCTTTTCGCGGATATGGCAGGTGTTCAGAATCACCATGTCGGCGCCGTCCGGCGAATCGGTGGGGGCATAGCCAAGCGGTTGCAATACGTCCGCCATCCGGGCGGAGTCGTACACATTCATCTGGCAGCCATATGTCTTGATGAAGAGCTTTTTCGCCAAGGTCTATGTCCTTGGCGCGCTTGCAGCGGGGCGCGGTGTCATTCGCGGGATCGAACCCATCCTGTAGTCATAACGTTCAGAACCTTGTCAATCGAGTGTTGCGGATACTCCAGAACCCCAAATTGTGGGCTCACATGTCAATTACAACAGGCCGATATGAAGAACCCGTTAAAAAGAGACTATCACCGGTAATGGTGGCCGATCAAGGCGCGGATTTTAGCTCTTCCGCTCACTCGTCTTTTTTGCGCTCCAGTTTCACGCCGTATAGCTCCATGCGGTGGTCGACCAGTTTGAAGCCCAGCTTGCGCGCCACTTCTTCCTGCAGGCGCTCGATTTCCGCGTTGTGGAATTCTATAACCTCGCCGGAATCGATGTCGATCAGGTGGTCGTGATGCTCGCCGGCCGCTTCTTCATAGCGCTTTGGCCCGTCGCCGAAATCCAGCCGTTCCAGAATGCCTGTTTCCTCGAACAGGCGAACCGTCCGGTAGACCGTTGCCTGGCTGATCCTCTTATCCACGCGAGACGCGCGGCGGAATAGCGCCTGGGTATCCGGGTGGTCGTCAGATTCCGACAGCACGCGCGCGATTACGCGGCGCTGCTTGGTCATTTTCAGGCCTTTTTCCCGGCAAAGTCTTTCGATGTGCGACGATGCGCTCAACTCAGGCCTCGCTATGCTAAATTAAGTGCTGCCGTCAGCGCTTTTTCTTCTTCCGCTGCTGCGTGCCCAACCCGATGGCCTTGGCCAGTTTGCTGCGCTGTTTGGCGTAATTCGGCGCCACCATGGGGTAATCGGAAGGCAGGCCCCAGCGCTCGCGATAATCGTCGGGCGTCATGTCATAGGCGGTCTTCAGATGCCGCTTCAGCATCTTCAGCTTCTTGCCGTCTTCCAGACAGATGATGAAGTCCGGTGTAATCGATTTTTTGATCGGCACGGCGGGGGTCGGCCGGTCAGCCGCTGCGTCTCCCGCTCCACCAACGTTCGCCAGCGTCTTGTATACTTGCTCGATCAAGCCGGGAAGATCCGACACGCCAACCGTATTATTGGATACATGCGCCGCCACAATATCAGAGGTCAGGGACAGCAGTTCTTCCGGATTTAGCGCATTGTCTTTCTGTTCAGCCATCGCTTCTATAACCCTTCGTGGTCTAATATTCCAAATTGACTTGCCGCGCGCCGATATATCAAACAAATCCGCCTGTACACGTCACGCATTACCAGTTGATTTAATAAAACTGTAGTCAACTGTCCACAAGATTCTTTGTCAATTATTCAATTTATTAAAATACCTACGATTTACGCCGGTTTCATGCACTAGTTTTCCCTGGTGTTATTAATTCGCAGCGCAAAATTAACGCATCCACATAATTAACAGGGTCTCTGCGGTAATAATCGGGCCGTATTCCCACTTGCGCGAACTCTTGTCGGCCATATAGCGCGCGTGCCGCGGCGTTGTCGTCGGCTACTTCCAGAAACATGATTTGAGCGCCCATCCCCCGCGCCCGCGCCATTGCCCCGGCCACCAGGGCCCCGCCGATTCCCTGGCGTCTGGCTGCCGGCGCGACGACGAGATTGATAATTTCAGATTCACCAGCGGCGCATTGCGCCAGCAGGAAACCCAGCGGCTGGCCGGCCCCATGCGCGATCAGTCCGAAGGACCGGGGCAGGGCCAGGATATTGGCGACGGATTCGCTATTCCATGGCTCACCGCTCGTGGTTTCGATCAGGGCCGCCATCAGCGGCGCCGATGACAGGTCGGCATCGTCGATCGTGAATTCAGTGCCGGACTGAACAGGCGGGATCATTTCCCGCTCGCCTTGCGTTCGGCAACCGGGATGGCGTCCGGCGGGCGCAGATACAGGGCGCCCGGTGGCGGCGCGTCGGCGATCATGGGCTCGCTGGCGATCCGCCGCGCGGCGATCCGGGCGACCACGGCGGCGTCGGGCAGGTCCGGTCCGGAGAGCCTCAGCATCGGCGGATCGCGGTCGGCCAGCGCATGCAGAACTGCGTCGGCCATGTCGCCGGCCAACGCAACGGTTTTCGCCGCGGGAAGTATTTCTTCCACTTCCGCCGGCAATTTCGACTGCGGTTCGCTAAGTGCTGCCCCGTCGGCTGCGAACAGCTGGACATAGATGTCGTCTCGTTTGGAATCCAGGGCGACCAGCAGCGGATGGCCTTCGCCATCCTGCGCCGCGGCGACGGCCTCCAGCGTGGTCACGCCGATCACCGGCAAGCCGGCCGCCAGTGCAAATCCGCGTGCCGCCGACAGGCCGATCCGGATGCCGGTGAATCCGCCCGGCCCGGTGGTCGCCGCAATGGCCCGCAGGTCCGCGAATTCCAGCCGGGCCTCGGCCATGACCTCCGCCACCATGGGCATCAGCGCCACGCCATGGCCACGCCGCATCAGCGTATAACGGCGCGGGCCCGGCGCATCGTCCAGCCACAGGGCCGCCGAGCAGGCATTGGTCGCGCAATCGATGGCCAGCAGGTTCATGAAACTCACAACAGTTTATATTCATGCGCGTTGCGGCACTATTGCCCGGCGCGCGCCCATAATATCAAGGCTCGCTGATAAAGACCCATTCGATGGGGCTCCGCGGCCCGCCGGGCAGGCGCGGTCCGCGGAGCGATGCTTTGCGCATCGGTCAAGGGAAACCGGTCGAATGTGTCTTTATCAGCGAACCTTGGTATAACATAGTGTTCCGGGCGAAACTTACCAGCCGGACGAGACTGCGAGGAGCGACAATTGCGAACTTCCCTTGCGTTACCGATGGCCGTGGCCATGTTGGCATTGTCCTTCGTGCCGGCGGTTGCCGATTCCGCCGTGATTTTGATGTATCACCGGTTCGGCGAGGACATATATCCCAGTACAAACGTGCGGATCGAACAGTTCGAAGCCCATATCCGGGAATTGCGCGAGGGCCCCTACACTGTCCTGCCGGTGAGCGAGATCGTTGCCGCCCTGCGATCGGGTAAGACGCTGCCGGACCGCACTGTCGGGATCACCGTCGATGACGCCTATCTCTCGACCTACACCGAGGCCTGGCCGCGCCTGAAGGCCGCCGGGTTTCCCTTTGCCCTGTTCATCGCCACCGATGCGGTCGACAAGCGCTATGCCGGCATGGTCGATTGGGACCAGATTCGCGAGATGCGCGCCGCCGGCGTCGAAATCGGCGCCCATACCGGCAGCCACCTGCACATGCCGGACAATTCCCCCGCGATGAACCGGGCCGAATTGCAGCGATCGCTGAAGCGTTTCGAGGAAGAACTCGGCGAACGGCCCGCGTTGTTCGCATACCCCTATGGCGAGGCAAGCCTCGCGACGCAGGCGATCCTCGGGGAATTCGGTTTCGAGACCGCCTTCGGCCAGCATTCCGGCGTCGCCCATGGCGCCGGCAACCTCATGTACCTGCCTCGCTTTGCCTTGAATGAAAACTACAGCGCGTTGGAGGACTTCATTCTGCGCGTCAACGCGCTGCCCCTGCCCGTCAGCGATATTTCGCCTCGCGACAGCTTTATTAACGACAGAAATCCGCCGCTGGTCGGTTTCACCGTCGATGCCTCCGCCGGGTCGCTGGGCGGGCTGGCCTGTTATCATTCGCAGTTCGGCAAGGCCGATCTGGATATTCTGGGAACCCACCGCGTGGAAATACGTTTTTCAGAGCCTTTCAGGGCCGGCCGCACGCGGCTGAACTGCACAAAACCGGCCGGCAAGGGTCGCTGGCGTTGGTTCGGCATGCAATATTACACGCCTTCTTGAACGGGTACGGAAACATTCTGTCAATCATTGGCGGTTATGATCGTCCATGAATCCAATTTGGAACGGTCGAAAACAATGATCAGTATGCGTCGAAGCAACCTCCACCGCAGCCAGCTTCAGAGATTCCGTGCCACCGCGGCGGTCCTGGTTGCCATATTAACCGCAATTTCTTTTTTGCCGGGGGATGCGCGCGCGCAGGCCGGCGCAGCCGAAACCGCGGTGGTTCTGGTCTACCAGCGCTTCGGCGAGGATAATAATCCGTCCAACAGCGTGAAATTGGCGGAATTCGACGCGCATATCGCCGAACTAACCAGCGGAAAATACAACGTAATGGCGTTGCCGGATATCATGGCGGCGATCGAGAAGGGCGAAAAACTGGCGAACCGCACGGTGGCGATCACGATCGACGACGCGTTTCAATCGGTGTACGAAAAGGCTTGGCCGCGCTTGAAGAAGGCTGGCCTTCCCTTCACCCTGTTCGTTACAACCGATCCATCCGACAAGGGCCTCCCGGCCTACATAACCTGGGATGAAATTCGTGAGCTTCGGGACGGCGGCGTTACGATCGGGGCGCATACGGCCAGCCATATGCTGATTTCCGAAGGCACCACCGAAGATCTGCGCACCGATATCGAGCGTTCCCTCATCAGCTTCCAGCGGGAACTGGGCGAGCGGCCGAAGATGTTTTCCTGGCCCAGGGGCGAAATGAGCTCGGATGCTGGCGAAATGCTTGCCCAACTGGATTTCAAGGTGGCCTTCGGCTATCACTCAGGCTCGGTGAGTTCCCTGGCGAACAACATGCAGCTTCCGCGGTTCCCGATGGTCGGGACCTATGCAAAGCAAAAAGAGTTCCTGATGCGTATTAACACCCTGGCCCTGCCGCTGACCGACGTTATCCCGGCGGA
>CBFDDT010000071.1:0-18264 GCA_965603635.1 uncultured bacterium | reverse complement strand
CACGGTGGACCGTTTCGCGCTGTTTTCCAGCTTCCTGAAATCCGAGGGCGCATTATATATCGAAGAAGCGAGCTATCCGCTGGAGGGGTAAGACCTAAACAAACCGCCGCAATACCGCATCCACCTGCGCCGGATACTGCCCGCCGAAATACCAGGTGTGGGTCAGCAGGGGGTATAGATTGTAGATGTCGCGGCGGGCCTCGTGGAAGCCGGGGCGGATGGGGCGGTGTTCTTGATAGCGACGGAAGAATGGCTCACCGTACGTGTTGAACAGGGTGGCGAAGGCGAGTTCGATTTCCGGGTCGGCGTGGTATATCGCCGGGTCTATGAAGGCTGCGATGCGGCCATCGCTGACCAGCACGTTGCCGCCCCACATGTCGCCATGAATCAGCGATGGCCGGTCGGGCTGTTCAATGTACGCATCCAGCTTCGTCTCGCAGAATTTCCCCAACCGGGCGTACGTATCGCGTGGCAGGCTGCCATTGTCCAAGGCAAGGCGGCCCATATAGAGCAGCCGTTGATCGCGGAAGAACTCGGCCCAGGACCTGGTCCAGGGATTCGGCTGGCGTAGCGAGCCAATCAACGTATCCCTTTCATGGCCGTACGCATCCGCCGTTACGCCATGCAGCGCGGCCAGCAGATCCGCCGCATGTTCCTGCGCCGCCCCATCCAGCCGGCCGGATGTCTCCACATATTCCATGGCCAGCAGGTTAGGCTCGACATGTATCAAATTTGGCACGGGGACGGTATGCGTACGCGCCAGATAATCCAGCATATAGCCCTCGATATTCAGCGTGCCGTCGGCGCCGGCGGTCTTGGCGACCAGCCGCCGCCCGTCCGCCAGATCGACCCGCCAGACCTCGCCGATGCAGCCGCCGGTCAACGGCGCGACATGGGAGACCGCCGCGCCCGCCGCCTCGGCGACGGCCTGGCGCGCGGCGGGTGTCACTGCCCCCGCGCCTCCAACTCCCGCAGCCAGGCGCGCGCGCCCTCCTCGATCATGTCGAGCACATCGTCAAAACCATTCAGCCCGCCGTAATAGGGATCGGGTACCTCCGGGGCCGGGCTACCGGCCGCGGCCTCCATGAACATGCGCACCTTGCCCTGCTGTTCGCTCGTCGCGCGGCGCAGCATGTCGCCATGATGCCCGTCATCCATGGCCAGCAACAGGTCGAACCGGTCGAAATCATCCAGCGTCAACTGCCGGGCGCGCAAATCGGATATGCCGACGCCGCGTCGCGCCGCGGCCTCGATCGAGCGCGGGTCGGGTGGATTGCCCGCATGCCAGCCTTCCAGTCCCACCGAATCCGTGCCGATCCTCTCGGCCAGTCCCGCCTCGGCCACCATATGGCGGAATACCCCCTCGGCTGTGGGCGAGCGGCATATATTGCCGGTGCAGACGAACAGAACTTTTTGCATGTCATTCCCTCTCTTGTGCGATGCGAATAATCATTTAGCATGGCCGGCGTCATGGCTGAAACCCGCTCCATCGTCGTGCTGACCGGCGCCGGGATTTCCCGGGAATCGGGGCTACACACATTCCGCGACGCCGACGGCATCTGGGCGACCGTGAGTGTCGAGGATGTCGCCACGCCCGAGGCCTTCGCGCGCGACCCCGTCCGCGTCCAGGATTTCTATAACGAACGCCGCCGCGGGCTGGCGAACAGCGGCATTGCGCCCAACCCGGCCCATCAGGCCCTGGCCGAGTTCGAGGCCGCCTTTGCCGGCGACTTCCTGCTGGTCACCCAGAATATCGACAATCTGCACGAGCGCGCCGGCAGCAGCAATCTGATCCATATGCATGGCGAGCTTCTGGTGGCGCGCTGCGAGGAATGCGGCGATGTGGGCGAATGGCTGGACGACCTGTTCACCGATACCGCCTGCCCCGCCTGCGGGAAGGCCGGTGGCATGCGGCCGCATGTTGTCTGGTTCGGAGAGATGCCGTTCGAAATGGACCGGATCAACGAGGCGCTGGAAATCTGCGACCTGTTCGTCTCCATCGGCACGTCGGGCAATGTCTATCCGGCGGCCGGCTTTGTGCAGGCTGCCCGCATGGCCGGCGCGCGCACGGTGGAATTGAACCTGGAGCCGTCGGAGGGCGCCACCCTGTTCGAGGAGGCGGTCTATGGCCCGGCCGGAACGATCGTGCCCGGCTGGTTCGCCAATCTCGACACGGGCTGATGGAGCAGGAAACGCTGGAACAGGCTATGGCGGCGGCGCGGAAATGCTCTGTTTGCGCCGCCCATCTACCGTTGGGGCCGCGCCCGGTGTTCCGGGCCTCGCGCACCGCGCGGCTGCTGATCGTCGGCCAGGCGCCGGGCACGAAAGTGCATGAGACCGGCATCCCCTGGAACGACCGCTCCGGCGACCGCCTGCGCGACTGGTTGGGCCTGGACCACGAGAGCTTCTACGACGAGTCCCGCGTCGCCATCCTGCCCGCCGGTTTCTGCTATCCCGGCCGTTACGAGCGCGGCGGCGACCTGCCACCCCGCCCCGAATGCGCCCCCATGTGGCATCGTCGCCTCACCGCCCACATGCCGAACATCGAACTCACCCTGCTGACCGGCCAGTACGCCCAGGCCCATTATCTGGGCCGCCGCCGCCCCAGCCTGACAGCGACGGTAGCCGCCTGGCGCGACTACCTGCCGGAATACATTCCCTTGCCGCATCCAAGCTGGCGCAATACAGCGTGGCTGCGCAAAAACCCCTGGTTCGAGGCGGAGTTGCTGCCGGTGTTACGAGAGAAGGTTGGTATTATTGCCGCCTGATTTTGGTGGTGTGTCCAGCTTATCATCGTTGGCGCCGTTATTTCCGCCGTCCTTCCCGTCCCCCGCAACCCCCATTTTGCGGGCTTTTTCGGCGAAGTCGGTGAGGCGGTCGGCGACGCGGCGATTGATCGAGCCCTCGGGGTAGATGCCCTCGGCGTCGGGCGCGCCGGCGGGGATGCCGGTGAGGATTTCCAGGCCCTGGTCGATGCTCTCGACGGCGTATATGGCGAATTCGCCCTTGGCGCAGGCCTCGACCACGTCAGGGCGCAGCATCAGGTGGCGAACGTTCGAGGCCGGGATCAGCACGCCCTGCTCGCCGGTCAGGCCGCGCGCCTTGCAGACGTCGAAGAAGCCCTCGATCTTCTCGTTGGCCCCGCCGATCGCCTGGACCTCGCCGCGCTGGTTGACCGATCCGGTGACCGCGAAACCTTGGTGGATCGGCGCGCCAGACAAGGCCGACATCAGGGCGTAAAGCTCGGCCGATGACGCGCTGTCGCCGTCCACCCCGCCATAGGACTGCTCAAACACCAGGCTGGCGGCCAGCGCCAGCGGCCGGTCGCGGCCGAAGCGGTCGGCCAGGAAGCCGGACAGGATCAGCACGCCCTTGGAATGCAGCGGCCCGCCCAATTTCACCTCGCGCTCGATATCGACGACATGGCCGCGCCCCAGACTGGTCCGCGCAGTGATCCGGCTGGGCCGCCCGAAGGCGAAGCCGCCCATCTGCATCACCGACAGGCCGTTGATCTGCCCAGGCTTGGCGCCTTCGCTGTCGATCAGCAGGATTCCCTCGGCGATGCTTTCCTGGACCTTCTCACGCAGACGGTCGGAACGATGAATATGAGTGTCGATGGCCTTTGTCACGTCTTCCGCCGTCACGACGTCGCGCCCGGCCTCGCCGGCCCAGTAGTCGGATTCGTGCAGCAGGTCGGCGATGCTGCGCATATGGGTGGTCAGTTTAGCCCGGTCGCCGGCGATGCGCGCCGCGCGCTCGACGATCCGCCCCACCGAGCCCGGGCCGAAGGGGCGCATTTTCTCGTTTCGTGCGATGGTGCCGATCAGCCGCGCATAGAGGTCGACATTGGTCTCCTCGCGCGACATTTCCTCCTCGAAATCCGCCTGGACCTTGAACAGCTCGCTGAAATCCGGGTCGTATTCGCAAAGCAGATAATAGAGCTGCCGTTCGCCGACCAGGACGATCTTGATATCCAGCGGGATCGGCTCCGGGTCCAGCGACACCGTGTCGATGATGCTCAGCGTCTGGCCCAGCGATTCGATCTTCACCTCGCCCGCGCGCAGCACGCGTTTCAGGCCCTCCCAGGCGAAGGGCTGGATCAGCAGCTTCAGCGCGTCCAGCACCAGATAACCGCCAATGGCGCGGTGCAGCGCGCCCGCCTTGATCAGCGTGAAATCGGTGACCAGGGTGCCGAACTCTGAGCGATGCTCGACGCGGCCCAGCAGATTGCCGTAGGTCGGGTGGTCCTCATAGAACACCGGCGCCCCGCCGTCCGAATCGCGGGCGACCAGGACATTCACCGTATATTGCCGGAAGAAGCCGTCGCGCGGCGGCTGGTGGCCGGCCGGTTGCCCGCCCTCTGCTCCGGGCGCCTGTTCCGCCGCGAGCAAGGATTCCGCCTTGTCCACGACGTCCCGTTCGATGACGTCCAGCCAGGCAAGAATTTCCGGCAAGTCCTCATGCTTTTTACGGATTTCCTCGATCAGATGATCGACCGCAAGACGCGTTACTTCCCGGTTGATCTTGCGCACCCGGTCGCGAAGTTCGCGTTCCCAGCGCGGCGCCTGGCGCAAGGTGGCCTGAAGCTGTTCCTCCAGTTCCTTCAGGTCGCCCTTTGCCTTGTCGCGCTCGGCCTCCGGCAGCGCCTCGAATTCCTCGGGGCTGAGAACCTCGCCCTTGCGCAGAGGCGCCAGGGCCAGCCCGACCGGCGTGCGGACCAGCGCGATGCTGCGCTCGCGGGCTTTTCGCTGGATGTCCTCGAAGGCGCTTCCCTGGCGTTCCTTGAATTCCTGGGCCAGCGCCTCGCGGCGATTCCGGTAGTCTTCCGATTCGAAAGCGCTCTGGATGGCGGCGCGCAGATCCTCGATCAGCCGCTGCATGTCCGCGGCCAGCGGCCGGGCCCGGCCGGCGGGGAGGCGCAGAGCCTTGGGCCTCCGCGGATCCTCGAAATTGTAAACATAGCACCAGTCGTCCGGCACCGGTTCCGATTTGGCCTGCCGCTGCAGGAATTCGGCGATCAGGGTGTGTTTGCCGGTGCCGGCGGGGCCGGCGGCAAACAGGTTGTATCCGTCGCGGCGGATGCCGATGCCGAACTCGACCGCCTCGACGGCGCGGTCCTGGCCGATCAGTTCCTCCAGCGGCTCCAGCTCCGCGGTGTTCTTGAACTTGAACCGCGCCAGATCGCAGGCGTGAAAAAGATCGCTGGTAGGCAACGGCTTGTGGTCGGTCATGATGTCCCCCGGTTATCTCCCGGTCATAGAGCAATTCCCGGCCCGCCTCAAGACCGTCCGAACGGGGGAGGCTGGCGCCATGGCGCCGGGACATCAGGCGTCATGGCGCCATCAATCGGCCGGTGCGGCGCTAAATGTACCATTCTGGTAGTCGTTGATGGCCTGAACTATCTCTTCCTTGCTGTTCATCACGAAAGGGCCGTATTTGAAGACCGGTTCGTTAAGCGGCCGGCCAGCCACCAGGATCAACCGCGCGCCTTCGTCGCCGGCCCGGATACGAACCGCGTCGCCCGCGCCCAACACTGCCAGGTCGCGGTCACGGATAAGCTTGGCGTCCGTGTCCTCGCCCGCGCCGATTTCCGCGCCACCACCGAAGACATAGACGAAGGCGTTATGGTCTGGGGCTATATCGTGGTCGCTGACCGCGCCCGCCGGGATTCGAATGTCCATATATTGCGGGTCCGCGTCGATGCCGCGCACCGGGCCCTCGACGCCGTCCAGCTTGCCCGCGATCAGTTTCACCGTGACGCCGCCGTTACGGGTCACCTCGGGGATCTCCCCGGGCTCGATATTCTGGTAGTGCGGCGGGCACATTTTGCTTTTGCGCGGCAGGTTGACCCATAGCTGGAACCCCCGCATCTCGCCTTCTTCCTGTTCCGGCATTTCGGAATGAATGATGCCGCGCCCGGCGGTCATCCACTGGGCGCCGCCGGGGCCCAGAACGCCCGCATTGCCGGTGTCGTCCTCATGGCGCATGCGCCCCGCCAGCATGTAGGTCACTGTCTCGATGCCGCGGTGGGGATGCGGCGGGAAACCCGCGATATAATCCGTCGCCTCGTCGGACCCGAAGGCGTCGAGCATCAGGAACGGGTCCAGATAGTCCAGATCCGGCTGCCCGATAATCCGCTTCAGTCGCACGCCGGCCCCGTCGCTGGTTTCCTTACCCTGTGTTACGGCCGTCACATTCCGCCATTGCCTTGTCATTGGATATGCTCCTCGGGTTAACCTGGGTTTCTCATCAGGATGACGCCGTCATTGCGCCGGGCGGAGTTTGATCCGCCAGGAGATGGCTGAAAACCGTAGCTGCGCTACGGTCGAAGCCTTCGGCGCCGCGGGCGGCCCGCCCGGCGCGACCCTTCGGGCGCGGCGGACAGGCCGACAGGCTGCGTCAAAGCCCTCGCCCGATGCGCGGCATCGCGCCGCGCGCTTTTCCTGCCCTGTCGGCCTGTCCGCCACGTGACGGCGCCATCCTGATGAGAAATCCAGGTTAACACCGCCGACCTGGAAGATAGGGCAAAATAACAGCCGGATAAGCCCTCTAAATGGAACAATATTGTTTCCAACGGCCAATCAATGCGGCCTCTGGACTTGGGCGGCCGGTTACGTGCAGGATGCGGTCGGATTTTTATGCAGGGGCGGACGATAGATGGCGATCAAGGGTATTCTGTTCGACAAGGACGGCACATTGCTCAATTTTTCCGAGACCTGGGTCCCGGCCTATCAGGCCGCGGTAGAGGTGGCGGCGGATTTCGTTCGCGATCCCGCCATGGCCGACCGTATGTTGCGCGTCACCGGTTTCGACCCCGATAGCGGGGCCTTCGATCCCCTGTCCTTGCTGGCGGGCGGCACGACGACACAGATTTGCGACGCCTGGGCCGACGAGGCCGGACTCGTCGAGCGGGATCAATTCTCGCAACTGGTTCACGATGCAATGGACGATTACGCGGCACGCTATCCGGTTCCCATAGCGGACGGGCTGGACATCCTGTTCGAGCGCCTGGCGGGCAAGGGCTATGCGCTGGGCATCGCCACCATGGACAGCGAGGTGGTCGCACGGGTAACCGCGGAAACGCTGGGATTGTCGCGGTGGCTGACCTTTCTTGCCGGCTATAACAGCGGCCATGGCGTGAAGCCGGAGCCCGGCATGGTGCTGGGATTTTGCGCCGCCGCCGGGCTGACACCAGCCGAAGTGCTGGTGATCGGCGATACTGACCGCGACGTCAACATGGCTCGCAATGCCGGCGCCGGCCTGGTGGTAGGCGTCCTTACCGGTGCGTCGCCCGCGGAACAGCTTGTCAGGATTGCCGACAAGGTCCTCGAAAATGTGTTCGAAATCGAGACGCTGCTAGTGGAGTGACCCGCTGCGGCGGTCATGGCGGCGGAATATTCAGGTATTTCCATTCCCCGTGTTTTCTCATGTATTTGAAGGATATTCGAAGGAATATTCGCTCGGCCGAATCATGGTTTCTTAACCTGTTTCGCAGATAGTGACAGCGGGAAAATTATATTAGAGAACGAAATTAGCGATGGCCCATTCAAAACTCGGGCGCGACAGGAAGTCAGGGTGTGTATTTCACGGGCGTTTATTCCGGCCCGCTGTTTTCATGATCGCCGTAATGCCCCTTCTGTCCGCTTGCGACAGCTTGCTCGATGCAGCGGGCCTTGAACGCAAGGCTGCCCAAGAGGTTGCCCCGCCCCCGGTTGCCGCGGAAAGCCGCCCGGCGCCAGCGCCCACGCCTCGCGCAAAGAAGCCGCTCGATCTGGCGGGTTCCACAAAGATCACCGATATCCAGAATATGCTGAATGAACTGGGCTATGAATCGGGTAAGCCGGACGGCATCATGGGGCCACGCACGAAAACGGCAATCCAGGATTTCCAGGTTGCGGCCAATATACCCGTGGACGGCAGGGTCACGCCTGCGTTGTCGGCTACTCTTCAGCGGGAATATAACTTCAAGATGGGAATTGCCGAAGCCCCGGAGAACAAATCTGGCGCCCGGGATAGAAAAGTTTCCTTGGCCGTGCTTGATGGGCACGACGAGATGGCCGAGACCTACGACGACAGCCAAAGCGCATACGGAGCAGGCACGAATCCCGTGCCCGGCGAAGGTTCGGAGTTCCAATCCGAAACCACCGCCGCGAATGTTACCGGCGTTCCCCCCAAACCCAAAAGGGAACGCATGTATAGCGTCGCCGAAGAGCCTCATTACGAGGTCGGCGACAATTACATTTACTCCAACGGGCGAATTGAAACCGCGACCAGGATCAAGGGGAACGTGGTTCACTGGGTCGTGAACGATGGCAGCCGCTATACGGCTGTGAATAACTTCGTGATGCCCCCCGTTGAATGGAAAGGCAAATCCGGCTCGGTTCAGTCAACCGTGGTATCCTCGTCCAACGTAAAATGGCCACCCGCAAAGTCGAGCGAGGTGGTGTTTCTGGCAAAACCCAGGGATTCGAGTGTCAAACCGCGCCTGTACGAAACCTGGTCGGGCGAATGGACATGCGGGACCGAGGGGCGGTCGACCATAAGCGTGCCGGCGGGCAGGTTCGATGCCGTCAAGATCGCCTGTGAGAGAACCAGCGGCTCATCCAGCCAGTGGCGAAGACGCGTTTGGTATTATTCCGCCGATATTCGTCACTACGTGCGCACGGAAGAAACGACCAAGGTAGGCGGGCGGCCAACCGTGATCGATCTTATAGCCATCCGGCCTGGCCGTAGCGCCTGGACCAGGACGTCGCGCAGCGGATTCGACTGGGCGATCCAGAAATTTCTTGAAGGGGGTGTGCCTGGCGAATCGGTCGAGTGGCAGGTCAGCGATAACGGAATCGAATTCGATATTACGCTGACCGGTCAAATGAAGACCGCGGGCAATGTAACCTGCCGCCGCTACATGCTGGTTCGCAAGAAGCCGGGACAGTCACGTATTTTTCCGGCCCTGGCCTGCCGGGACGGCGTCAGTGGGCGGTGGAAGATTCCGGGTCTGGAAAAAGGATCGATCATGCCCGCCGACATTCTTGCCTCACGATAAGAGTGTGGGCGTTTAAATTTTACCTGCCCCAACGTCTGTAATGGCAGCGGGCAATTCTCTGAATCACTAGGGCAATATCAAGGGGCGAGCAGCTTTATCCGGACACATGTAAACGCGGAAAGCGATTCCATGTGTCCAGATGCTGCTCTAGACAATCGAACTAAATAATGCGATCTTCCAAGTCTAACTGGCATGGTTCATTTAGATAAAATTAATACTAAAAGTGTTTAATAGGGAGAGCCGTCAAACGCCCGATAGATAACAAAGGGTTGCTTGTGCAGTGTTGGTGTTGCAACTGCTGAAAAAATTCGGTGGGTTTCTAAAATCGACCACCACCAGGGTTGGCCCACCGCTTGAAAAAGTTGCGGCGGGCCGGTCAGCGAGTCCGAAAGCCGATCCCGGTGACCCACATACGCGCGCGCCGATCAATATCGTCCGCGAACAATTTGCCGCATCCATCGTGCTTGTTCTCGGCATTTCCTTGTCGGTGGTCGGTTTCCTGACGACACAGCAGTATTTCAAGTCGGGCGAGCAGCAGGAGTTCGAAAGGCAAGCCGCCCACTATATCCAGACCGTCGTGAATTCCGTGCAGATCTACGAGGAATACGTCCTCGATCTTGCGCACGAGTTCGAGGGTCCAACCCCCATGGACCGGTGGCAATTCGACGATTACGCCGAGCCGCGCGTGAAGCGCTACCAAGGACTTCTGGCGCTGGCCTGGATTCCCTTCGTCTCGGCTGATCGCCGCGGCGAATTCGAGGCGAAAGCGCATGACGATGGCTTGTCCGGATTCCAGATCCGTGAGCGAAGCGAGACAGGGGATCTCATTGACGCGGGACCGAAGAATTTTTACCTCCCGGTGTACTACGCCTATCCGTTCGACCTGGATCGCGAGTTTCTGGGCGTGGATATTTATTCCCTGGATGAGTTCCGGCCCGCGCTGGTCGCCGCCGGCGAAGGAGGCCATCCGGTCGTTATACCCTGGTCACGGCATGGAAATTCGCGGCCCGCGCCAACCGAATTTCAGATTATTCGCCCGATCTACGATACCGTTGGAAGCGCCGATATCGGCGCGCCGAGGAAGCAGCGCCTGAAGGGATTCGTCGCCGGCGCGCTGCAACTCGATACGATCATCGAATCGGTTGTCGATGAACTGACAACACCTGCCTGGTTGGATATCTATGTCTATCGTCGGCAGGAATCGGTGGATACCGATCTTCTGCTTTTCCGGCCGTCTGAAATGCGCACCGAGCAGATAACCCCGTTAAGCCGCGCCAAAATTGCCTCCGGACTCTATAACCAGCAGAGTTTTGCTATTGGCGATTTGGGCCTGACCGTTGTCGTTAAACCGGTCGCCACGAAATATAGCTTCGAATCCAGCATATTACCTTACTGGATCGGCTCGTTCGGGCTGCTTTTAACGCTGTTTACAGCTTATTATCTTGCCGCCACCCAAAATCGCGCGCGCGTTATCGAACAAACGGTCGCGGAACGCACCGCGGCGCTGTCGGACGCCAATATATCGCTGCATAATGAGATTCTCGAGCGCCAGCGCGCCGAAATCGAGATGCGCCGCGCAAAGGATCAGGCGGAAGTAGCAAACCGGGCAAAATCGGAATTTCTGGCCATGGTCAGTCACGAACTGCGCACACCGCTGAACGCCATTATCGGGTTCTCGGATATGATGTCGCAAGAAGTGTTTGGGCCAGTAAAAAACAAAAAATACAAAGGCTACGTCGGCGATATCAGCAAGAGCGGAACCCATCTGCTTGGGCTGATCAACAACATCCTTGACCTTTCAAAGGTCGAGTCCGGACAATTCGGGCTTAGCGAACAGACAGTCAATCTGGGTGTCGACATTTCCGAAACGCTGCGGCTGGTTTCAGAACTGGCGAAAGCCGGCGACGTATATATGGATTACGCTGAGCCCCAGGACTTGCCCCGACTGCGTGGTGACAAGCAAGCCATCAGGCAGATACTTCTAAATCTGCTGTCGAACGCGATCAAGTTCACCGAACCAAATGGCCATGTCCGAATAGATGCCAATCTCGACCGGTCCGGCCAGTTGGTGCTGGCCATCGAGGACACCGGCATCGGCATCCCGGAAGGGTCCATCGATAGCATTTTCGAGCCCTTTACACAGGTCGACAGTTCGCTTTCCCGCCAGTTCGAGGGAACCGGGCTGGGACTGCCGCTTACCCGCAGCCTGGTTGAACTCCACGACGGTTCTGTCGATCTTGAAAGCTCGCTGGGCAAGGGCACGAAAGTAACCGTCACCTTTCCAAGGGATCGCGTTGTAAGCGCGACGACACATTGATGCGCCTCTTCACCATGATCATGCGGGCGGCGAACGCGAAAAAACCCTGGCCGGCAAAACGGCTACCGATAATACCGTGCGCCGCAATGTTGTCGATCGCGCTATCGGGATGCGAAGACCAGAAGCAGGCTGGCGATCAGGCGTCGCAATTAAGCAGCGCCTCCGTGCAATTCGAGCATGAACTGGCGGGGCTACAGCCACCCATGGCGGCCGATATCGCCAAAGCGCAGCAACGACTTGCCGCGCTCAGTTACGATCCCGGACCGGTTGACGGTGTAATGGGTCACAAGACCAGGATCGCCATTAAACATTTTCAAGTCGATGAGGGAATGGCGGTAGATGGCGAATTAACGCCCGCCGTATCGGCCAGCCTGAAAAAACGGGCGCTGATGCAGCAACCCAAACCGGATCATACCGACACGCCGGGAAAACCGCGGGACGTAACAGACCCTGCCTCCAGGCCGATCAATACAGTTGGTCCATCCTATGAAGTTGGCGACGCCTATGTCTATTCGGACGGACGAGTCGAGACCGTATCGCGTGTCGGCCCCGAACGAACCCTCTGGGAAGCAGGCGATGGCAGCGTGTATACCGGCTACCGAAACTTCGTTTTGCCACCAATTTCCTGGAAGAGCGGTACAAGTAGGGGGGAAAATCAGGTGCAGCCGGCCGCCGGACCGAAATGGCCACCCGCGGCGACTGGCGAGATCGTCTTTTCCGTTGGTTCCAAAGCTGGTGACGGCTCCCCCGATGCGCCGCGATCATGGTCGGGCCAATGGCGTTGCGTGACCGGCGGTACCTCACCTGTAAAGGCGCTGGCCGGGCTGTTCGACGCGGTGGTCATCGAATGTCAGCGCACCAGTCCCGAGCCGGGAACCTGGAAGAAACGGACATGGTACTATGTCCCTGAAATCGGTCACTATGTCCGTCGGGTTGACGTGATTCACGGGACCGGGCGAAATATAATAGTCGACCTCGTCGCCATCCGTCCCGGAGGGAAAGGGTGGCCGCCCGCCGCGCGCGGCGGGTTGGACTGGGCGATCCAGGGCGCGCTGGATGCCGGGGATTACGAAAACATCGTTGAATGGCGAAGTTCCGCCGTCGGCGCCATGTTCAGTATCCGGTTGACCGGAAATGTGACTGTATCGGGCCAGGCCGACTGCCGACGGTACAATATCCAGCGGGCAGGCCCTGACCAAATTAAACTATTTCCCGCCATCGCATGCAAAACCTCGGCCGGAGAGCGTTGGCTGACCCCTGGCCTGGATTCCGGTTCGGTATCTCCCAGGGCGCTAAAGGGCTGACATCAACAGGATAATCCCTCGGTTTCGGGGAGAGGTTCAGGCAAACTTCACTAAAACGGGAGTTTTCCGAGCCGTGCTAGATTATTTTTGATAAATACCAATAAAATTCGAAGCGTTAGTTAATGAGTACTTAACGATAAAATAGTATACTGCGTGGAAATAAAGTTAGCGTCGCCACAAAAATGCGCCCCGGTGGGAACAGAAATAAAAAATCAACGCGAACCAAACAAGACTGCCGTAACAGTTCGGCAAAGATCAAGGGGCAAATGGAAACGAAACCGGAGCACCCATGGGTGGATCACGTAACAGGTTGAAGCGAAACCCAGAACGCTTTGCTAAATTAGAGCGGGTCGCGATTGATCGCAGTTACAATCGAGCGCGCGCGTCAGCTCTGGATTTGGACGATAAAGCTGGTTCTCCGGAATTTCTGATCACCGAAGGCGATTCAGCGCAACCTGGGCCGGCTCCTAAGATCGACCGCTGGAACCTGTCATGGGTCGTCCGCCTGTTCGGAATGGTTAAACGCGAACCTTCCGGTCAAACCGACCACAGAACCTCTCGCCTTGAAGGCAACTTGCCCGTGGCAATCGTTCTTCTAGTGGGTTTGGGCCTGACCGCGGCGGTATTTTTTGTAACCCGCGATCTCTATCGCAGCGCGGCGGAACAGGAATTTGACCGCCAGGCCAGTCATTATGTCCTGGCATTGCGCAAGGCCACAGACCGACATCTCGAACTTGTGGGCATGGCCGCCGAAATGCTCAACGATCCCGGCAACGTTGGCGGCCGGTATGATTTTTTCCGTTTTGCTAAAGACCGCCTTGCTTATTATCCGGGTATCCAGGCCCTGGCGTGGGTGCCCGTTGTTCCGGAATCCGATCGCGAAGCCTATGTCCGGCGGGCCGAAGCCGACGGGCTGCGAGGATTTGCATTCTCCGAGATAACCGGAACCTCGAGGGTAGTCCCGGCGGCGCGGCGGCGGTATCATCTGCCGCTATATTTCGTGGAGCCCTATGGAGGAAACGAAGATCTTTCTGGCCTGGACCTGGCTTCCATACCTGAAATTCGCGCCGCCCTGCACCAGACGGACCGCGACGGACGGTTGAATGTAATCGACTGGCAGGATCCCCGCGGCCAGCCCTATCGAAACGACAAAACCCTTCTGCTGGTGCAGCCTGTGTTCGCGCCGGACGTGGCCCTGGGAAACAATAATCTCACCGGGCCAGAAGGATATATCGTCGCCTTGGTCCGGCTGGACCTGTTGTTCGGAACCACATTGCGCGAATTTACAACCCCGGCATGGCTGGATACCTACCTGTATATGGATAACGGCGGAGTATCGAATGAACTTGTCCATATCGAACCGTCGGTCCTTCGCAAACCCGATATGCCCGCCGCCGCCGTCGAAGGAATTGATGTTGGTTTTTCCGCCATGGCCGGACAGAAAATAGGAAACCGCGGCTACAACATCGTTGTCCGGCCCGTTCCGGGCACCATGGATTTTGACCTGGGCGCGGTGCCGTGGGGCGTTGCGCTGTTTGGGCTTGTGCTGACGTCGTTGTTGACCCGCTACATGGCCGTGGCGCGGCAAAAGCAGCAGCAAATCGAAATAGCGGTGGTGCAGCGTACGGCGGAGTTGTCGCGCGCCAACAAATCCAATGTGCGGATGGAGAAGGAAATACTCGAGCGCAAGCGGGTAGAGGCCGAGTTGCGGACGGCCAAGGACGAGGCGGAAGTCGCCAGCCGCGCCAAATCCGAATTCCTGGCCATGGTCAGCCACGAGTTGCGTACGCCGTTGAACGCCGTTATCGGTTTTTCCGAAATGCTGACAAACGAGATGTTCGGAACGATTGGCGACAGGCGCTATGTGGGATATGCGTCGGATATTCACAGCAGCGGACTTCATCTGCTTAGCCTGATCAACGATATTCTCGATCTTTCCAAGGTGGAGGCGAATAGTTTCGAACTCAGCGAGGAAGAACTGGACGTGCCCGGCATGGTCGATGAGGCGCTGCATCTGGTTGAGGCCAAGGCGACGGCCGGGAAAATCAGGCTGAAGCCGGAAATGGCGCGAGATATGCCGGCTCTTTATGCCGACGAACGCGCATTCAAGCAGATTGTCCTGAACCTGCTGTCGAACGCCGTCAAATTTACGCCGCCTGGCGGTCGAATCAGCGTGTCGGCCAAGGTGAACGGCATGGGCGAATTCGTTTTCATGGTCGCGGATACCGGGATCGGAATCGAGGAAGGAGATCAGGAAAGAATCCTGAAACCCTTTACCCAGGCCGATTCGTCTCTGGCCCGCAGATATGAGGGAACCGGACTAGGTTTGCCACTGACCAAGAGTTTGGTAGAATTACATGGAGGCCGGTTGGAACTTGAAAGCAAGCCGCAAATGGGAACGACGGTTCGCGCCGTGTTCCCCGGCGATCGGATCATTCATAAACGCGCCGCCGCCGAATGAAGCATTCGGACCAAACCTATCATGGTATTTTACACCGGGAGTCGATACCAGGCATGAACAGGAAACAGCAAATGGATCCAGGCCGGACCCGATCAATCTGGAAGCGCTCGGTACCGGCGCTGGCCGGACTTTTCCTGTTGTCCGGGTGCGCCAATTTCGAGCTGCCTGATTGGGTCCCGGACCTGACCGGCGGCGAGGGAAAAACCGCGCAGCACGTGTCGTCGGGGACCATTGATGCCGCGCCGGCGCCCGGCTCGTCGGGGACCATTGATGCCGCGCCGGCGCCCGGCCCATCACGCGAGGAAGTAAAGGCTATACAAGGCGACCTCGCCGAGTTGGGATATAATCCTGGCCGGATCGACGGCATTGCGGGGACGCGCACCAAAGAGGCCATCAGGGCCTACCAGAATGAAGCGAAGCTGGAGGTCGACGGCCGAATCACTCCGGAATTGGCCATCAGTCTGGCCGCCGCTCACCGGCCAGAAAAATCGCCGATACCAAGCGTGGCGGTCGCCCCGGATTCGTCACCGGAAACCGAACTGGCGATTATAGAGCCAGAGATCGCCCCTCCGGGGGAGGTAGTCCATGTCAAAAATGCCAAAATCCCGCCGCATTACGATGCCGGGGACGCCTATGTCTGGAGTAATGGCCGGGTCGAAACCGTTGTTAGAGTAGCCGGTAACAAGCTGTTTTGGCGGGTCGATAATGGTGTTAGTTTTACCGCCGACCGCAATTTTATGATCCCGCCTTCGAACTGGACGGGACCCTCTGGAACCGGCGAGGCCAACGCGCATCTTGATGCGGGTGAATTCTGGCCGCTTGCCACCAATTCAGTCTTTACCTTCGAGGTCGAGAACAATGGACGACTGGAGTCATGGCAATGCCGTACTGCGGGTACTGAGAACACGTCGGTTCCCGCCGGAAAATTTGCCGTGGTTGCCTTGACCTGCGACCGCGACTCCGCGCCCCCGGGCGAATGGGTCCAGCGCATATGGCATTATGCTCCCGCGGTGCGTCATTACGTTGCCAGGATCGATATTATGCCCGGCGGCAGCCGGATTTCGAAAGAACTGGTGGGGGTTCGTCCTGGCGCCGAAAACTGGCCACCGGCTGTCAGGGCCGGGTTGGACCAGGCAATCCAGGACGCGCTTGGCGGATTACCCGACGGCGAAAGCAGCCTGTGGAGCAGCACCATGGTGAAGGAGGAATTCGTGATTCTTCCCAGTACGACTCGCGATATCGGCGACGGCGTGCGTTGCCGTACTTTCGAATTGACCGCGCGCGGCGCCGGCGTTTCACGGATCTATCCGGCGCAGGCCTGCCTGTCGGACGAGGACCAAAAATGGCTAATTCCCAACAGTAACGGCGACACATCGAATGCAGATTCATTCGAGACCAGCGCCAGTTAAGCAACTCGTCCGGACCATTGGGGTTGATCCCGCCGATTACTTAGGCGAAAACGGAGGCGATGAATAGCCACCGGGATTCGCGACGCGCATGACATCATACCACGGTTCAATGACAATAACCCGTTTGAAGGGGCGCGGCAGGGCTACTCTTCGCGGGGCTGTACGTTGCATTGCCGCGTCCATTGCGTTGTTGATTCTTTTGTCGGCCTTGGCCGCATGCACCGCCAGAAACTCGCCGCCACCCACACCGCCGCCGCCACAACCCGCGGCCAAGGCGCCACCCCAACCGGTCCTTCCCGGTGCGCCGCTGACGCAGGCCCAGATCGTCGTTGTTCAGACGACGCTGACCAAGCTGGGCTATCAACCCGGCGCCGCCGACGGCAAAATGGGGCCCAATACCGCGCGCGCGATCGCCCGCTATCAGCGGGACAGCGGGCTGAAAGTCGACGGCACCGCTACCTCCACGCTGCTCAGCCACATGCAGGACCAGCCGAATGCCGCACCGCGGGTGATCGCGGTCGAAGCGGCCATCCCTTCCGGGCTTTATCCGGTGGGAACGCGCTTTGTTTATTCCGGCGTCGAGATTCATACGGTAACCGGGGTCAAAGGCGCGCGGGTCAACTGGGAAACCAGCCTCGGCGACCACTATATCACCGGGCCGCATTTCGGCTTGCCTGAGACAGAGTGGCAATCGGGAACCTGGAAAGGCGCCGCCGAGTCGAGCCTCCCCGCCGAAACGTCGTGGCCGCCGAACGAGGGGATGGATCTTTATTTCGATGTGACCAGCCAGGAATGGAACGAAGCCCAGGGCAAGAATGCCAAGCGCCACGCCAGCGACGCCAGCTGGTCATGCAGCAACAAGGGCCCAAAGGGGGTCAAGGTTCCGGCCGGTTCGTTCAAGGCACAGGCGATAGTCTGTGAGCGTTCGCCGGCGCCCGCGGGGGCCTGGCAGAGACGTATCTGGTATTACGTGCCGGCGGTCGACCATTTTGTGCGCCGCCACGATTTCGACGGCGCGGGGCTGGAAATCGCCAAGACGGAACTGATCGCGATACTGCCCGGCGGCGGTAGCCGGACGTTACGCAAGGGCCGCCAGGGCGCGATCCATGACGCGCTGGATCGCGCGGCGCCCGGCACGGAAACTGTATGGCGCAACCCGGTGGGCGCAGAAAGTTACGTCATCCGCATCAACGGCGGGCACGACGGGCCCGACGGCAAACCCTGCCGGACATACAGCGTCGCAAAACAAGGCAGCCTGCCGCGCCGCGAATATCCGGCCGTCGCCTGCAAGGGCGGGGGCAAGCGGCGCTGGGTTATTCCGGGTCTCGATTAACGCCACCCATGCTCCCCGGATGGATATCGGCGGGGGCGCAGCCTTCGATGCGGTAATAGTCGCCCTTTCCCGCCACATAGATATGCTTGGTCAGCCTGATCCCCGTGGGTTGGTCCAGCGAGCCGGCGGCCACGGCGATATAATCCCGCGACCGGTCGTCCCAGAACAGTGTCGATCCGCATTTGCCGCAGAATCCCCGGCGCACACTCGGCGAGGATTCGTACCAGGCCAGAGTCTTGTCGCTTTCGAAAACCAGGTCTTCGTTCCGGCAGGCGCTGAAGGCCGCGTGATGCCCCGTGATCTTGCGGCATTGTGCGCAATGGCAGGCTACCGCATCGCGCAACTCGCCCTCCACCCGATAGCGGACGCCGCCGCACAAACATCCCCCGGCGCCTCC
>CBFDDT010000070.1:0-18299 GCA_965603635.1 uncultured bacterium | reverse complement strand
CTGAACAGGAAATATTCCTCGAATCGTTGCGTAATACCAAGGCTCGCTGATAAAGCCCCATCGAATGAGTCTTTATCAGCGAGCCTTGGTATAAACACTCACCCGCCCTATATTCGCGCCATGAGCATTGAACTACCCGATCTGCCAAAGGGAACGCGCATCGTCGTCGCGATGTCGGGCGGCGTCGATTCCTCCGTCACCGCGGCGCTGCTGGCCGAGGCGGGCTACGACGTCGTCGGCGTGACGCTGCAGCTTTACGATCACGGCATGGCGGTGGGCAAGAAGGGCGCCTGCTGCGCCGGACAGGATATCCATGACGCGCGCATGGTCGCCGACCGCCTGGGCATTCCCCATTACGTGCTGGATTACGAGAGCCGGTTCCGCGATGCGGTGATCGAGGATTTCGCCGATTCCTACGCCCGCGGCGAGACACCGATCCCCTGCGTGCGCTGTAACCAGACCGTCAAGTTTCGCGATCTGCTGGCCACCGCGCGAGAGCTGGGCGCCGCCGCCATGGCGACCGGTCATTATGTGCGCCGGGCGGCCGGGCCGGGCCGGGCCGAACTGCGCCGCGCCGCCGACCCGGCCAAGGACCAGAGCTATTTCCTGTTCGCCACCACCCCCGAACAGCTCGATTTTCTGCGTTTCCCGCTGGGCGGTCTGGACAAGGCGGAGACCCGCGCGCTGGCCGAACGCTTCGGCCTGGCCGTCGCCGACAAGCCGGACAGCCAGGATATCTGCTTCGTGCCCGAGGGCGGCTATGCCCGCATCGTTGAAAAACTGCGCCCCGAGGCCGCCGAACCCGGCGAGATCGTCGATCTCGAGGGCCATGTGATGGGCCGCCACGAGGGCATCATCGGCTACACCATCGGCCAGCGAAAGGGCCTTGGCATCGGCGGGCGCAAGGAATCCACCGACCCGCTCTATGTGGTGCGCCTGGAGCCCGAGACCCGCCGCGTCGTCATCGGCCCACGCGCGGCGCTGGCCTGCGGGACGGTCAGGCTGGGAGAGCTCAACTGGCTGGGCGACGGCCCGATCCCCGCCGAGGGAATGGGCGTCCAGGTCAAACTGCGCTCCACCATGGAGGCCGTGCCGGCAATGCTTTATCCGGCGGGCGATGGCGCCAGGGCGGTGCTGGACGACCCGGCCCACGGCGTCTCCCCCGGCCAGGCCTGCGTCTTCTACGACGGCGAGCGCGTGCTCGGCGGCGGCTGGATCCTGCGCGGCGAGGCCAGCGCGGCGGCGTAACCCCGGTCCTCCAACCTTTCCACATAGGCCTTGGCGGTGGTCAGGTCGTAGCCGAAATAATGCCGGGCCAGCTTGACCGCGGTGATCGTATCGCCTTGTGCCAGATACTCGCGAATGCGCGTCTCTTGGGCCGCCACGTCACTCAGTGTTTCGTCACTGGCCAGGATTTCGGCGACATCCGGCGCAGCCGGATAGTTCGACGCCAGCATGGCCTGCGCGCGGCGCAGGCCGGGGGTCACGGCGGTGCGCGGCGAATGCCACTCGATGCGGATGACGCGGCCGGCCAGCAACACTGGGTAATGATTGAAGCGCGACGGCGCCGAGGCGGTCACCGCGCGCTCCTCGTCGAGCTTACCTTCCAGCTCCGAAACATCGTCCTTGCGCAGGCCGATCTCCAGATAGCGCCGCCGTAGCGTGGTGGTGTCGTCGGGCAGGCTGCGGCTCCAGGTTCGCTGGCTGGCGCGAATCCAGGCGATCTCACGGTGCGGCAGGTACAACACGGTATCGCGGTCGGCGGCCAGATGGCTGTTCAGATAGGACCGGTAATGGATAAACAGGCCCTGGGATGTCACCCGCAGTAGCCAGTTGGTGGGCCGTCCACTTGCCTGAAAACCGGTGAAGGCGATCATGAACACGGTAAGCAGGACGAACGCCATCAGCATCAGGAACACGGCCAGCGCGGCGCCAGCGCCACCCTCGGATGCGGCAAACCAGGCGGCGCCCACGAAGCCGCCGGTGAGCGCGAAAAAAAACAGCGACGCCAAGAGCTTGCCCAAGCGCCGTTCGCGAAAAACCAGGTCGCCCGGCTCGGGGCGAGCCTCGGCCTCGGTCAGGAAGGTCAGTCTGGGCTTGCCGCGCATGGCAGTATCCTCTCCCATCGCCTGCCGGCCAGTGCCCCCACGGGTCTTGCGGCCGGCGGTGGTGGATACAATATCAAACTTCCGGGCGCGCGGCCATATCCGGCCGCCAAGATGGTCGCAGGCCGCTTGACAGGGCCGCACCTCTCGCCTTATAGCGTTCACCGCACCTGCGGCGGAGTAGCTCAGCTGGTTAGAGCAGCGGAATCATAATCCGCGTGTCGGGGGTTCAAGTCCCTCCTCCGCTACCAATTTGAAAGCCCCGTGCCGGGAGATCGGCGCGGGGTTTTTTTGTCGATTGATGGATAACGTCCGCACGCTTGTTAGCTTACCATTCGCGTTGAAACGGTACGGAGCGCTTCTCGGCCTGGGCTTTCAGGTATTCCATCGTCCAGTCATTGACCGCGCCAACGATGTAGCCTGTTTTCTCGTCCCCGATCACCGCCGAGCCCTCGGAGCCCCAGCGCCACCAGTGGAACGCCTGAATCGCGCAGATCACGGCGTCGACGGCGTCCTGGTCGGCCTTGCCGGGCCCTGGCAGGGCCAACATCGCGCGAGCCCAATAATGGAGACCCTCCATGCGCATTTCGGTTCCGTGGCGCGATAGCCTCCACACAAGTCGCCGCCAGTCGGCTGGCAGGTAAGTCTTGCGGCGTTCCGGATTGTATTTTGGCTGGCGCCCCCGGCTAATGAACCAGGGGAACAGGCCGAGGATCGCGAGGGCGGGGAATACCTCCATGATGACTTTCCCCTTGTCGGCGCCGATGGCGGCGGCCGGGGATTGCTTGTGCGGGATCGATTCAAGGAATGGCCATACCGCCGCTTCATCGCCAAACATGTTGGCCTTGCCCCGGTTGGCGGGCTGAACACCGCCCTTCATCTTGCCGATCAGGCTGGCAACGACCTTGTCCGCGGGGCGGCTACCGGTGTTGTTGGGGACGATGATGGGTTGATCGATCCCGACGATATGCAGGGGAGCCATCGATGCAAGTTCGGTTATTGTTTCCCTGGCGTGACTGAAAGTGGCCGGTTCGGGCGGTAACAATCGAAGGCGCCCATCGGCGTCGAGAACGATGCTTGCAATGGCCCCCGGCTTCTTCGGATTGTCGGTCCACGCCGAATCGAAACCTGTGAAGATTGCTCTATGAGAACCCATTCACCCCGGCCAGTTGCGTTTCGGGAACGCTATCTATTTTGATAGCAGAGTTATCGACTTCCCGTCATGCTGTTTGTCCATGAGTCTGGGATGTTCAGGCGAAACGCCCCAACGGATGCTTGAACTGTCGCCTGCGCGGTTGATATAGTGTCCGCCCGCCCTGGAGGCTTATCGTAATAAAAAGGAACAGAGAATGGCGACGTATGAATGCGCGGTTTGTGGAATGAGTGTCAATGCGACTTGCGGCAAGTGCGATGCACCGCTGGTCAACGATACGCTGACGCTGGATAACGGGGCCGAGGTCCAGGTATCCAAATGCCCCAACGACCACGGCAAGATCAAATCCCCGATGTGCTGCGGCCAGGACATGAACGCCACGGCCGGCTGACGGCCGCATCGTTCGGCGTAAGCTGCCAATCCCGAAGTCCCCTCCGGCCTCACCGCTGGGGGATTTCGTTTGCCCGGGGGATATCAGGCGCCGGCAACGCCGTCGCACGAGAGCCGCCACAAGCCCCATGCGGCCCATAGGGCGATCAGCGGCAGGACGATCCAGTACTCGGTCTCCCCCGGCAGGCTCCATCCCTTTGCGTCCCTGGCGGCGACAACGGCGGCGAGGCATACCACCGGCCAATAGACCGTGACGCCGAGCGCGGCCGCCAGCGCGACCCGGCCCCAGGCCTTCGACAGCATATGCCCGACAAGCCCGGCGGCGAGAAGCGGGGCGTAGGTGACGAGATCACCAAAGGCGAAGCCCCACCAGAAAGCGACGCCGACCTCGGTAATCTGCGATGCCGACTCCTGCGTGCCCATGGCGACGCCCAGATCATAGTCCAGCGCCGGGATGGCCTGGGCGTACAGAAGATACAACAGCAGCAGCCAGCCCGGCCCCTGCAGCATCCAGAATCCAGTTCCCTTTCGCGGCATTGTAGTCTCCCATAACAGACCGAGATCGCATCGTTATCGGACTTACCACATTTCCCGGTCCGGCGGGTCATCGGCCCGCCACTATCTACCCCTTCCACACCGCGCCGGATTACCTTAACCTCGCCGGCAACGGCTTAAACGGGAGGGCTGGCGATCATGGCGCGTAAACTTACGGGCGACGAGGATTTCGCGGGGTTGAAGTCGGCGGAGAAGACCCTACCGGCGGTGGCCTATTACGACCCGGCGATCCACGCCCGGGAACTGTCGACCATCTGGTATCGGCAATGGGTCTATCTTTGCCGGGCCGATGCCTTGCCCGAGCCCGGCGCGTTTCGCACCGAGACCATCGGCGACCAGTCGGTCCTGCTGCTGCGCGACGGCGAGGGGGTCGTCCGGGCCTTCCACAACACCTGCCGCCATCGCGGCTCGCAGCTTTGCCTGGAGCATGAGGGCCGGTTTCGCGCCAAGGCGGTGGTCTGCCCCTATCACCAATGGAGTTACGATTTCCAGGGTAATCTGCTGGGCACCAGCTCGCTGTCCGAGGCCCCGGATTTCGCCAGGGAGGATTATCCGCTCTACAAAATCGCGGTGAAGGAATGGCGCGGCTGCATCTTCGTCTGCCTGGGCGAAGACCCGCCGGCCGAACTGGAAGCCTTGCGCGGCGGTTCGGACTATACCGAAAACTGGCCACTGGCCGACCTTGTCACCGGCCATACATGGCGCAAGGTCATGGATTGTAACTGGAAGACCTTCTGGGAAAATTTCAATGAGTGCCTGCATTGCCCCTCGGTGCATCCCGAACTTTCGGCCCTGGTGCCGATCTTCAAGCGGCGCACCATCCTGCCCCAGGACGACCCGGACTGGCGCGAGAACGAGGACTCGCCCGACCCAAAATACCGGGGCGGCCTGCGCGAGGGCGCGGAAACCTGGTCGGCGGACGCCCGAATCCATGGCGCCCGTTTCGAGGGGTTGAGCGAGGCCGAGCGGGCGGCCGGCGCGCGTTACTACGTCAACACGCCGTCCATCTATATCGCCGCCCATCCGGATTATATGCGCATCGTGCGGCTGCTGCCCCTGGGGCCGGAACGGACGGAGCTGCAGGCGGAATGGCTGTTCCCCGCGGAAACCCTGGCGAATCCGGATTTCGACATGGCCAATGTGGTGGATTTCGGCAAGCTGGTGATGGAGCAGGACGGCGACATCTCGGCGGTCAACCAGAAAGGCCTGCATGCCCTGCCCCACAAGCAAGGCGTGCTGATGCCCGAGGAACATTACGTGGCGCTGTTTTACCGCTGGTACCGCCGGGCGATGGGCGAAGAATAACCCAGCCATGGATTTGCCAGCGTACCGGGTTATATCCCTAGTGGTCTAATTCCCATAAGCTAAGGAGAGTACGGTCAATGTCGGGTAACAAGGTTTCGGTGACGTTCGAGGTCCAGGAAGATTCGGTGAAGATGCTGGATTATGCGGCGAAAATGTATGGAATTCCCGACAGGGACAAGGCGCTGCGCGTGCTGTTGGATTACCTGGCGAAAGACGCCAACTGGAACCAGATATTCACCCTCATCCGCTGCGTGCGCTGCAGCGACAAGGGCGGCTGGAAAGAGCCGGAGAGCTAGGAATAGAGCGCCCGCTCACCCCCCGAACAGCTTCCTGATCCGCGCCCATAGCACCGCGAAAAACATGCCGCCTACTTGCAACGGCTCACCGGCGGGGGACATTTCCTCGCCGGCGATGGCGGCGCCCAGGTTTCTGGCGAATTCGCCGGTCAGGCGTTCGACGAAATCCACCACGATGCCCGACCGGGTGAACTGCGCCAGGCGACCCTGGATCTGGTATTTTATGGACAGATCCACCTCGCAGCCCGCGCCCGCCTCGCGGACGGTATAGGCGAGTTCGCCCTTGGCCGTGGTCGCGCCGGATTTTTCGCTGCCCGTGCCGCGCAACTGGCCGCGCCGGTCGGCGTCGGACCGTTCGATGGCGGCGTTGCCGTGGAATTCGGCGGTGATCGGGCCGAGAGCCGCGCGGAAGCGGCCGGTTATGCTGTCGCCCTCGAGGGAATCGATGGCCGCGCCGGGCAGGCAGCGCGCCACCAGATGGTAATCCTGCAGGCGTTGCCATACTTCGGCGGCGGGGTGCGTCAGCGCCAGGGTTTGCGAGATTTCCGTCCAGCCCTCGCCGGAGTCGGAGAAGCTGGCGGATGAAGCCGCCACCGGGACAGCCGCTGTCGATGCCTCTCCCGCCGTGGCAGCCAGGCTTGCCGCCTCGCCGACGGCAACCGGATTCGCCGCCTGTTTGCGGGCCACCAGAAGGGCCGGGTCCTTGTCGGCGAAGACCTCGATTACCGAATTCACGATGCCCATATAGCCGGTACAACGGCAGAGATTGGCGCTCATCTCCTTGCGGATGCGGGCCTCGTCGGGATCGCCCAGGCGGGTCAGCAGGTCGCGCGCCGAGACGAGTTGCCCCGGCGTGCAGAAGCCGCATTGCAGCGCGTGATTGTCGTTGAAGGCGCGGCGCAGGCGGTTCATCAGGATGTCGTCGCCGAAACCCTCGATGGTGGTGATTTCCTGGCCGTCGCAGGCCACCGCGTAATTGATGCAGGACCGCGCCGGGGCGCCGTCGATCAACACCGTGCAGGCGCCGCAGACGCCATGCTCGCAGCCCAGATGGGTGCCGGTAAGCTGCATATGGCCGCGCAGGAAGTCGCCCAGATGGGTGCGCGGCTCAACGGCGGCGGTGATCTTCTCGCCATTGACGGTGAGTGTGATGGTTTTCATGAGCCGAAAGCCTGTTGCAGGGCGCGCCTGACCGCCGTGTTGTGCATGACGCGTTGGGCCGGCTCGAAGGCGATGCCCAGCGCGTCGATGGCGGCGGCGATCTCTTCATCGCCGGGGATGCCGTCGCCCAGTTTCTCTTCCAGCCCGGTCAGCCGCCTCGGCGCGCCGCCCAGCGCGCCCAATATCACGCGACGGATATTGTTGGCCGGGTCGAACACCACGCCGCAAATCGTCTCGGCGAACTCGCCGGTCTTGCGGCAGAATTTGAAATAACCCCAGCGCGCGGAATCGGAAAGCACGGGAACCTCCACCGCCGCCAGCACCTCGCCCTCGCCCAACGCGGTCGCGAAGGCGCCCAGCAGGAAATCATCGATGCCGATGCGCCGCTTGCCGCCGCTCCCTGCCACCACCAGGGTCGCGCCCAGCGCCGTCAGCGCGCTTGGCCAGTCGGCGGCGGGGTCGGCATGGCACAGGCTGCCGCCGATGGTGCCGCGGGTGCGCACCGGGCGGTAGGCGATGTCGGCGGCGACCGAGGCCATCATGCCCCGGGTTGCGTCGGGCAGCGCGCCGTCCTCGATCTGCGCATGGGTGACGGCCGCGCCGATAACCAGACTACCCTCATCCTGACTGTAACCGGTAAGTTCCGGTAGTCGCCGCAGATCGACCACGCGGTCGGGCGTGGCCAGCCGCATGTTCATCATCGGGCCCATGGACTGGCCGCCGGAGACCGCCTTGCCCCCGCCATCCGCCAGCAGCGCCAACGCCTCGTCGAGACTGGCCGGCGCCTCGTAATCGAATTTCGCCGCCTTCATTCCGCCGCCGCCTTCGCCTTCGCCGCGCCAATCGCATCGAGGATGCGGCGCGGCGTCATCGGGGCCTCGCCGACCTCCGCGCCCAGCGGTTTAAGCGCGTCGTTGATGGCGTTACCGATGGCCGCCTGGGGCGCGATCGCGCCGCCCTCGCCGACGCCCTTCTGGCCGTGGGTGGTATGGGGCGACGGCGTTTCAGTATGGTAGATGCGGATACGCGGCACCTCGGTCGGCCCGGGCAGGATGTAATCCGCCAGGGTCGAGGCCAGCGGCTGGCCCTGTGGCGAATAGGGCATTTCCTCGTAAAGCGCCGTGCCGATCCCCTGGGCCGCGCCGCCATAGGTCTGGCCCTCGACCACCATCGGATTGATCAGCGTGCCGCAGTCCTCGACGATCACATAATCCAGGATTTCCACCGACCCCAGCGCCGGATCGACCGCCACCGTGACGGCATGGGTGGCGTAACCGAACACGCCGGTCTCGATGCCGGGCTTGTAGCCCATCACCACTTCCAGCCCGCCTTCGTCGATCACCTCGGGCAGTTGGTCGGGGCGCAGATACCAGGCGCGCCCGATATCGGCCAGCGGGACTTCGCCGGACGGGCCCTTCATCATGCCGCCTTCCAGCCTGACCTCTTCCGGCTTGCATTGCAGGAAATGGGCGGCAATCGGCGCCATGCGCGGGATCAGTTCGCGGCAGGCGGTCGCCACCGCGCCGCCAGCCATGACGATGCCGCGCGAGGCATAGGTGCCGGTGGAAAACGGCGTCGTACCGGTATCGCCATGGATCACGGTGATCCGGTCCAGCGGCACGCCGAGTTCCGTATTGGCGATTTGCGCCAGCGTCGTTTCCATGCCCTGGCCGTGACTCTGCACACCGACACGAATTTCCAGCCCGCCATCGGCGGTCAGTTTCACGGACGCATTCTCGTAGCCCGGCACCACGGCGATGCCCCAGGCGCCGAATACCGGGCGGCCATGGGCGGTCTGTTCCACATAAGTCGCGAAGCCGACGCCGATCAGGCGGCCGTCCTCCTCGCCTTCGGCCTGGCGCGCACGGGTGCCGGCGACGTCGATTTTTTCCACCGCCTCGCGAACCCCGGCGGGATAATCGCCGCTGTCGTAGAATTTGTTGGTGACGTTGGTAAAGGGCATCTGTTCCGGCTGGACCAGATTTTCCGCGCGTACCTCATGCGGCTCGCGGCCGACCTCGCGCGCGACGGCGTCGATGGTCAAATCCATGGCGAAACAGACGCCGGGCCGCGCCACCCCGCGATAGGGGGTAAAGGGCGGTTTGTTGGTGGCGACCGATACGGTGCGGCAGCGGTATTTGTCGAAGACATAGGGGCCGGGCAGATTGCCGCCGGCCTGCCCGGCCTCGATCACGGCGGTGAAGGGCCAGACCGAATAGGCGCCGACGCTGATGGTCACAGTCGCGTCCAGGCCCAACAGCTTGCCGCGCTCGTCGGCGTAGGCCTTGACCTTGTAGTAATGTTCGCGCGTGTTGGCGCCGGCGGTCAGATGCTCGCGCCGGTCCTCGACCCAGCGCACCGGATGGCGTCGCTTCATGGCCAGCCAGGCGACACAGATTTCCTCTGGCTGCAGCACGCATTTATAGCCGAAACCGCCGCCCACGTCGGGCGCGATAACGCGGATCTTTTCCTCCGGCAGCCCCAGGCACAGGGACAGGCCGGAGCGGATCGAATGCGGCACCTGGGTGGAGGTATAGACGATCAGTTGGCTGGCCGTGTCGTCCCAATGGGCCAGCACCGCCTTGCCCTCCATCGGGTTCATGACCTGGCGGGCCATTTTATATTCGCGCTCGACAATAACCGGCGCGGTCTGTTCCAGATCGCCCAAGTCGCCGCCGACCACCGCATCGAGGAACAGGTTATCGCCCCAATCCTCATGCACCAGCGCGGACCCCGATTGCACCGCCGCTTCCACATCGCAGACGGCCGGCAGCTCCTCCAGGTCCGGGCGGACCAGGTCGACCATATCCTCGGCCTCGGCCCGCGTTTTCGCCACACACATGGCCATCGCCTCGCCCGCATAGCGCACCTTGGCCGAAGCCAGCGGCGGATAGTCCGACGCCTTGAAGCCGGGCACGGTGGCCACCGCGCGAATCGGGGCAACGTCGGCCAGGTCGTCGGCGGTATAGACCCGCGATTTCAGACCGTCGGGAATATCGATGCCGCGAATATGCCCATGGGCCAGCGGGCTGCGCAGGAAGGCGACCTCATGCAGGTTGGGCAGCAGAATATCGGATACGAACCGCCCCCGCCCATGCAGGTGCCGCTCATCCTCCTTACGCTTGACCCGCGCGCCAATGCCGCTGTCGCTCATGATTCCAGTCTGCTCATTCGCTATTATACCGCCCCGAAGGCGGTGGACAGTATGCTGAGGGTTTGAGAGCTGTCAAAGGGAAAACCGGGTGAGTATGTGGCTTTAACGGTCCACGCAAAGCCCCAGTTGCTCGCGCCAGTCGGGTATGGCGATTCCGAAGGTCTCGCGCAATTTCGCGCAATCCAGCAGGGAATTGCCCGGGCGCCTCGCCGGGGTCGGATAGTCCGATGTCGGGATGGGGTGGACCTGCTTGCAGCGGACCGGCTGGTCTGTCGCGCGCATCCAGTCGACGATCGCCTCGGCGAAGCCGTGCCAGCTGGTCTCGCCCGATGCGGTCAGATGGTAGAGTCCGCCCTTCTCCGCCAGGCCGCCGGTGTCGGCCGGTGCGCCACAGCGCGCCAGGATCAGCGCCGTCGCCCCGGCGATGCCGCGCGCCCAGGTCGGCGCGCCGGTCTGGTCGGCGACGATGCGCATTTCCTCCAGCTCGGCCGCCAGACGCTTTACGGTCAGCAGGAAATTGGCGCCACGCATGGAATAGACCCAGCTTGTGCGCAGAATCAGATGGGCGCATCCGGAATCGCGGATTGCCGCCTCGCCCGCCAGTTTGGTGCGCCCATAGGCGTTCAGTGGCGCGGTGGGGTCGCTTTCGGTCGCTGGCCGGTCGCCGGCGCCATCGAAGACATAGTCGGTGGAATAATGCACCAGCGCGATGCCGAGCCGCTTGGCTTCCTCGGCCAGCAGGTCGGGCGCGTCGGCGTTTACCGCCTGGGCCAGCGCCTCATCTTCTTCGGCGCGGTCGACGGCGGTATAGGCCGCCGCATTGACGATCAGCGAGGGCGCGGTCTCCCGCACGGCGCGGCGGAGCGTATCTGGGTCGGCGAGGTCTGCCTCGGCCCGCTCAAGCGCCCGGACCGGCCCCAGCGGCGCCAGCGCACGCCGCAGCTCCCATCCGACCTGGCCGTTCGCGCCAAGCAGCAGGATCGTCATTTCTCGCCCCCATAAACCGGCAGTTTCGCGGAATCGATATCGGCCAGCAGCGGCGCGGCGGCGTCCTTGTCCGACACGGTGGGGTCGGAGACCGGCCAGTCAATGCCGATCGCCGGGTCGTCCCAGCGGATCGCGCCTTCGGTTTTTGGATTGTAAAAATCGGTGCATTTATAGGCGAACAGCGCCGTCTCGCCGGTCACGCAGAAACCGTGCGCAAAGCCCGGCGGGATGTAGAACTGCTGCCCGGTGTCGCCCGACAGCATGACCCCGGCCCACTTGCCGAAGGTTGGCGAGCCAACCCGGACATCCACCGCGACATCGAAGGCCTCGCCCTGCAACACATAGACCAGCTTGCCCTGCCCGTTGGGATTCTGGAAATGCAGGCCGCGCAACACGCCATGGGCGGAAAGCGACAAATTGTCCTGCACGAAGGAGCCGGGCATGCCGGCCTCCTCGTAACGCCCTTCATGCCAGATCTCCTGGAAAAAGCCGCGCACATCGCCGAAACGGTCGGGTTCGACGATCAGCACGCCGGGAAGTTCCGTCTCGATGACCTTCATTTGCCCTCGCGTTTCAACAGATCGAACAGATATTGCCCGTAGCCGTTCTTGGCCAGCGGTTCGGCCAGCGCCCGCAGCTGCGCATCGTCGATGAAACCCATGCGCCAGGCGATTTCCTCGATACAGGATATTTTCAGCCCCTGGCGGGCCTCCACCACCTCGACGAACTGGCTGGCCTGCAGCAGCGATTCATGAGTGCCGGTATCCAGCCAGGCGGCGCCGCGACCGAGCATTTCGACCTGCAGATCGCCGCGTTCCAGATAGGCGCGGTTGACGTCGGTAATTTCCAGTTCGCCACGCGGCGAAGGTTTCATGTTCTTGGCGATCTTCACGACATCGTTGTCGTAAAAATAAAGGCCCGTCACAGCATAATTGGATTTCGGCCGTTCGGGTTTTTCCTCGATACCCGTGGCGTGGCCTTGCGCGTCGAAATCAACCACGCCATAGCGTTCCGGGTCGCGGACCCAGTAGGCAAAGACAGTCGCGCCGGCGGCGGGTTTTGCCGTGGCCTGCAGCCGTTCCGCCAGACCCTGGCCATAGAAAATGTTGTCGCCCAGCACCAGGCACACCGGGTCGTCGCCGATGAAATCCTCGCCGATGATGAAGGCCTGGGCCAGTCCATCGGGGTTGGGCTGGACCGCATAGGAAATCTCCATGCCCCATTGCCGCCCGTCGTCCAGCAGTCGCTCGAAGGCGGATCGGTCTTCCGGCGTGGTGATGATCAGGACCTCGCGGATCCCCGCCAGCATCAATACCGACAGCGGATAATAGATCATCGGCTTGTCGTAGACCGGCAGCAGTTGCTTGCTGACCGCCTTGGTGATGGGATAGAGCCGGGTACCAGACCCGCCGGCCAGGATGATCCCCTTACGCACTGCTTGCCCGCTCATGACGAGGCCTCCTTGCCGAGCCCGATCCGTTCGACCTGGTAGTCGCCGGAAAGAATACGCTGCCACCAGGTGCGGTTTTCCAGATACCAGGCGATGGTCCGCTTCAGCCCGGATTCAAAACTTTCCGTCTGGGACCAGCCTAGCTCGCGCTCGATCTTGTTGCTGTCGATGGCGTAGCGCAGATCATGGCCGGGCCGGTCGGCGACGAAAGTGATCAGGTTTTCGTGCGGGCGATGGGACGAGTCCGGCAGCAATTCGTCGAGGATCGTGCAGACAGCCCGCGCGACATCGATATTCGTGCGTTCCGCGCGCCCGCCGATATTGTAGGTCTCCCCTACCCTGCCCTTTTCCAGAACCAGCCGCAGGGCCGTCGCGTGATCTTCGACATAAAGCCAGTCGCGGATATTCTCGCCCTTGCCGTAGATCGGCAATTTCTCGCCGGCCAGCGCCTTCAGGATCAGCACCGGGATCAGTTTTTCCGGGAACTGGCAGGGCCCGTAATTGTTGGAGCAATTGGTGATGACCACGGGCAGCCCGTAAGTCTCATGCCAGGCGCGCACCAGATGGTCCGACGAGGCCTTGCTGGCCGAATAGGGCGAGTTCGGGCTGTAGGGCGTTTCCTCGGTGAACAGCCCCTCGGGCCCGAGCGTGCCGTAAACCTCGTCGGTGGAAACATGATGGAAGCGGAAAGCCTCGCGTTCCGCGCCCTCCAGCCCGTCCCAATATTGGCGCGCGGCTTCAAGCAGCGTGCTGGTGCCGACGATATTGGTCTCGATGAATTCAGCCGGGCCGTCGATCGAACGGTCGACATGGGATTCGGCGGCCAGGTGCATCACCGCGCGCGGCCTGTACTCGGCGAAAATGCGCGCAAGCGCCGCGGCGTCGAGGATATCCGCCTGCTCGAAAACATGGCGCGGGTCTTCGCGCGCGGCACCCAGGGATTCCAGATTGCCGGCATAGGTCAGCTTGTCGAGATTGACGATTGTCTCGTTCGTCTCGGCAATATATTGACGGACAACCGCCGACCCGATGAATCCGGCACCGCCGGTGATGAGAATTGTCACGTTATATTCCGGTGTCTTGCTGTCGATGGTGGATCAATACAGGGGTGGGGGGTAAGGTCAAGGGACTCGAAGGCAGAAAAACCGACGATAGAGAAAGAGGATACAACATGGTACCCTTCAAAATCCGAGCAATCGAGCGAATAGCACCGCGTCAGGCAATGAGTCCAATTTCATGACGATCCATCCAGTCATACTTTCCGTCGGAGGCAGAACCGGCCTTTTGCCCTTATCGCGAAAATTCTTTCCCAAACAATTCCAAAACCTGTTCAGCGCGTGCAGTTTGCACCACGAAAGCGAATCCACCTTCATTCCCGCGGGAACGAAACACCGACTGGCCAACGAAGGCAAACTACCCCTGAAAATAGTGGAAATCCAGGTGGGCGCCACTTTCGGCCAAGATGACATAAACCGACTTACCGACGATTTCGGATGCGGCGAAAAATAACGTGCCCTTCCAAGTTACCCGTCAATACGGCGGCTCCTCCCAAAACAGGGGCTTGGCATAAAAAAACTACCGCTATAAAAGTCTATAACCTTGTGTGAGCGACAAAAAAGAGCATGTGCAATATTGCGTTCATTGTTGGAATTCCAAGATCTGGAACCACACTTCTGGCTGAGTGTCTCGCGCGACATCCGAACATTTCAGTGACGCCGGAAACACATTTTTTCCGTCGATTTTGCAGGTCTGCAAAATCAGCCGAAAAGGCGTTGCCCAGAGAGCGCGCGGCGTATATCCGGACTGAAATCAGCGCCGCACTCGACGACCCGGCCAATAAAGCAATACCGGCAACATCCAGTTTTAAAACCGAAGACAATCCGTCCCTAAAAAGTTTGATTAAAGGTATCCTGGCGGAATACAGGAAGATTCATGACTGCAAAATACTGATTGAAAAAACGCCGGACCACCTGTTGCAGATACCGGCAATCAGAGCCTGTTTTCCTGATGCAAAATTCATCCACATCGTGCGCGACCCGCGCGACGTTGCGCTCTCTTGGCAAGGCGTTCCATGGAACCCGGCGGGTATTTTATGGCCCGGCTGGAAATGGCGAACGGCAAATGCCGATGCTCTGGCCTGTTTTGAGGAGTTGCCAGGAAACACCATAACTGTCCGTTACGAAGATTTGCTAAGTGACCCACAATCAACACTAACGGCTGTTATACGGTTTCTTGGACTACCGGAAGCGCCGAAGATCCATGCCCGTATAGAAAATTCGATCGCAAAAACCTTCGACGGCGAGAAAGAACCCTGGAAAGAAAACGCGTCCGAGCCAATCATAAAGAACAATAGCGAAAAATGGCGGACGGACATGCCCCCCGAGACACGTTATCTATACGACCGAATGATGGGTAAGTGGCTGTCCCAATTTGGTTATTCACGTTCCGATGAAACAATTCTCTCTATTTCCATCAGACGTCTGTGTCTGCTGATTTTGAAGGAACTCCTTGCGACTGGCTGGCACGTTCCAATATCGGCAGGCAAACATCTTGGCTTGATCAAACGTTGAAATCACGAATAATTGGCCCCGCGCGCATAACTTAAATTGAACGGCAAAAAATTATGTCAATGCAAGAACTAATAGAGAAAACCGTATCGGATGAAACCCTGCTCAACTGGGCAAAAAATTATGAATCATTTCATTTAAATAGAATAGAGTGGGACGTCAATTATGTAGGAAATATAAAAAATTGCGACAGAATATTAAATATCGGCGGTGCTCCATATATTTTCGAATTTAAAATAAGACACGATGAAAATTCTACTGTAATTACACTCGATTTGGATCCAGACAGATTTTCCGTACTTATAGATTCACTTAATATTGACGTGAGAAAATTTAACATAGAAACAGACGACTTCATTCAATTACAGGAAGAAATTGGGAATTTTGACATCGTCATCTTGTGTGAAATATTTGAACATCTGAGAATAGATATAATATCTACGCTTAAAGGTATTCATTCAATTATGAAAAATGACGGTGTTTTATACTTAACGACACCAAACGGACTTTCCTTACTCGCCCTTCTGCGCATATTTTTATCGCGACGGACTGGCCCCAGCTTAGTTACCGAATGGCGCAAACTTATCGACCTTGGACATATGGGCCATGTCCGAGAGTACTCTATAAAAGAAGTATGCGAAATTCTGACCTATTGTGGCTTTAGCATAGAAAAGAAAATTTACAGAAACGTACGTTTTGGGAACTCTCTAAAAGGAAAGATTTACTATTATTTTTGCAAAGTTATACCATTTCTATCAGCCCCCCTTATGCGGCAGGACCGGGCGGAGGACCGCCATTAGTGAGTTTATCTCGAATAATCGATAAAAAACGTAGCATGGCGCCCGGCTCGGCCAGCGCAATCATGTTGATGGAAAGTTTCCTGTAAACATAAATAACACTGAGCATATTCATCGCCGAGAGACTTGCCGTGGTTGCAATGGCGGCGCCAAGAGCACCGAAATATGGTATCAGGATTACGTTCAAAGCGATATTGATCGTTCCGGCCACCACCATGATGTTTCTGATCAATCGCTCATGTCCCGTCATGATAAGCAATATTCCAACCGAACCACATGCGACATTAACAAACTGGCCGAACGCGAGAACAGTCAACGACAAAGAACCGGAAACAAAGGATGCGCCATAGAGCCGCATAACAAGATTTGCGCCAAAGACAAACAACAGTAATAATGGAAGCGCCATGATTGTCATCAACATGGAGGAGCCACGCGCAATCTGGGACAGTTCACCCATTAGCTGCCGAGAATGAAGCTCTGAGAATTTCGGGGCGGTGACACTGTTAAAAGCAGCAAGAATAATGGTCATGACACCGGCGGTTCTTGCCGCCGCCGCATAATATCCAACCGTTTCCGAACTTTCCCATATACCAAGCATTAGAATATCGGCCAGCGAGAACGTTGCACCAATGAGCGCAACCCAAAACAAGGGAATAGATGTAGAGACCAGTTTCCTGAGCAGGAGCGACTCGTGAACCCTTGAACGGATGCCAGGCCAATTCCGTCTCCATAACCGGAACGATATCAAAGCTGTAAGCGCTACGGCAAACAGGTGCAACACAGCCATATCCGCGGGTGTCCATTCAGCCTTTATCGCTAGCAGCAAAAGCACGCCGGAAAGTTGTAACAACGGAAACATGGTCACCTGAACAAATGTCCCCTGCCCAACGCGCCTCGTCGCCTTCAGCAACTCTCCATTAAGACCCAGAAGGCTTGTGGGCACGATGGCCAGAGCGATAATCCGGAGCAATAGAGTGAGGCTGGGATCATCGAATATTTTTGTTGCCAAAACCGGTGCAAGCACAAACATCGCACACGATACGGCCGCCGATCCGCATAGCACCAAAGCAAGGCCATACCGGCGAACCGCCGCCACCTGCCCCCAATCTTCCACCGAATGGGCCGAAGCCACGAACCGAAGAACCGCAGTGTCAACACCGAGGCGCCCGACAATAGTTCCCAGTGTCATACACGTTACGGCAATCGAATAAACGCCAAACCCTTTAGCGCCCAAAATTTGCGCCAACATGATCCCCAAAAGAAACGCCAGCCCAACACCAATAATGCGTGCGAGGAAAGACAGACCGCTTCCCTGGAGAACCTCCCCAAAATGCGGGCTGAAGCGCTGCAAGAATGTCCAGGTCCTCATATTTTCCTTACACCCGCAATTAAGTTGAAAGTGCGCGGGCGACAGCATCGCCGGCGGTTAGCGCTATCGGCTTCCAATCATAGTCAATTTCGACCAGGCGCCGAGCCGCCGTCGCCATTCCGCCACGAAGCTTGGGGTCGGCGATCAGTTCCAGCACCGCCCGCGCAAATTCCTCTGGAGAATCCGCTATTCTCAAATGCTCGCCATCCCGTGCGGCGATCCCCTCCGCCCCTACGGAAGTTGCGACCACGGGTGTTCCCAGCGCCATTGATTCCAGGATTTTCAAACGTGTTCCCGAACCGATGCGCAGTGGCACGACACTGATCCACGCCTCACCCACATGCTTACGTACGTCATCGACATAACCTCGACAATCAATCCGGTCATCGACATCAATCCGCCGCTTCAACTGGTCCGACAAGCCTTTGCCGACGATCACGAACCTTACGGAAGGGTGGCCCGCCTTCACCAACGGCCAGATTTTGTCGAGAAACCAGGTGACGGCATCGGGATTGGGTAGATGCCGCATCCAACCCACGAAGATAAGGCTCGGCGCCTCGCCTTCCTTGATCGGCTGTAACTCGCCAGTATCGACGCCATTCGGCGCCACATCGACCTTGGCCTCCGGTACGTGGCGCAGAATGATGTCGCGATCCACCGCCGACATGGAAACAACGCGGTCGAAGCGCCCCCAGCCAGCCTGTTCATAGGCACGCATCATGCGCGCCTCGCGCGACCAGAACCACCTTCGCAGGCCTTTCGCTACCTCGGCCCGGCGCTCATGAGAGATATACGATACGTCATGCGCTACTAAAATAGCCGGGATATCAGATCCCGCGAACGCCTCGAGATACTGGATATTCTGGGTGAACTCAATTTGTACGGCATCGAATCGGCCCTCGCGGGCCATTTCGCGGCAGGCGCGCAGCAGGGCCGGAGACCGCTTTACGATAGTTTCGGCGGGCATGCCACCCAGCCACCGGGGTAAATTAACGAGCATGCGCAGAACC
>CBFDDT010000069.1:0-18443 GCA_965603635.1 uncultured bacterium | reverse complement strand
GAGTCGGCGGCTACTGGGCGTGACGGAGCCGACTTTCTTGGGATTCCTGGCAAAGCTGGAGATGAACAGCAAATTATCCCGGATTCGCCGGCCCTTGCGTAAACGCCGGCCCGCGATGGAGGCGCGCCGGTGCAATCGGGATTTAGAATCGCGTTGACTGGAGTCGTCTTCGTCCAGCGCCTCGGATGCCAAAACCGCCGTCACGCCGGCATCCGCCATCGCCAGCACCGGTTTGCGCGCCTGGTGCAATCCCAATGCGGCCGCGAAAGCGGTGATCAGCGTGAAAGTCACGATCACCATCGCCAGCAGCGCAAGGCTGGCAGGCTCACCATTAAACCAGTCGAGATAATTTACGATACTAGCCACCTGTCAGTTTACCCTTCTCTCCCCCGATGACATCATGGGGGGATTTCGTTGACAAGTTCTGAACGACACGTCCCAAAAGACGGCTTTATTTTGCGGGCCCGGCCGCCAGGCGCGAAAACCGCCGCGCGGCGCCCCGCCATGGGGGAATACAAATCAAATATGCCTTCTCCGTGGTCAGAACAAGATATTTCAGGGCGATCATGCATTTTTCCCTTCATATGATCGCCGCTTGCGCGCCACGGATACGCTGAAAATACCCTCGTCGTCGATTTCCGTCGCGATTTTTTCGAATCCGGCCTCGCGCACCAGTGCGTCCATTTCGGCCTGGCCGCGGCAGCGCATGACCCAGGCGCCACCGCCGCGATGGCTGGTCAGCACCCGGGCGATCAATTCCTGCTGCGGGTGCCAGGGCTGGTTGGTGTAAACCAGATAACCACTGGATTCCACGGCGCGAGCGATCCCGGAAAGGGAAGCGCGGACCGGCGCGTTGTCGGGATAGAGTTCGTAAAGGCCGGAGACGATCGCCAGGGTCGGTTTCGGTTCGATCCGGGCAATTGAGTCCGTGTCGAACGCATCGCCGGTCTCGAAACGGACCCCGTCCATTCCCGGCCCCGCGGCCAGCCGCCGGCCGGCCTCGACATTCTCCGCCGACCAGTCACGCAGCAGGGCGGTGGCCGCAATATCCGGGTTCGCCGCCAGGCTGTCGAGAACATAGCGGCCATGGCCGGTCGCGATATCGAGAATCCGTACCGGGCTCCCCTCCCCGGCCAGCCGCCGCATGGCCGCGCCGATCGCCGATTCCAGATTGCGCTGGCGGATTCGAATGCCACGCCAGCCGGGTGACTCGAGGAACATCCGGTCGATGGCCCGCCCCGCCACCGTGACGCCACGCGCCTCGTTGCGATAAACGTAGTCCAGCATGGCCCCGGAATCGAAGCCCTCGCGCCAACCCAGCCGAATACCCTCGCTCAACCGCCCAACGGTCTTCATCGCAAAGCCGGTCAGGGCAAAATTCAGCCGTTTGAGCGACAACAAGGGCAGCGGTTTCTTCAGAGCCTCATAGCCCTGCAAATCGTGGCATTCGGGTCCGGAACTCCTGTCCCCCGGCGTGTCGGCGAAGGAGTCCAGGATAAAGCGCCGCGCCTCGGCAATCGGCAGATGCCGATCCTTCTCGCCGAAGGTATCGTGCAGGAATCCGGGAAACACATGCATCTTCTTGCGTGGAGCGCCGAGCGCCTCGAAAAACCCGCGCTGCGCCGGCTGCTTAACCACCCAGTCCGCGCCCGAGGTCAGCATAAGCGTGGGGACCGTGATTGCGGCGGCGTCCGCCATCAACCGCGTCGCCGTGTCGTACAGCCCCAGCAGGATTTTCACCGAAATCGCCTGGGTAATCAGGGGGTCGCTGTCGTAAGCCTCCCTGCGCCGCGCGTCATGGGTCAACAGCTTGCCCTTCACATAACTGGTCACGAAGGACTTCGGCCGCACGCGCATCAACAATCGCAGCGCGGGAATCGCGAAAGGCACATAGAGCCTCACCCGCAGCGCCGGGCTGCCGAGTACCAGCGCGCGGACCGGCGGCGCAAAATCATGCACCCACGCACTGGCCAGCACCGCGCCGACACTGTGGGCCAGCACCACGATATTCTCCATCTCGATGCCGTGCTCCGCCGCAATATGTTTCACGAAATCGTCGACGTCACACACCAGTTGGCCGATGCTTTCCGCGTCGCCGCGCACGCCGGGCGACCGGCCATGGCCGCGCGCGTCCCATGCGAAAAAGGCGAAATCGTCGAGGCCGATCTCATCGACCAGATCCTGCCAGCGGCCGGAATGCTCGTGGCCACGATGGAACAGGACGACCGCGCGACCGGCCTTCGCCGCCGGAAGCCATGCCCGGTAGAAAAGTTCGGTTCCGTCGCGCATGCACAGCGTGCGTTCCTCGGCGATGCGCCGGGGGTGGGCCGGAACGGCCGCGGGATTCTCCACGACTGACAAGGGAACCGGGGTCGTCAATGTTGCTGTCGTCATCGTGTTCTCCCTTGGTCTCAGGCAATGATGTTACGAAGCTGGCGTTCGCCCAGGGGCATCGGGGCGCCGGACTGGAAGGCTTCCCACAGATGCTCTTTCGGCGTCCCCGCATAAGATCCCGGCATGTCCGAACGCTCGCGGTCGATGCGCCAGGCGCTGGCCGCGTATCTTTTCGACAGCTTATGCATTTCGCGAATCAGGGCGCCGACCGGCTGGCCGCCGGGCAGACTATGCGCCAGCGCCCTCAGCGCCCGGTCGCGCCGGTGCATGCGCTCTTCCTTCCACCAGGGCACGCCGCCACGGCAGCTCGGCAGGCCGAAGGCCTCCTCGAAGGTCTCCGTGCGGCGCTCGAGAAAATCCTTCAGGCAGGCGCCGAACCAGTTGGCCAGGCTTTCGTCCATTGGTTTGCCCTCCTGACAGAGGTTCGACACCAATCGCAATCTTTCAATCTCCATCAACATGGTCAATACTCCCGCATTATCGTTTCGACCTTATGCGCTGGGCCTTGCCAAACGGCCCCGCGCGGCGTATATGAACGACGTTCATTTATGATATACAGAAATAATGAACGGTGTTCAAGTTTATTTTTGAACAAAGTTCATAAATTGAGGAGAGGGCATGGCCCGCATCGCGAAACACAGCAAGCCGGAACTGCGCGAAATGGCGCTGGCGGCGGCCCGCGCGATCATCGCCGAGGAGGGGACGCGCAATCTCAACGTCCGCGCCGTCGCCGCCCGCATGGGCTACTCGGTGGGCACGATCTACAATATCTTCGAGGGGCTGGAGGAACTGGTCGCCGCCCTCAACGCCGAGACCCTGGACGCGCTGTACGAGGCGCTGTCCCGCGCGCCGGTCACCGGCCGGCCCGAGACCGACCTGCACGCCCTGCTGGACCGCTACCTGGAATTCATCGCCGCGAACCGCAGCGAATGGACCATGCTGTTCGACGACCGCCTGCCCGAGGCCAAGGCCCCGCCCGCCTGGTACCTGGAAAAGGTCGCCCAGGTCTTCACCCTGCTGGGCCGCATGCTGCAACCCCTGTTCGCCCCGGGCGAGGAAGCGGAACTGACCCGCGCCGTCCGCCTGCTATGGATCGCCATGCACGGCGTCTGGTCGCTGGACGCCGGCGGCAAGCTGTTCATCGTGACCCAGGACCCGGTCGAGAAGGTGGCGCACGAGATGGTGGATTTGTATCTGGCGGGGTTGAGGGGGCGGAAAAGGGAGTGAGCGGGGCGCCAGGGCGTAACATTATATAGCATAGCCGCGCCCAACACTCTCCAACACAGGATAGGGAGAGGTAAATCAATTATACTGCCGACGGAACCCGGTCCCCGGAAATGTCCCAAAGGAGGACCAATGGCCAAGAAACCGAACTATGGCTTCGAGCGGTCGGAGCAAACGCGCCAGAAGGCGGCTCGCCTTGTCGCCAAGCAGGAAAATGCCGCGATCGGGAAGGACGCGGATACGGTCCCGACGCCACCCGAACCGTCCGAGGACTGAGCCGACGGCTTGGTCCACATTTAGCCAATCCGGGTTGATAGGAATCGCTTGCCGGCGATCCACCAACCCGGTGAACAGGCCCTATCTATGTGGCGTAGAACGGATTCACGTAATTGATCGCGACTACGATCAATCAGGTTCCGCTTTAGAACTGGCCTTCCAGCATATCCATGCACGCGCCCGCGACGTTGCGGTTCGGAACGGTTGAACCCGGCATCGTCGCCCAGCCGGCTTCCATGAGCATATCGCTGCGCTTATAGCTGCTGGCATCCTTCAACTGGGTAAGCGTCTCCACGACTTGCGGATCGTTTTTTGACTGCTCGATACAGATCGGTACCAGGGCGGCGACGACTTCAAGACGCGCCTGGTCGGAGGCCATTTTATTGGCCGTACCGGTGGTCACCCATCCGCCCCATGCGAAGCCGACAATCGCGAGCGCGACGGCGCCGACCGCGGCGCCTTGAAGTCCAGGTTTCAGCCATTCGGGGATATTCATGTGCGTTTCCTTTATTTTTGGGAAAATCATTTCTCCCTTCAATCATTTTTAGTATAGAGAAATATATGAAAAATAATACCTATATTCTCACCAGAATTTAATATTTTAAATTCTTTTCATTAACTTCATGATAACATGAGTTTTATTTATATTTCGGGAACAACGATTATTTTTCATGCGGGCGATTTCTTTGCGCTCGGTTAAGATAAAGGCAGATCCCGCCGAATAAACATTATCGGCGGCAACTGAACCGGGCTCGAACCATCGGGACTTATTCAGAAATCCGCCGCCGCCAGGAGGCAGACGTCGTTGCGGGTTCGCGAATAGACCTTGCGGGCGGCTTCATGGATCTGGTCCCATACGGCATCAAACGCCTCCAGATATCCCGCTTCCACGGCCCTCGTGTGCGGATTCAGCTTGCAGAGAGTACTCACCTCCACGAAAAACGAAATCTCCAATGCGCCTTCGTGCCCCCAAAAGCGGACAAGGTTTCTCCTCGCATCGTAGCTCCGGCTCCTGTTCGGGAAATTTACTGTCATAGCTTGATATCCTATCTGCCTCGGCGTGGCGAAAACTCGACCTTCATGGCCATGTCTCACCGATGGCACGACCGGGCGTTCGCCGGTTCAGTCGGCGGCCCCACGACCGGTCAGCGCTATTTCGACTGCTCTACGCAAATCTGCGCCAGGCAACGACGACTGCCGGACCCGAGACTGCCTGGGGCGTCATGCTGGCGGCAGCTTATCGCCGGGTTGCCGGCTCTAGAGGTCACGAGACGGTTGGACCGGAATCCTTTTTTGGATATCGCCCGAAAGTCAGACGACCGGTTTTCCTGGCCGGTAGCGCCGCCTTCGGCACTTTCGGCGCGGGTGGCTTGGCGCCACAAATCGGACAGGTGACGGTCTCTTTTCTCAGGTCATAATACTTGGTCGCACATTCCGGGCAGACGTTTTTCAGCCCGCGTTCCGATACGTTCATATCTTCTAGATTCCTAAATTAACATATGCAATTCGGCCGCCCAAAGCAGGCTGCCGATAAGCGATCCCACTCAACCCGGATCGGCACTATGCACTGTCTGGCCTAATACCAAGGCTCACGACGCACTTTCCCCATCGGTTTGTCCGCCATCAAGGCCGCTCAAGGCCGGAACTACAAGACTCGGGCCAAGGTCGAGAACGTCTTCGCCGCTCAAAAGCAGCGCATAGGATGGGTTATCGGCATCGTCAACGGCAAGCGCGTTACGACCAGGAACGACATGGCGCTCGATTCTGCTCAACGCCAGGCTGGCCGAAAGCTCGCTTCTGCTCAACGCAAGTTCGGCAATCTTCAACACCACGCTCTCATGGGACATCTCGAGGTTGATATCGCAAGCCCGCGGGAAATAACTCGTCCCGGGAGTCATGCCCGGAACCAGATTTGTCTCTATGAAATGGGGTATGCCATACGCATCCATCTTGACGTCGATACGTCCGAAATCGCGCACTCCCAAAACAGAGAACACCTTTTCCGCCAATACGCAGACAGCGGTCAATGCCGGATCCCCCACCTTCGAGAGCTTCTCCATATTGCTGGATTTCGCCTGATGCCCCAGAACGCGGTCGCCTTTGGCGTTCTTCGGCCCGACGATCTCCACCGGCAGGATCAGGCGGGAATTATGTGCGGGATCGTCCAGGACCGCTACCGTGAATTCCCGTCCCGGCAGGACTTCCTCCACCAGCGCGGGGGAAGCGTAGATGGTAAAAATCTCCTCGACCTTCGCTACGTAGCTGGCGAAATCATGCACCAGCGAGTTTTCATCGACACCGTTGCCATTCGCCGCATCCAGGGGTTTGATAAACAGCGGCAGGGGAAGCGGCAAATGTCCTTCGTTTTTGAACATCCCTGGATGTGCGAGGAAAAACTTCGCCGTCGCCACTCCCTTTTCCAGAAGGGCGGTTTTCGCCTTGCTTTTGTCGGAGTCGAATTCAAGCGTCGCCCTGTCCGATCCGGTATGAGGCACATCGCATTGCGAAAAATAGTCCGACAACCATATCTTGGCGCCCTGTTTTTCATCGACGACGTACTTGACGCATAAAACGACAAGATCCGGCGCGCGATCGACGATGCGTTCCAGATCCAGTTCGCTTTGAATCTCGTTGAAATGCACCCGCGTGTAGCGGCTTTTCAAAGCGTCGCAGACCCTCCGGCAGGTCTCAAGCGAACCGAAGCCGGTTTCCTTCATGCCCGCGGTTTCGGTGGTCACGACCTCGATATGCCTGTCGATTTTCACCATGATATCTTCGTCGTTCATTTTCGTAGCCCTTACGTTTAAGATAATCCGTCTCCACGCCGTACGCGCCAGATGGCGGCGCTCCGTCCGATCCCTTCAAGGCAGAGCGCACCAGTCCTGTCGCTTCCGGAAAGGGCTCTAGGGCCCCAATCGTTTCAGAAATTGCCCAGGTGACGGTTCTCGGAAACTTCGCGGCCCGGCATCTCCGCGGACTCCTGGTCACGCTTCAATGCCGCGTCCAGCTCATTCGGATCGATAGTCAACGTCTGCGTAACGCCTGGGTGACCGGGCTTCGTGTGCAGGTGAATCAGAGTCAATATCCGCCGGTAAGCAGGAAAGGAAATGCCGTCCAGAAGCTCTTCATCCGTTTCCACGCTATAGGCGCCTGCCGGCAGCACCTCATCGAACCCGTCAAGGACGAAGGGCCTCCTGAAGGTCACTGTCTTCTTGCTCGTGCGTATCGTCATCGGATACCTCCTGGTTGGCCGCCTTGCCGTCCAATTGAGGTGTGACGGAGGAGAACCAAGCCCCCTCCGCTCCGATTGCTACGACTTCGGCGCGGCTTCGGCTGCCGACGTGTCAGGCTTTGCGGCCGGCTGTGCGGCTGCCGGCGCGTCCTTGGACTTGTCCGCAGGCTTGTCGTTGCCCGGTGCGTCTTGTGCTGTGGAAAATTTCTTAAAGGACATGTGATGCCCCTTTCATTTTAGCAGCAATGATTTGCCGCTCTTAATTAAATGGTAGTCACATAAACACTTTACAATGCCTAATATGGTATTATTTTTTAATTATTTATCCAAAGCAAAAACACATCGAAATATAGCTCAGGTTTTTCTTTTTATTTTTTTAAAGGTAAATAATTTTTTATTTGTAGTACGGACCGTGCATTTGCTGAATTATATACCCAACGAAATACAGCAGGCTCGGCAATTAACTTGCCCATCGAGCCGATTCAGGCATGCCGCGCCACCCGGTATTATCCCTGATCATGTCGGCGAGCATGGTCGGCATCTTTCGCATGCGGGCGGCGATGCGGCTGCGGATGCACTCGTCATGGTGCGGGGTACTCTGAAACCCGCAGAAACCCCTGGCGCATGGGGGTCGAACCTCTCGGCGCCCTCCGGCCGCCCCCCCTAAACCCCGATAATGATCCACGGCACATAGGTCACCAGCAGGACGACCATCGCCAGGATGAGCAGGAAGGGCAGGACGGCGCGCCAGACCTCGACCACCGGCTTGTCGAAGCGGTAGGCCGAGAGGAACAGGTTGATGCCGACCGGCAAGACAATCGCTGCCCCATTGTAGACACTCGTGGTTAAGGTATAGCGTTCGAGCACTTTGGAAACACACAGGCTGCGCGGCGATTCTTGTTTTGGCAAGGATTTAGAGCTATATTTCGAGCATGAGATTTACGCCACCGTCGGCGTAGCAGTCAAAGTTGGCAATGATGAGCATGACATCGGTTTTAACAACCGTGAACGCCCCTTACAGTGAGCAGCTGGATGGGGAGGCGCTGGCTCATTGCCTGAGGGTTGCGTCCGCCGCGAAGGAAAAGCCAGGGCATATGTCTTCGTTCTTTGGTGAAGTGGCGCCGGACGCTCAGAAGGAGTTCGCAGCTCTCTACGGCATCTCCGAAGCGGCCCTCATCAAGGCCGCCAGGGCTTTCGCAAGCTATTCCGGCGAGAGCTACCCGCTTGCCGCGTGAACACACATAATCAACGCTCCTCCGACTGGAAACGGCTGTTCCGAATTGCCAGTGGTCTGATAGACCAAGTGAACGGGAACGCTCCCGTGATCGATCATTGGGCGCTTGGCGGCGGCACGGCGATGATGCTCCAGATCGGTCATCGCGAAAGCCATGATGTCGATATTTTTTTTCAGGATCCGCAAATCCTTGGATTCTTGAATCCCGAGATTCAGGATTTGGACTTCGAGATAGCGCCGACCGAATATAAAGGCGACGGCAGCCGATTCATGAAATTTTCGTTTCAGGATATCGGCGAGATCGACTTCATCGTCGCCCCTGAACTGACCGGCAACCCAACGAATGAACGAGACGTGGAAGGCGTTCGGACCCTGCTGGAAACAGTCCCGGAAATCATTACCAAGAAAATCTACTTTCGTGGCGCAAGCATCACGCCGCGCGACATCTTCGACATAGCGGCAGCCGGTAGCGTTTGCCGAGATGAGGTTATTGACGCATTAAGGCAGTATCCCGAACAGGTGAAATCGGCGCTGGCGACGATGGACAGGCTGAATCCCGAATTCGTCGGCGCCGCAATTTCCCAACTGATGATCCGGGAAGAATTCAAGGACCTCGCGGCGACAGCTTTAGGAGACGCCAGAAAGCTTCTGGCCGCGGTGTCCTGACTGTACTGGATCAGGGATCGGGTATCAGGGATCAGGGAGCGTACCGGCCACATGTCCGACGCTTGATACCTGACCTCTGACCTCCGCCCCCTAAACCCCGATAATCACCCACGGCACGTAGGTCACCAGCAGCACGACCATCGCCAGGATGAGCAGGAAGGGCAGGACGGCGCGCCAGACTTCTACCACCGGTTTTTCGAACCGGTAGGCCGAGAGGAACAGGTTGATGCCGACCGGCGGGGTCAGGTAGCCGAGCTCCAGGTTGGCCAGGAAGATCACGCCGAGATGCAGCGGGTCAACGCCGAAGACGGCGGCGATGGGCAGGATCAGCGGCACCACCACGGCGATCGCCGAGAAGATGTCCATCATGCAGCCGACAATCAGCAGGAAGACGTTCAGCGCCAGCAGGAAAACCAGCTTCGAACCCACATTGGCCTCGACCCAGTCCGCCGCGCGCATCGGGATTTCCGCGTCCACCATGTAGTTGGTCAACCCCATGGCGACGCCCAGGATGGTGAAGACGCCGCCGATCAGGGTCACGCATTTGCGGATGCCGCCGGGCAGGCCGTCGCGGAAATCGAGGTCGCGGTGGATGACGAGGCCGACGACCAGCGTATAGACCACCGTGATGGCCGCCGATTCCACCAGCGTCGCATAGCCGCCGAACAGCCCCACCATCACGATGACCGGCAACATGATCTCCCACTTGGCCTCGTTGACCGCGGCCAGCGCCTCGGCGCCGTCAAAGGGCGTGCGCGGGGTCTGCTTCGACCGGCCGACCCAGACGCCGTAGAGGCAGACCGCGCCGACCATGATGGCGCCGGGCACGATGCCGGCCACGAACATGTCGGGGATCGGCACCTGCGCGATCACCGCGTACAGGATCACCGCCAGGCTGGGTGGGAACAGCAGGCCGATCGAGCCGGTCGCGGTCAACAGCCCCAGCGAGAAGCGCTCGGGATACTGATTGAGCACCAAAACCGGCAGCAACAGCCCGCCCAGCGCCAGGATGGTTGCACCCGATGCCCCGGTGAAGGTGGTGAAGAAGGCGCAGACCAGCGTGACCACGATCGGCAGGCCGCCGGGCAGCCAGCCGACCAGCGCCCGGAACAGCCGCACCAGCCGCTCGCCCGCCCGGGTCTCGGCCAGCAGATAGCCGGTCAGGGTGAACAGCGGAATCGCCGGGATCGCCGCCGAGACGACGATGCGGTAGGTCTCCACCGGCACGGCGGCTACCGGCACGTCCTCGCCCAGGAACAGCAGCAGGGCGGCGCCGCCGATTACCACGAAGATCGGCGCCCCCATGACGGCGGCGACGAATAGCGCGATCAGGCCGGGCCAGACCAGCCAGCCGGGGAAAATCATGTATTCCACGACACCGTCGTCGATGGCCATGCCAAGCCCGATCAGCAGCACGGTCAGCGCCACGCCGGCGAAGGCGGCCAGCCGGACCGCCCGGTCCGTGGGCTGGAACATCAGCCGCAGGGTCATGACCAGGAAGGCCAGCGGCAGAATCGCCTGCATCACCCAGGCCGGCAGCCAGTGCCCGCCCGCGCCCATGGAAAAATCGTACTGGGATTTCACAAACATGTAACTGGCCCAGAACAGCCCGGCCGACACGGCCGTGGTCGCGGCGGCCGCCAGCATGTCGCCATAATGCTGAATGCGATCGGGGAAAATCTTCAGGCCCGTCGACAGCGTCAGATGCCGTCCCTCGCGGGTCGCCATCATGGCGCCCAGGAAGGCGACCCATAATGTAAGATGCTGGACGAAGCCCTGCGCGCCGGGAACGCCGCTGCCGGTGATAGCCCGCAGCACCATCTCGAAGACGGGCAACAAGCCCATCCCCAGCAACGCGGCGCCGGCCAGCAGGGACTCGGCGCGACGGCTCTGCCGCACCACATGTTGTAGGACCGACATCAGGGTCATTTCAATCAGGCTCCGAAGCGGGTTCAGGATATCTCGCGCGACGTTCCGGCCCCAGTTCCGTGATAGGTCATATCACGATCATCGAGCCGAGACGCGCGAATCTTAATCGCTAAAGCGGTAACCGAAGGTTAATTGACGGGAGGCGCCTTGGCAATTTCCTCCCGGTATTCGCGAAGCAGGCGCCTGGAACGCTGCGCCAGGGGCCGGTTGACATACTGGTCGCGGATCAGTTCCCCCGCGCTCCGCGCGCCCTCTTCCCACAATGCCCGCTGTTCCGGCGCCAGTTTGGTTACGGTCAGGCCGTTATCGACCATGACCTCCACGGCCTCGTCCTCGAACGCCCGGGTCCGCTCGCTGAACCGCCGGCCGGCTTTTTCGGCGGCGGCCAGCATCTTCGCCCGCGCCGCCTCGGGAAAGCGACCCCAGCTATCGACGTGAATGATCGTCGCGCCGACCAGCGGCGCCCAGTTAAGATCGAGCATATAGGGCGCCAGGCCGAACAACTGGAAGGACAGCGCAGCGACCGGGGTGGTCGCAAAGGCGTCGATCATGCCCGACTGCAGCGCCGAGAACAGTTCGGTCGCCTGCAGTGGCACTATGCGATACCCCTCTTTTCGCCAGGCGTCTTCCAGCAACTGGTTGCCGGCCCACACGAACAGCTTGATCTGTTTCAGATCGTCGGGCGTGAACATCGGCGATCTGGAGAAGAAGCGCACCCATCCGGCCTCGCCCCAGTTCATGACCACATACCCCCTTTCGAGGAAACGGGCCTTCAACTCGGGTCCGATTTGCGCGCGCAGGAAATCCAGCTCGGAATAGCTGCGCACCAACATCGGCAGCGCGAATACCCACATATCCGGCACGATCCTGGTCAGGCCAGCGCTGGTAAGCATCGCACCGTCGATTTGCCGGATCGACATTTTGCGCACCAAGTCAGGCTCGTCGCCCAGAACGCCGCCGGGATAAATCCGCACCTTCAGATTTCCTTCGTTGGCCGCTTCCCATTCCACGGCCATGTCGAGCAGGATCTCGTGCCAGGGCGAACCCTTTGGCGCCATGGTGGCGAGCTTGATCGTGTCGGCCTGGGCCGCCGGGGCCGCCAGCATGGTGACGATGGCGAGTACGATAAAAATGGATCGCAACATGGTCTTGCCTCCTTCCGATCATTGGTTCTCCAGGGACAGGCCGGGGACCTGATTCTCTAGCCGCGCGCCATCCGCGCAAGCGCCGCATCCGGGTCCTACTTCAGACTTTCGGCGAAGCCCGGGTGGCTGGCCTCGAGCAGGCTCTCGTTCATCTTGAACCCCAAGGATATAGCCTCATTGACGAGTTCCGGATCGCTGTCCAACATCCAGATGCCACCGCCGTCGAATCCTGTATCGCCGATCGAATTCACGACCATCTTCTTGATCGAAAAAACGGAACCCAGCAGTCCTGGTATCGCCAATATCAAAATCCGCCTCATCGTCTCAACTGGCGCCCGAAGCGCCCCTTCTGGAACGGCGGGGTCCACTAGCGGCGCGGCGCCGGATGAGTCCAGATACAACCATCGGAACGGAAAGCGGAAGCCGTTCGAATTTCCCAGTGCCCAATACCGCCGACGGCGCGGCGGCGACCGGCAGGTCCTCGTGTCGCCGAACCTGTTCAGGGAAGATTTTCGATGCGGTTGAGAACGTCGGCATGGCGCCCGGGAAGGCGCCCTGTACGGTCACTGCCGGATGGAGTGTTTCACGCCTAATCCCGCCAGGGCCGAAATGGAAGTCACCTCAATTGGCGGTGGCTTGCTGTTTGCGGTATTCGTCGCGCAGCGCCTCTACCCGCTCGACCAGTTCGGCCGGCACGTTCGAGCTTGTATAGACCACCCAGGAGGAACGCGCGCTCTTCTCCCAGTCCGCGGCCTGCTCGGCGGACACGGCATGGGTCGTCAATCCGTGCTCCCGCATGACGCGGATGGCCTCGTCCTCGAAATTGCGGATCTTCTCGCGGGCATCGTTACCGGCCTGGATGGCCGCCGCCAGCACATCGTCGCGCACTTCCGGCTTGATCTTGTTCCATGTCTTCTGCGTCACCACCGTCGCGCCGATCAGTTTCAGCACCTTCAGCTCCGCCATGTTGTTGGCAATACCGAACCACTGGTATGACAACGCCGCCACCGGGGCCGCGAAGAGCGCGTCGATCAAGCCCGATTGCAGGCCGCTGAATATCTCGGGCACGGGCAGCGGCACCACCTTGAAACCCTGCATCTTGTAGCCTTCGGCCAGTTCGGGATCGCCGGCCCAGGTGAACAGCTTCTGCTTCCCGAGATCCTCCACGGTGATGGCGGGTTCGCGGGCGAACAGGCGCACCCAGCCGATATCGCCCCAGTTCAGAATCTTGTAACCGCGGGCCTCGAACAGGGCCTCCAGTTCGGGTGTCAGCGCATCGCGGGCATAGTCCAGCTCGCCGTCGGTCTTGAAGATCATCGGCATCTGCAGGGCCAGGACTTCCGGCACGATGATGCTCAGTCCCTCGGCGGTCAACACCGCGCCCTGAAGCTGGCCGATCTGCATCTTGCGGACCATGTCCTGCTCGTCGCCAATCGACCCGCCGGGATAGATCCGCACCTTGATGCGGCCGTTGGAGGCCTCGCCCCAGTCGGACGCCATGTCCTGGAGGTTATCGAACCAGGGCGACCCCTTGGGCGCCAGCGTGCCCAGCTTGATGGTCTGCGCCGAGGCGGCCCCGCCGGCGGCGAGAAAGGCCAGGCCGGCAAATACCGTTATGATACAGTTTTTCATCGTTCGTCTCAACCTTCGGGTCTCCGGAAAAAAAAGAGGTTTGTCAGTCGGCTAGCAGGAACAGATCTGGGATCTGCCCGTGAAGCCATTCGGCCCGTTCCCGTGCGACAACGTTGAGAAGCCGGTCATCGGGCCTCTTCTCGATATCGACCGCGCGGGCCGCCTTCAACATGGCACGGAATTCGTTAACATCCTGTTCTCCGATCGAAACGGCCTCGGCCAGCGCCAGATAGACCGAGGCGCGATCGCCGCCCGACAGTTCCAGCGCGCGGCTATAATGCTTGCGCGCAACCTCGATGCTGCCGCCAGGGCGCGCGGCCTCGAACGAGACCATGAATTCATGGGCCGCGCCGTCGTTGTAGGCGTCGTCCACCTCCAGCACCCGCTGGACCAGCGCGCCGGCGGCGGGGAAGTCCGCGACCAGCCCCAGATTGGCCGTATTGGCGCCCAGCGCCGCGGCCCACCCGGCCCCCGCAAGGTACAGGAACGGCGCGTCCCTGGCGGAGGTTCGCGCCAGCGTCGCGTCGTAGTCGGCCTTCAGGCCTTGCGTGAAACCCGGATGGCGCTTCTCCATCACACGAAGAGCAAAATCGCGACCACGGATAAACAGCTTGCTGGCGCGCATTTTCTGCTTACGCGCCGCCTTCAGGTCATCAACCTCGATGCGGTCGGCCTCTTCCTTGATTAGCAGCGCATAGGCCAGAAAACCCGTCGCGGTGGCTTCCAGCAGTCCCTCATGGTTTGGCGAGACCTCCAGCAGGCTCTCATTGGTCTTCAGTGCAAACGGCAGCGCTTCCTTGACGAGTTGCGGGTCCTCATCGGACGACCACACTCCACCGCCGCCGCCGATCGCATCGCCGGCGTAATTGACCACCGTCTTCTTCACCGAGCATCCGCCCAACATCGACGCCGCAACGGCAAGGATCAGTACTAGTCTCATTCACACGATTGCGCCCGCGGGCGCCCTCCTCGATCATTCAGGCCCGTTCGCTCCTTCGATACAGGCCAGCCATATACTGGCCGTGGGGGATGGAAACACAAAGCCCCACGAATTTCCGACAGCGGTTCCTATCAATAAACCCACCAGCTTGACAATTCATGAATAAATGAACATAGTTCATTAATATACTCACGACAGCCGACTTTTATTGCAAACATTGCAGAAACGCACATGAATATGAATTTATTGAGGCAATTGATGGCGAGCGCAGAAAAATCGACCCGCCGGTTCGCCCTTCCGGCCCTGATTCTGGGTGGTATGGCGGGCAACGCGATGGCCGCGGAGGCCGGCGCCTGGCCGAATATTCCGTTTCCAACGCTGGGCGGCAAGCAGTTCTGGACCGACCGGTATATCTATTCGGGATGGCGTATCCAGGAGAACGTCATAACCGGCCATTCACGGCTGCTGGACCCGGGCGATATGCGGCGCTGCTGGGGCGCCTTCGCGGCCTGCCGCGCGGTTTTCGAGCGCATCCGCGCCATACGCGGCATCGAGGCCTATAACGGCCATCTGGTGATCCTGGTGCATGGGCTGGGCCGGTCGCGTGCGTCCTTCGGCGGTCTGGAGCGGGCGCTGACATCCGCCGGCTACCAGGTCGCGGCGGTAAGCTATGCCAGCACGCGGCGGTCGGTGGCCCGCAATGCCGACGATCTTAGCGAATTGATCGAAAACCTTGAGGGCGTGGACCGGATTTCTTTCGTCACCCACAGCCTGGGTGGTCTGGTGGTGCGCGATCTGCTGATGCGTGAGACAGAGTGGCGCACGCGGGTCGACGTCAACGCGCTGGTGATGACAGCCCCACCCAGCCGGGGATCGGCCATGGCGGATGTGCTGCAATATGTGCCGCCGATAAATCTGATCCTGTGGCGCGGGCTGTTCGACGCGCGGACCAGTACGGTCGCCGCCCTGCCCGCCCCGGACGTCCCCTTCGCCATCATTGCCGCCGGGCGCGGCGGCACGGGCTGGAACCCGATATTGAAGGGCGACGACGATCTGATCGTCTCGGTCGAGGAAACCCGCCTCGACGGCGCGGCCGGCTGGATGAAGGTGAACGGCATCCATAGCTTCATAATGAACTATCCCGACAGCATCGCGGCGACGATCCAGTTCCTGGAACATCGACGTTTCGAGACCCCCGCATAGACCACCCAGAATACCGCCCTCCCCCCCCCCCCTGCGGCAATTCACCACAATCCATTAAGGGCTTTTCTAAATGCAAATCGTTCTCATTCGCGGTATAAGGAGAAAATTCTCCATGGAGTGTCATTATGTACCGAAGCGAATTCACAGAGATAGCCAGCCGCGAGGAGGCCGCCGTCTCCATCAGGCTGGGTCGCGGCGCCAAGGGCTTGCGCGGAACCGTGCTGCGGGTGGGCGCCACGGGCGGTGACACATACAGCGAAACTGCCCTGGAGTTGGAGCGACAGTTGCTGGAGATCGGGTTCGTCGAGGGTGCATCGGTCGAAATCATCCACGAAGGCTTTATCCGGGGCGACCCGATCGCCGTAAAGCTGGACGACATGAGGGTGGCGTTGCGTCGCCGGGACGCCGAGGCGATCCTGATACGGGTCGCAACCTGACCATGTCCAATATTCTTGCCGTTCCCGCCCGCATCGCACTGATCGGCAATCCGAACTGCGGCAAGACCGCGTTGTTCAACGCGCTGACCGGCAGCCGCCAGAAAGTCGGGAACTATCCGGGCGTCACCGTCGAACGCAAGGAAGGCGCCTTCGTTACGCCCGGCGGCCACAGGGTCCAGGTGCTGGACCTGCCGGGCACATACAGCTTACGGGCGCGCAGCCCGGACGAGGCGGTCACCCGCGACGCGGTGCTGGGACGGCTGGAAGGCGAGGCCGCGCCCGACCTTCTGATCTGCGTGGCCGACGCCACGAATTTACGGCTGGTGCTGCGGCTGGTGCTGGAACTGAAACAGGTTGGCCGCCCGGTTCTGCTGGCCCTCAACATGTTCGACATCGCGCGTCATCGCGGCATCGCCATCGATACGGAAAAACTCTCTCTCGCGCTGGAAATCCCGGTGGTGACCGCCGTCGCCGTGCGCCGCGGCGGCACCGCCGACCTGCTGGACCGGATTGACCAAATGGCCGACGGCGAACCATTGCCCGCCGCCACGGCCACGTGGCGCGAACTGACGCGGTCCGAGATCAGCGCCACCCACCGCGAGGTCGAACGCATCCTCGGCGCATGCGTGAAGCCGCCGGCCCGCCCCGACACCTGGACGGCACGGATCGATCAGGTGCTGCTGCATCCGGTGGCTGGAATCGCCTTTCTTCTTTTGGTCCTTTTCCTGATCTTCCAGGCGGTATTCACCTGGGCGGGCCCTGCGACGGACCTGATCCGTGGCGGCTTCGACGCACTGGCGGCGCTGCTCGCCACCACCCTGCCGGCCGGCATGCTGCGCAGCCTGCTGACCGACGGCCTGATCTCGGGCATCGGCAGCGTGCTGGTTTTCCTGCCACAGATCATGATCCTGTTCTTCTTCATCATCCTGCTGGAGGACCTGGGATACATGCCGCGGGCCGCCTTTCTGATGGACCGCATCATGGGTTACGCGAGGCTGAATGGCCGCGCTTTCATCCCGTTGCTGTCCAGCTTCGCCTGCGCGATCCCCGGCATCATGGCGACCCGGGTGATCGACGGCCGCCGCGACCGCCTGGCCACCATCCTGATAGCGCCGCTGATGACCTGTTCGGCGCGAATTCCCGTCTATACCCTGCTGATCTCCGCCTTCGTGCCACGTCAGCAGGTGGCCGGACTCGTGAATTTGCAGGGTTTGGTGATGTTCGGGCTGTACGCCGCGGGCATCGTCAGCGCCTTCGTCGTCGCCTTCGTGCTGCGCCGGCTGGTCTGGCGCGGCGAGGCCGACCATTTCATCATGGAACTGCCGTCCTACAAGCTGCCGGATCCGAAGAACGTGCTGATGGGCGTGCTGCAGCGCGCGCGCCTTTTCCTGCGCCGCGCCGGCACGATCATCCTGTCGATGATGATGCTGATCTGGTTCCTCAGCTCGGTCCCGGGCGCGCCGGTGGACGCCATCGAACCGGCGATCAATTACAGCTTTGCCGGCATGATCGGCCACGCCATTCAGCCGCTGCTGGCGCCGATCGGTTTCACCTGGGAAATCGCCATCGTGCTGATCGTCGGCGTCGCCGCGCGCGAGGTGGCGGTGGCCGGGCTGGGTACCGTCTATGCCATCGCCGCCGGGGCGGAAGCGACCGGCGCGCTGGCCGACACACTGGCGGCGCACTGGTCGCTCGGCACCGCGCTGGCGATGCTGGCCTGGTACGTGTTTGCGCCGCAATGCGTCTCGACCCTGGCGGTGATCCGGCGCGAGACCAATTCCTGGCGCTGGCCCGTGGTGACGTTTGTCTACATGCTCACGCTGGCCTACATCGCCGCCTACGTCACCTACCGCATCGCCGGCGCTTTCGGCGGCTGACACCCCGTTAACGAGTCCCGCGCCCAACCGGCGGTATAATCCGCGCCGAACCGGCAGGAGGCAGGCGTTGATGAGGACGATATCAATACTGGCGCCCGCGCTGGCGCTGGCCCTATCGGCGGCCATCGCGCCGGCGGCCGCGGATTCCGGCGACGTCCAGCCGATTGTCGATGTCGGTAGCGGCGCCCTTCTGGGCGGCGCGGCGGGCGACGAATGGCTGGAGCCGGAGACGACGGCGGGGGAGATGAAGGGTG
>CBFDDT010000068.1:0-18563 GCA_965603635.1 uncultured bacterium | reverse complement strand
TAGATGTTCGATCCGATGCGTTTCGGCGCATAACCGGCGCGGATTCCCGTCTGGCTCGCGTTCATGTCGATCAGATATTCGCGAACGAACATCCGCTCGCGCGGACTGAGTTCGGTGCTGTCGCGCCGTCGGCGCATATGGCGGCCCTCCCTGTCCGTGAAATGAATGAAATGGCGCTACCGCCCCGTCACCCCCTCCCAACCCTCCCCCGCGAGCGGGAGAGGGCTTTGTGTTTGCGGCGAACGGCCCCCTCTCCCGCTCGCGGGGGAGGGTTGGGGTGGGGGTGGGAAACATATAGTTGGCCGGCGAAGCCGGCGGCCAGATAGCCCTGTTGCGGCAGGAACTCAGCCACGGCGCGGGATGGCGCCGGGAGAGGGCCACGCATTTATGATGCGAGGCCCATGGCGCGCCGTGGCCCCTGACGAGTAGCCACCAACCCAATCCCGCCCCACAAAAAAGCCCGTCCCGGATATCCCCGGGGCGGGTTGTACTCACAGATCATGCGAGTCTGCGGATTCTCACCCGTTTGCTGTCCCCGGTCAAGGCCCTTTGTCCCCAAATGCCACACGCCCCGCATGGCGGGATGGCGGCTGGGTAAGGTGACGGATTTTCAATCCGGCACCTGTGGCGCCATGCGGATGGTTGAGAGTAGCCGCATTCCAGCCACTCGCCGCCATTGCGAGATAAGTATTGTCCCCCGATTTCCAGATTTCTTCACTGATCACGAGTCCAAGCGCTGGTAGTTTTCTGATAAAGGTTTATCAGCTATAAGTAGACTACATTCGAACTTTGGGCGGAAACTCTAAGATGAAAAAATCAATCGTCGCTGCGTTGGTCATTGTGAGCTTTTCGGCTTTTTCCCATGCCGAATCAAAAGATTCCTCATATCTGTTCGCAAAATCAATGTGGTCCATTTTCGATTGGGCTTCCTTCCGCAAACACAAAATCATGAAGGAGATACCGGACAGAGATGTCCCTGAGATTTCTAAGGATGGAAAGACTAAATGGATCAAAAAAAGAGATATAAAAATAAATAATATAGAAGGTTACGACCAAGTCCAAATTCTCGAATCCGGGAAAGGTAGCAATTATCGCTATATTATAACTTTAAATGCCGAAGCAGATGATCCATTTCTTTGCTCTAAAATGAGTAAGGAGCTGCAAAGGGAATATGGACCGCCTGACGAAAAGTTGGATTTGGGATATAAATCGCGTGTCAAAGTCGACACGAAATCCGATGTTACGTTTGATGCCGAAACAATAAGATATGTGGCACAGTGGGGTATCGGTAATTCTAGTATTACCCAGAGTTGTATCGGCTGGAATTATGAATATTCAGGGTCGACGGAAACCGTTTTATTTATCTTTGAGAATCAGAAGCACGCAAAAAAAGTTAAAGCATTAACGTGGATTGAGTGCGTTACTGAAATTTTTTCTCATACAAATACTGAATCAAAGCGCGAGGGAGAACAATTGTTTATAATTGGAATAGATGATTACCACGGGAGAATAGTTAGGAGGGACAAAAGTATATATGGGTCTGTTATTGAATTTTCAGATTCAATCATAATTTCAAAAGTCGAAACAGAAAAAACAAATAGTCAAATCGAAATTGATCGTGTAATCGGGGTTTTTGAAATGAAGACAACGCATGCTAAGGACAATTCATTTTACATAATATTTAAGGGCCCCTGCACTAAGACCGACATAAATAAAAAGCGTTTTTAAAAAATGTTTTTGGCCGATTTCGTATCCGGGGACACAATACCTATTTAAAGTCTACTCGCTTGTTTTCGCCGGTTTTCTTCCGGCCTTTTGTTTTTTCAGGGGCCGCCCCAGCCTCGTCTCCAGCCCCTCCAGGAACGCCTCCGAGCCGAGCGGCCGGCCGGTGCGCTCGTGCGCGCGGACCGCCGCCAGCGCCGCCTCGCCCAGCCCCGCCCGCAGCCCATCCTCGTCCGTGGACACCAGGATGAGATGAACATGGTTGGGCATCAGGCAGTACGCCCACACCGCAACGCCCGCCGCCGCGCAATGCTCCGCCGCGAGCGCCTTGTAGGCCTCGTAGTCGTCGTCGGAAAAGAATACCGTCTGGCGCCGGTTGCCGCGCTGCGTCAAATGACGCGGCAACCCCGGCGCCACCACGCGCGCGAGCCTCGCCATGACACCGAGAATATCCCGGCACGCCGAAAAATATCAAGAAATAGGTATTGTGTCCCCGGAATTCCCAGCCCGACGCGCGGGCGCGGCAGGCGATAGCGGCCGATCAACTCGTCGCAATGTTCATCGGAAAGTCCCGCCATTCGCTCGCCACCATTCTCGATGTCGAGTATGATCAGCTTTGAGGATCGGCATGCCGACCTGGTACTGCTCTGAATTAGGGATGACACCATGTCTAGACGAAGTTTGCACGACCTTTTCCAATGCCCCGCCCGAGACTGTCAGGGCGGGCGCCATGACCGCCAGCATTTCTTGAACCAAGGCCATCTTGACCGGATCCCGGGTCCGGACCGCAAGGTCATCGATGAGAGCCCGACCGGCGCATTCCGATGCAACTACTGCGGCTGCGTCTATCTGCGCGGTTCCCACCAAAACACGGTGGTTGGGTACCTCGACGGCGGGGTGCTGGGCGAAGGTTGGCACCCTGTGAAACATCCGTAGGACAATTCTGGGAATAGCACGCCAATTAACGGCACAACAACCCGCCGAACAGGTGAAATACGGATACCGTCACTCGAAATTCGGGCAGGAATTGAGGCCGAGCTACTCTCCGCCATCCGCATGGCGGCACCACCCCCTACCCGTGCGTCCACCCCGCCTTCTTCAGCACCATCGCCTCCCCATCCGCCCCCGTCACACGCAGCCACCCACCCTCGGTAATCCGCCCGATCGGCGTCAGCGGCAGCGACAAATCCGATGCCAGCGCCGCGACTCGCCCGGCGTAGCCCGGCGCCGCGGTAAAGAGGAGTTCGTAATCGTCGCCGCCGGTCAGGATTGTTTCCATCAGCCCCGCATCGCCGCGCAACGCCGCGGCGGCCGGGGGCGACAGGGGGACGGTCGCGGCCTCGATCTCCGCGCCCACGCCCGACGCATCCAGAATGTGGGTCAAATCGGCCGCCAGCCCGTCTGAGATGTCGATGGCCGCGCTGGCCAGCCCCGCCAGGCGCGCGCCCAGCCCGACGCGCGGACGCGGCAGGCGATAGCGGCCGATCAACTCATCGCTGTCCTCGCCGGACAGCCCCGACAGTTCGCCGCGCAGCAGTTTCAGCCCCAGCGCCCCGTCGCCGATGGTCCCGCTGACATAAACGATATCGCCGGACTCGGCGCCGGACCGGCGCAGCGCCCTGCCCGTCTCGACGCTGCCGAAGGCGGTGATCGTCAGGGTCACCGGGCCCGGCGTGGAGACGCTGTCGCCGCCGGCAAGGCCGATGTCGAAGGCGCGCTGATCCGCCGCAAGGCCCTGGGAGAATGCCTTCAGCCAGTCGTCGCCGATCGATTCGGGCAGCGCCAGATTCAGCGTATAGGCCATCGGCGCGGCGCCCATGGCGGCCAGGTCCGACAGGTTTACCCGCAGCAGTTTGGCCGCGATCAGCCCCGGTGCCTCGTCGCCCATGAAATGCACGCCCGCCACCATCGTATCGGTGGTCACCGCCAGATAGCGGTCCCGCGGCGGGGTAATCAGGGCGGCATCGTCGGTCAACCCCAACGCACCCGGGAACCCCTCGGTCAGCGGCGCGAAATACCGCGCGATGCGCTCGAACTCACCCCGTCTGCCCGGCATCGCCGTCATCCTTTTGCGTGCCGCCGTCATCCTCCTGGCCTCCGCCCGCGCGCAAAACCTTCGCCAGCTTGTCCAGCACACCGTTGGTTATTTTCGGTTCGCTGCCGTCGAAGAAGGACTTCGCGATCTCAACATACTCATTGATGATGACCGGCGCGTCGATATCCTCGCGCGTCAGCATCTCGCAAACCCCGGTCCGCAGGGTCGCCCGCAGCACCGCATCCAGCCGCGCTATCGCCCAACCATCCATAAGCGCGCCGTCGATCATCCGGTCGATGTCATCGCGCCTGTCACGCACGCCGCGTACCAGGTCGCCGAAAAATGCCGCGTCGATCGGCGCGCGCACCTTGCCTTCGGTCTCGGGGTCGGGTTCCCGCAGGGCCTGGTCGGCAATGGCGTTGACTGCGGTCGCCCCGGACAATTCCATCTGATAGAGCGCCTGCACCGCCGCCAGACGAGAGCCGCGCCGCTTGGCATAACTGGAACCGGATTTGCTCATTTTCCAGCCTGAAGGCTGTCGCGCAGCCCGATCATATTCAGGCAGGCGTTAGCCACGTCGCGGCCCTTGTTCTTGTGATCGACGCTCGCGCGGGCCCAGGCCTGACCGTGGTTTTCCACCGTCAGCACGCCGTATCCGATGGCCAGATTTTCGCGCAGCGCCAGATCCTGCAGGCCGCGGGCGCTCTCGGCGCAGACATAATCGTAATGGCTGGTCTCACCCCGGATGACGCAGCCCAGCGCCACATAGCCGTCGAACCGGGCCGGGTCGGCCTTGTGAGCGAAGGCGACCGCCGCGGGAAGCTCGAACGCGCCCGGCACCTCAAACCTCTCATGAGTCGCACCGGCATCCTCCAGCGCGCCCAGCGCGCCCTTGAACAATTCGTCGGCGATATCGGCGTAGAAGCGCGCCTCGACGATCATGATATGCGGTCCGCTCATAATACCAATGCTCGCTGATAATGACTCATTTGACCGGTTTCCCTTGCCCGCTCGGCAGGAGCGGTTCGTGCCGTGGTGTTGCTCACCACAAGCGGAGCGCGACGCCGCGAGCGGTCAAGGGAGACCGGCCTCCGGTGGGGCTCCGCGGCCCGCCGTGTGCGTTGCGACCCTTGCCCGATGCGGGTGCATCGCGCCACGGGCCGCGCCTGCCCGGCGGGCTGCGGAACCCCATCAAATGGGTCATTATCAGAGAGCATTGGTATCACCTTCACTCGCCGGCCTCGATGGGCCGCTGTTCGACAACCGACAGCCCGTATCCTTCCAGGCCGACGATGGTTTTCGGCGTATTGGACAGCAGGATCATCTCGCGCACGCCAAGGTCCAGCAGGATCTGGGCGCCCACGCCATAGTCGCGAAGCTGGCTCTCCCGCGGCGCCTCTTCGCCACACGCGGCGGCAATCTGGGCGGTGACCCGTTCCGACAGCGAGGTTGGGTGTGGCTCGCGGATCAGCACGATGACACCCTTGCCCTCGCGCCCGATCATTTCCATCGACGCCTGCAGGTCGCCGGCCTTGCCGGTATCTGTACAGCCCAGCACATCGTCCAGCACGCTCAGCGCATGCATGCGCACCATAACCGGTTGGTCGGGCGAAATTTCGCCCTTTACCAGCGCCACATGCTCGGCGTGCTGGATGGGGTTGGTGTAAACATGCATGCGGAACGGCCCGCCATACTGGCTGTTCAACACCATTTCCAGACCGCGCTGAATGATCCGGTCATGGCGCAGCCGGTGGGCGATCAGGTCGGCGATGGTGCCGATCTTCAGCCCGTGCAACTGCGCGAACGCGATCAGATCGTCACGCCGCGCCATGCTGCCGTCCTCGTTCATGATCTCGCAGATCACACCCGACGGGTTCAGCCCGGCCAGTCGCGCAATATCGACGGCGGCCTCGGTGTGTCCGGTGCGCACCATTACGCCGCCCTCGCGGGCCAGCAGCGGGAATACATGGCCCGGCGTCTGGATATCGTCCGCGCCCTTGGTTGGGTCGATCGCGACCGAAACGGTGTGCGCGCGGTCCGATGCGGAAATGCCGGTGGTCACGCCCTCCTTTGCCTCGATCGAGGTAGTGAAGGCTGTTTCCAGGCGGCTGCTGTTGCGGCTTTCCATCAGATTCAGGCCGAGCTGCTCTATCCGCTCGCCGGTCAGCGCCAGGCAGATCAGCCCGCGCCCGTGCTTGGCCATGAAATTGATCGCGTCCGGCGTCGCCATCTGCGCCGGGATCACCAGATCGCCTTCGTTCTCGCGGTCCTCGTCGTCGACCAGCACGAACATGCGGCCGTTGCGCGCCTCTTCGATCAATTCCTCGGCGGAGGATGCAATCTCACTGAAGGTCACGCGCCAGGGCTCTTCCATCGCATTCGCCATTCAACTGTCCTTTTCAAGCTGGCGCGCAACATATCGGGCCAGCATGTCGATCTCAAGGTTAACCCGGTCGCCGGGCCGTAAATCGCCGAACGTCGTCTCGGCCGCGGTATGCGGGATGATGCAGACGCCGAAGCCCCTGTCAGATAGCTCATTTACCGTTAGCGATACACCGTCAAGCGCCACCGAACCCTTGGATGCGACGAAATGCGCCAGTTCGGCGGGTGGGCTGATGGTAAAGCGCGTGGCCTCGCCGTCCGGTCCGCGATCGACTATTTCCGCCACGCCATCGACATGGCCCGACACGATATGCCCGCCCAGCTCGTCGCCAAGGCGAAGCGACCGTTCCAGATTGATGCGCCGTCCCGCCTGCCAGCCATCCAGCGTGGTCTTGTCCAGCGTCTCGGCGGAAACATCCACCGCGAACCAGTCCGCGCCCTTTTCCACCACCGTCAAACAGGCGCCGGAACAGGCGATGGAGGCGCCGATCGCGATCTCGTCCATGGGGAAGCCCGTCTCGATTTCGAAACGCACGCCCTTCTCCAGGGGTTCGCGGGCGCGCAGCCGGCCCACGTCGGTGATCAATCCGGTAAACATCGCACCAGTCTATCCATGCCGCACATAGCTTTCCAGAACGTCGTCACCGACGCTGTTAATTCCGATGCGCCTAAAGCGTCGCATCGTCGCCAGTTCATCCACGCCGTAGGCCGCGACGGCCGGGATCCCGTCGCCACCCATGACACCGGAAGCCCGGAACCAGCGCAGACGGTCTATCAGATCGGCCCGCATCAGGCAGGCCGCCAGATGCCCGCCGCCTTCGACCAGCACGCGGGTCAACCCCTCCCCGCCAAGGGCCTGGAACATGGCGGCCGGATCCGGATAGCCGTCGGCGGCCACGCGAACCTCGATGATCTTCACGCCGCAATCCTCGAACGCCCGCAGCCGGTCCGCGTCGCCGCCCGGCACGGTGACCAGCCAGGTCGGAGACCGGGCCGCGGTTGCGACAAGATTACTGGTCAGCGAAAGATGCAGCCTGGCGTCAACCACAATGCGCACCGGCGAGCGATCCTCGAGCCCGGGCAGGCGGCAAGTCAGCGACGGGTTGTCAGCCAGCGCCGTGCCGATGCCCACCATTATCGCATCCTGCCGGGCGCGCATCATATGGCCGCGCGCGCGGGCCGCCTCGCCGGTGATCCAGCGGCTCTCGCCGGCATGGGTGGCGATGCGCCCGTCCAGCGTGGTCGCCAGCTTCAGGGTTACCATCGGTCGTCTATCGCGCTGGCGCATCAGGTAGCCGGCATTCACTGCCTCGGCCTCCTCGCGCAGCAGGCCGGTCTCCACGGCGATGCCGGCATCGCGCAGCCGCGCCATGCCACCGCCCTTCACGCGGGGGTCGGGGTCCTCGGTGGCGGCAACTACCCGCGCAACGCCCGCCTCGATCAGCGCATCGGCGCAGGGTGGGGTCTGTCCGTGATGGGCACAGGGCTCCAGCGTCACATAGGCGGTCGCCCCCTTCGCCGCGGCGCCGGCGCGGGCCAGCGCCTCGGTTTCCGCGTGGGGCCGCCCGCCGGGCTGGGTCCAGCCGCGCCCGACGACCCGCCCCTGCCCGTCCACCAGCACGCAGCCGACGGCGGGGTTGGGCCAGACACGGCCCAGCCCGCGGCCCGCAAGGGACAGCGCCGCGCGCATGTGGAAGGCGTCAGTCTTGTTGGTTATCGACACTTATTTCGTCGGTTATGAAGGCTTCGAAATCCTTGGCCTCGCGGAAATTCCGGTAGACCGAGGCGAACCGCACATAGGCGACCTGATCCAGCGCCGCAAGAGCCTCCATGACCAGTTCGCCTATCATCTCGCCCTGAATTTCGCTTTCGCCGGCGCTTTCCAGCCGGCGCACGATGCTGTTGATCACCCGGTCCACGCGGTCCGGGTCCACCGGGCGCTTGCGCAGGGCGATCATGAACGAGCGGGCCAGCTTGTCGCGATCGAATACCTCGCGCTTGCCGCCCTTTTTCATGACCGTGAGCTCACGCAGTTGAACCCGCTCGAAGGTCGTGAAGCGCGCCCCGCAGCCGGTGCAGAAACGCCGCCGCCTGATCGCCGCATTATCCTCGGTCGGACGCGAGTCCTTTACCTGGGTATCGTCGTGACCGCAAAACGGACAGCGCATCCTCACATCCCCCTTTTATTGTCAGTTCATGCCCGAATAGATCGGGAACTTGCCGCAAAGCGCCTCGACCCGCGCACGGACCGACATCTCGACCGCGCTGTTGTCCTCACGGTTGGCGGCCAGGCCGTCCAGCACTTCGACGATCAATTCGCCGACCTGGCGGAATTCCGCCGCGCCGAAGCCCCGGGTGGTCGCGGCCGGAGTACCAAGGCGCACGCCCGACGTCACCATCGGCTTTTCCGGATCGAAGGGCACGCCGTTCTTGTTACAGGTGATGGAGGCGCGCTCCATGCTTTCTTCCGAGATATTGCCGGTCAGCCCCTTGGGCCGCAGATCAACCAGCATCAGATGGGTATCCGTGCCGCCCGACACGATGGCCAGCCCGCCCTCGACCAGGGTAGCCGCCAGCGTCTTGGCGTTGTCGGCCACCGCCTGGCTATAGGCCTTGAACTCAGGCGTCAGCGCCTCGCCGAAGGCCACCGCCTTGGCCGCGATAATATGCATCAGCGGCCCGCCCTGCAGGCCGGGGAAGACGGCGGAATTGATCTTCTTGCCGATGTCCTCGTTGTTCGAGAGGATCATGCCGCCACGCGGTCCGCGCAGCGTCTTGTGGGTCGTCGTGGTGACGATGTCGGCGTGGGGCAGCGGGCTGGGATGGATACCGGCCGCCACCAGCCCCGCGAAATGCGCCATGTCGACCATGAACAACGCGCCGACGGAATCGGCGATTTTGCGGAACCGCGCGAAATCAAGAATTCGGGGATAGGCCGAACCGCCGGCGATGATCATCTTCGGCTTGCTCTCGTTGGCCAGTCGCTCGACCTCGTCGTAATCGATCTGGGCGGTATCCTCGCGCACGCCATACTGCACCGCGTTGAACCATTTGCCAGACAGCGACGGCGGCGCGCCATGGGTCAGATGCCCACCGGCGGCCAGCGACAGCCCCATGATGGTGTCGCCCGGCTTGACCAGCGCCATCATCACAGCGCCATTCGCCTGGGCGCCGGAGTGAGGCTGCACATTGACGAACTTGCAGTCGAACAGTTTCTTCGCCCGCTCGATCGCCAGGGCCTCGGCCACGTCGACATGCTCGCAGCCGCCGTAATAACGCCGGCCGGGATAGCCCTCGGCATATTTGTTGGTCATCACCGAACCCGACGCCTGCATGACCGCGCGGCTGACGATGTTTTCCGATGCGATCAGTTCGATCTGGTTCTGCTGGCGATGCAGCTCGTCCTTGATCGAGGCGAAGAGGTCGGGGTCGCGGTCCGCCAGTTCCTCGCCGAAAAAGCGGTCCAGATAAGCCCTGTCCGAATAAGATGCATTATCGCTCATGTTGATCCTGCTGCCCTTGAAAGTGTGGTTACGCTCGCGTCGGCGCCCGCCGTCACGACATTTTATCGACGCGCCCCTGATGGCGGCCGCCTTCGAATTCTGTATTCAGAAAAGCCTGCACGCAATCGCGCGCGGGCTCCGACCCGCTGGTGCGCGACCCCAGCACCAGCACGTTGGCGTCGTTATGCTGGCGCGCCAGGCGCGCATCCGTCGCGTCGCAACAACGCGCCGCGCGGATATGGCGATGGCGGTTGGCGGCGATCGAGATGCCGATGCCGGTGCCGCAAACCAGGATGCCGCGCGACGCCCGGCCATCCGCCAATGCCGCGGCCATGGCGTCGGCGAAATCGGGATAGTCCACCGATTCCAGATCGTTCGGGCCAAGATCGACAACAGCATGGCCAAGCTCGGCCAGCAGCTTGCCCACCTCTTGCTTCACCTCAAAACCGGCATGGTCCGAGGCGATCGCGATCGCGTCCTGCGCCATTGAAACTTCTTACGCCCCCGATATCGCCGCACCCGTATTCCGGTAACGGCACAAGCCCCTGTAATCCGAACGGCAAGAGATACCATATGTCGAGAGAGCATGCCAACCCGCCTCTGCCCCGATAATGCATCGATTTGAATTTATACCAAGGCTCGCTGATAAAGACTCATGTCGGGTTACAGGTCGAAAACGGACACAGACGGCAGTTCCTTTAGCGACGCCGGCGGCGGCTGAAGAGTGAGTGACGGGGTCACCCCTGCCCCGCGATTTAGGGTCATGCCCCGCCTTGTCGAAGCCATGGCGGGCGGAATGAGGTGTTTCGGGCGAAAAAATGTGGTGCAAGGAACGTTACCGTATTTAGCGGGAGTCGCAGAGTCATTGTCAAGATGTCGCGTTGCTATGGTTAATAAACACAGCTATATCCCGATAAATAACTGATAGTGTTAATAAATATAGTTAACGCTGAATACAGAATCATTTGACTCTTCTACTTAAACGCCGCAATATTCAGATAGACAACCTTGGATAAGGACATAGGGAAATGACAGACACCTCAAAGGAAAGCGGCCTGAAGGGCGAGATTCTTAAAATGACGGCGGATGTCGTCTCTGCCTATGTCGGCAACAACTCTTTGCCCACGGGCGAAGTTTCAGGCGTTATCAGCACCGTATTCGGTTCGCTCAAGAGCCTGGAAAACGGCGGCCAGGCAGCCAAGCCCATACCGGCGGTGCCGGTGCGCAAATCGGTGACACGCGACCATATTATCTGCCTGGAAGACGGCAAGAAGCTGAAGATGCTGAAACGCCATCTTCGCTCGACCTACAATCTGACGCCCGAGGAATACCGCGCGCGCTGGGGCCTGCCGCCGGATTATCCGATGGTGGCGCCGGCCTATGCGCAGGAGCGCTCGGATTTCGCCAAAAAGATCGGTCTCGGCCGCAAGACGCGCGTCGCGCCCAAGCGGGCGAAAAAATAGCGTTCAGGGAATCAGAGCCCTTTCTACGGCAAGGCCGGTTCGATTGGACCGGCCTTTTTCGTGGCCTGAAAAATCTTTGCTGCACTGCGGCATAAATTCGGATATACATCGTACTAGAGCAGCATCCGTACAAACGGAATCGCTTCGGGCGATTCCATTTGTACGAATAAAGCTGCTCGCCCCTTGATAAAGCGGGCAATTTCATCCGATCAAACCGAACCGGACCGGTTCTGTTTGATCGGATATTGCCCTAGAATGCGTCAGAAACCACATTATCCGGGAGTCCAGACATGACCGCACCCCAGCCTTCCGCCACAGCCACTCCCTCGTCCCGTCCCCGTTTCGTCTGGGAGGACCCGCTGCTGCTGGAGGACCAGCTAAGCGAGGAAGAGCGCATGGTGCGTGACACCGCGCGCGACTATGCCCAGGACAAGCTGATGCCGCGCATCCTCCTGGCCAACCGCCACGAGACCTTCGACCGCGACGTATTCACCGAAATGGGCGCGCTGGGCCTGCTTGGCAGCACGTTGGAGGAAAAATACGGCTGCGCCGGCCTGAACCATGTCTGTTACGGCCTGGTCGCGCGCGAGGTGGAGCGGGTCGATTCCAGCTACCGCTCGATGATGAGCGTCCAGTCCAGCCTGGTGATGCACCCGATCCATGCCTATGGCACCGAGGAACAGCGCCAGAAATACCTGCCCCGCCTGGCCACCGCCGAGCTCGTTGGCGCCTTCGGGTTGACCGAGCCCGATCATGGCTCCGACCCCGGCGGAATGCGGACCCGCGCGGTCAAGGCCGACGGCGGCTATACCCTCAAGGGCGCCAAGATGTGGATTACCAACTCGCCGGCCGCCGATATCTTCATCGTCTGGGCCAAGACCGAGGACGACGTGATCCGCGGTTTCATCCTGGAACGCGGCATGGAGGGGCTATCGACGCCCAAGATCGAGGGAAAATTCTCGCTGCGCGCCTCGATCACCGGCGAAATCGTGATGGAAGACGTTTTCGTTCCCGAAGAAAACCTGCTGCCCAATGTCGAGGGGCTGAAGGGTCCGTTCGGTTGCCTGAACAAGGCCCGCTTCGGCATCGCCTGGGGTGCCATGGGCGCGGCGGAATTCTGCTGGCATGCGGCGCGCGACTATACGCTGGAGCGCAAGCAGTTCGGCCGGCCGCTGGCCGCCACCCAGCTGATTCAGAAGAAGCTGGCCGACATGCAGACCGAGATAACGCTCGGCATGCAGTCGGCCCTGCGGCTGGGCCGGCTGATGGATGAGGGGCGCGCGACCCCGGAAATGATTTCGCTGATGAAGCGCAACAATTGCGGCAAGTCGCTGGATATCGCCCGGGTCTCGCGCGACATGCATGGCGGCAACGGCGTTTCCGACGAATATCACGTCATCCGCCACGTGATGAACCTGGAAGCCGTCAACACCTACGAAGGCACCCACGACGTCCACGCCCTGATCCTGGGCCGCGCCCAGACGGGTCTACAGGCCTTTACGGGGTAACGAGCCGCGCCATGCTGGGCGCCATCACCCTGCTGCTGGTCTGCCAGCTTGTCGGCGAAGTCATAACCATGGCCACCGGCCTGCCCCTGCCGGGGCCGGTCGTGGGCATGGCGCTGCTGTTCATCGGTTTGCTGATCCGACGCCGTATCCTGCACGGCGGCGACCAGCCGGAAGTTCCCGCAGACCTGGAACAGACCGCGACGGGCCTGCTCTCCCATCTGTCCCTGCTCTTCGTGCCCGCCGGTGTCGGCGTCATGCTCTATTTGCCGCTGATTGCCGAGGAATGGCTGCCGATCACGGTGGCGCTGGTTGCCAGCACGCTGCTGACCATCGCGTTGACCGCGCTTGTCATGTCCTGGCTGGTTCGGCTGTCCGGCAATGCAGAGAATGGCGGCGACAGTGGCGAAGACGGCGATGACGACGATGTAGGGCGCGGCATATGACCCGCGACCTGCATGAAATCTGGGTCTATCTCTCGGCCTCGCCGCTACTGGGTCTGACGGTAACGCTTGTCGCCTATCAGGCCGGTTACTGGCTGTACCGCAAATCCGGGTACAACCCGCTTGTGAACCCGGTATTGATTGCCGTGGTCGCGCTGGTCGCCTTGCTGAAGCTGTCGGACATCGATTACCTGACCTATTTCGAGGGCGCCCAGTTCGTGCATTTTCTGCTGGGCCCCGCCACGGTCGCGCTCGCCATTCCCCTGTTCCAGCAGCTCCAGCAACTGCGCAAGTCCCTGCTGGCGATATTGGTGTCGGTGGTGGCGGGTTCGCTGACCGCCGCGGTCAGTGCGGTGGGGATCGGCTGGGTGCTGGGCGCCTCGCGCGCGACCCTGCTGTCGCTGGCGCCCAAATCCGTGACCACCCCGATCGCCATGGGCATCGCCGAGAAGATCGGCGGCCTTCCCTCGCTTACCGCCGTGCTGGTGATCCTTACCGGGATGACCGGCGCCATGCTGGCGACCTACACGCTGAACCTGCTTAATATAAAGGACTGGCGCGCCCGTGGCCTGGCTATAGGCGTCGCATCCCACGGCATCGGCACGGCGCGCGCCATCCTGGTGCATCCTCTCGCCGGGGCCTTCGCCGGCCTCGCCATGGGGCTGAACGGCATTGCAACCTCCCTGCTACTGCCGTTGCTGGCGACCTGGTTCGCAGGCTGACCGCATAACAAAAGGCCGCTCCCTCCCGGGAACGGCCTTTTTGTATTCCGTTAACGGCCGGCTTAGAAACTGGCGCGAACCGGGAAATTCATGGCGGCGATCCAGAAGCGTTCGAGCCTGCGCAACAGCGCGTTGGCGTTGTCCAGATCCTGGGGCGTGGTGATGTCGGTGCCAAGCTTCTCGGCCTGGGCCGCGAACATATTGTCCAGCAGCTCATGCAGGGTGATGCCCTTTTCCGACAGGCGCACACGCACCGAGCGCCGGTCATGGGTCGACCGTTCCTGAATAAGGTAGTCGTTCTCGACCATCTTGCGGACGTTGTAGGAAACGTTCGAGCCGAGATAGTAGCCCCGGTTCGTCAGCTCGCCGACAGTCAACTCATCCTTGCCAATATTATACAGGATCACCGCCTGGACGTTATTCACGTCCTGGATGTCCTGCCGTTCAAGTTCCCCCTTGACCACTTCAAGAAACTGCCGATGAAGACGTTCGATCAGGTGGATGGATTCCAGATATTGTTCAATCACCGCTGGCCCACATTCTTTCTGTTTGTCCAAGATTTCAAATGATCCGAACCTGAAACAAAGTGCCCCGAACCATTTTCGCTTCGCCTAATCTGGCCGATACTCCTTAAAATTCATTTAATTGATCTGATTAATTGCCGCGAATCATTTTAATAATCCCGGAAAAGTCCTTTTCCCCTTGGCCGGCATTAAGAAAAAGCCCGTACAAAGCCAGCGCTGCGGCCCCCATCGGAGTTGCCGCGCCGGTGCTCTGTGCCGCGGCCTGCGCCAGTTTCAGGTCTTTTTCCATCATTGCGGCGGCGAATCCCGGCTTGTAGTCATTGTTTGCCGGCGAGGTCGGCACCGGCCCCGGTACCGGGCAGTAGGTATTTAGCGACCAGCAGGCCCCTGACGATTGAGAACTGATGTCGTACAGCTTCTGATGGTCGAGTCCCAGTTTCTCGGCCAGCACCAGCGCCTCGCAGACGCCGATCATGGTAACGCCCAGAATCATGTTGTTGCAGATTTTGGCGGCCTGGCCGTTACCCGCGCCACCGGCATGGACCACCGCCTTGCCCATCTTCTCGCAGATCGGCCTAGCGCGCTCACAGGCGGCTACCGATCCGCCCACCATGAAGGTCAGCGTCGCGGCCGCCGCGCCCGTCGTGCCACCCGAGACCGGCGCATCGACCATCTCCATGCCCGCTTCGGCCGCCGCCTCATGCATGGCGCGCGCGGTATCGACGTCGATGGTCGAACATTCGACGAAAAGCGTGCCCTTGGCCGCGCTGGCCAGCGCGCCCCCGTCGGTCAGGACCGCGCGCACATGCGGGCCGGCGGGCAGCATGGTGATGACGACCTCCGCCCCCTTCACCGCCACGGGGATGCTGTCCGCGGCGCTGGCCCCGGCCGCCACCGCCTTGTTAATGGAGTCCTGGGCGAGATCGAAGACCCGCAACTCATGCCCGGCCTTGAGAAGGTTTTCCGCCATCGGCCCGCCCATATTGCCGAGCCCGATAAATCCGATAATCGCCATGGTCGTCTCCCTGTATTCAGATTTCAGTCCGGGAAGGTAAGGTCGCCCCCCGGCAGCGGCGCGAATACGCCCTCGATTGCGTCGTCCGTGACCTCCGCCAGCGTCGGCGGCGCCCAATGCGGGCTCATATCCTTGTCCACCAGCAGCGCCCGCACGCCCTCGCGGAAATCATGGCCCGGGATGACGCGCTGGCTGAGCCGGAATTCCAGCATCATGCAGTCCTCGAAGTCCAGGTCGCGGCCCTCGCGGATCTGCCGGAAGGCTATTTTCAGCGCGGTCGGCGACATGCGGCCCATTGCGGCCAGCGTCTTTTCCGCCCATTCGCCGCCCTCGGCGCTGAGCCGATCCATGATCTCATCAACCGAACCGGCGGAAAAGCAGCGGTCGATGCTTTCGCGGTTCCCTGCGACCGGCGCTTCGCCCGCGCCGTCGCCCAAGTCCGACAACAGCGTCTCGGGCCAGCGCCCGTCGGCCAGGCCCGCCAGCAGATCGCCATGACGGTCCATCGGCACAAACGCCTCGGCCAGCCCGGCATGCAGGCAGTCGGCCGCGCGCAAGCGCGCACCGGTCAGCCCCAGATACAGCCCCATCTCACCGGCCAGGCGCGGCAGGAAATAGGTCCCGCCGACATCCGGGAACATGCCGATTCCGGTTTCCGGCATGGCGAAGAGGGTGCGCTCGGTGGCGATGCGGTAACGGCCATGCACCGAAACCCCGACCCCGCCGCCCATGGCGATGCCGTCGATCAGCGCGATATAGGGCTTGGGATAGCGGAAAATCATGCGGTTGAGGCGGTATTCGTCACGGAAGAAGCCCTCAATGAAGGCCGCGTTGTCGGGCCGGATCAGCGCCAGCACGTCGCCCCCGGCGCAAAAGGCCTTGTCGCCCGCGCCGTGGATCAGCACGGCGGCGATATCCGGGTCCCCGGCCCATTCGCCCAGCCGTTCGGTCATCGCATGGATCATATCGAGCGTCAGCGCGTTCATCGCCTTCGGCCGGTTCAGCGTGATCAGGCCCAGCGCGCCCTGCGCCTCGAACAATATGTCGCCCGCGCCGGTCATTGGCGCAGCAGCCGGCGCGCGATGATCATGCGCATGATCTCGTTGGTTCCTTCCAGAATCTGATGCACCCGCACGTCGCGCACATGGCGCTCCAGCGGGAAATCCTTCAGATAGCCATAGCCGCCATGAAGCTGCAGCGCCTCGTTGCAGACCTTGAAGCCCACATCGGTGGCGAAGCGCTTGGCCATGGCGCAATACATGGTGGCGTCGGCCTCGCCCGCATCCACCGCGGCGGCCGCGCGGAACATCATCAGCCGCGCCGCGTCCAGCTCCGTCGCCATGTCGGCCAGTCGGAACTGCAGCGCCTGGAAATCGGCCAGCGGCTGGCCAAACTGCTTGCGTTCCTTCAGGTATTCCCGCGCCGCATCCAGCGCCGCGCGCGCCGTGCCCACCGAACAGGCGGCGATATTGATGCGCCCGCCGTCCAGCCCCTGCATGGCGATGCGGAAGCCCTCGCCCTCGCCGCCCAGCAGATTGGCGGCCGGGCTGCGGCAATCCTCGAGGATCACGGCGGCCGTCGGCTGGCTGTTCCAGCCCATCTTGCGTTCCTGCTTGCCAAACGAAAGCCCCGGCGCGCCCTTGTCGACGAGGATGCAGGAAATCCCGTCCGGTCCCTCGGCCCCGGTGCGCGACATCACGGCATAGAGATCGCTGGTCCCGCTGCCCGAGATGAAGGCCTTGCCGCCGTTCATCACATAATCCTCGCCATCGCGGACGGCCCTGGTCTTCAACGCCGCCGCGTCCGAGCCCGAGCCCGGCTCGGTCAGGCAATAACTCGCGATGATCTCCATGGTCACCATGCGCGGCAGATAGCGCGCCCGCTGCTCGCCGTTGCCGAAGCGGTCGATCATCCAGGCGACCATATTATGGATCGACAGGAAGGCGGCGGTGGAGGTGCAGCCGGCCGAAAGCTCCTCGAAGATGATCGCCGACTCAACCCGTCCCAGCGCCGACCCGCCATGTTCCTCGCCCACGACGATCCCGGCCAACCCCAGTTCGGCCGCCTTGCGCATGGTCTCGACCGGAAAAATGCACTTCTCGTCCCACTCGGCCGCATGCGGCGCCATCTCGGCCGCCGCAAAACCCCGCGCCATCTCCTGAATGGCGCGCTGTTCCTCGGAAAGGGTGAAATCCATGGTCTGGGTCCGTTAAGCTGGGGCGGCCGGGCAGAGAATGGGGCCGATATTATCCCTTGCCCGCCCCCTGTCAATGCGCTGTAGGTGACAGTAACGTCGGCATTGCCACCCCGTCTCCCCTCCCCTAAAATCCGGGCGCCCCGAACCCGACAGGACGTAGCCCCATGACCGCAGGCCCCTTCGACCCCACCCTCGGCGCCTTTCCAACCAGCCGCATGCGGCGCAATCGGGCGAATGATCCCGTGCGTCGGATGGTGGCCGAGAACAAGTTGAGCGTTGACGACTTCATCTGGCCGGTCTTCGCGCTTGAGGGCCAGGGGCAGCGCGAGGCCGTGGCCTCGATGCCGGGCGTCGAGCGACTGTCGGTGGATCTGCTGGTCGAGGCGGCGACCGAAGCCTTCGGCCTTGGCATTCCGGCGCTGGCGATCTTTCCCGTGGTGGACCCGGCGCGCAAGACCGACCAGGCGGAAGAATCCTGGAATCCCGAAAACCTGATGAACCGGGCGCTGCGCGCCGTGCGCGCGGCATTGCCCGAGATGGCGCTGGTCGGCGACGTGGCGCTGGACCCCTATACCAGCCACGGCCATGACGGGCTGATCGTGGATGGCGAGATCGTCAATGACGAGACGGTCGAGGTGCTGTGCAGGCAGTCTCTGGCCCAGGCCGAGGCCGGCTGCGACACCATAGCGCCGTCGGACATGATGGACGGCCGCATCGGCGCGATACGCGCGGCGCTGGACAAGGGCGGCTTCCACAACACCCGCATCATGGCCTATGCGGCGAAATACGCGTCGGCCTTCTATGGGCCGTTCCGCGACGCCGTGGGCTCGGGCGGGGCGTTGAAGGGCGACAAGCGCACCTACCAGATGGACCCGGCCAACAGCGACGAGGCCCTGCGCGAGGTCGCCAAGGACATCGCCGAGGGCGCCGACATGGTGATGGTCAAGCCCGGCATGCCGTACCTCGATATCGTGCGCCGGGTGAAGGACGCCTTCGGCGTGCCCACCTTCGCCTACCAGGTCAGCGGCGAATACGCGATGCTGATGGGCGCC
>CBFDDT010000067.1:0-18571 GCA_965603635.1 uncultured bacterium | reverse complement strand
GGGGGGGGGGCCCCCCGGGGGGGTGTTTTGTTTTTGGGGCCCGGGCCCCCACCCCCCCGGGGGGCCCCCCCCCCGCCACCGGAGGCAGGGTTCCCTTGACCGCTCGCTGCGTTGCGGTCCGCTTGTGGTGCGCGCACCACGGCGCAAACCGCGCCTGACGAGCGGTCAAGGGAACCCGGTCAAATGGGCCATTATCAGCGAGCTTTGGTATCATGCTGGCCAGTCCGCCAGGAAGGCCAGCAGCAGCTTGCGCACGTCGCCAGCGGCGACCGCGGCCACCGACAGGGTCTGGTCGTGGCTCAGTCCGACATCATCCATGCCGGCGGCCAGATTGGTGACGATCGACATGGCGGCGACCTTCATCCCCGCATGGCGCGCCAGGATGCATTCGGGGGCCGTCGACATGCCCACCGCATCCGCGCCCAAAACGCGCGCCGCGTGGATTTCCGCCGGGGTTTCGAAATGCGGGCCGCAGAACCAGGCATAGACGCCTTCATGCAGTGTCAGCCCGATCGACGCGGCGGTCGCGTGCAGGCGCGCCCGCAAGGCAGGGTCGTAGGCATCCACCATATTGACGAACTTGCCGTCCCCGGCCTCGCCGAACAGGGGGGATACGCCGGTCAGTGCGATATGGTCGCTGATCGCCATCACCGAGCCGGGACCGACTTCCTCGCGCAGGCTGCCCGCCGCGTTGGTCAGGATCAGCGCCTCGCACCCCATTGCGGCCAGGGTGCGCACCGGCGCCTTCATGGTGTCCGCCCGGCCGGTTTCATAATAATGCGCGCGCCCATGCAGCATCGCCACCGGCGTGTCCGAAACCTTACCCAGCAACAGCCGCCCCACATGCCCGCCGACGCCCGGCGCCGGGAAGCCATCCAGGTCGCCATAGGGAACGACCGTCGCATCGGTCACATCGTCGGCCAGGGGCCCGAGGCCCGAACCCAGCACGATGCCGACGCGGGGTTTCAGCCCGCCCGAACGTTTGCCCAGCAGCGCCACGTTACGCGCGATATCCTGGTCAATAGTCATGCAAGATTCTCCGGCCCGAAGGAAAGCGGCAACAACTCGCCCAGCGTCACCGTGCGGCGCAATTCGTCAGGCGAACAGATATGGATCGGCGCATCGACGGCGGCGAATTCGCGGATCCGCTGACGGCAGCCGCCGCAGGGCGTAACCAGCCCCTCGCCGCCCCCCATGACCAGCACCTCAACGATTTTCGATTCCCCGTCCATGACCATCGCGGCGATGGCCGAAGTCTCGGCGCACCAGCCTTCCGGATAGGCCGCGTTCTCAACGTTACAGCCCGCATAAAGTCGCCCGTTCGCGCCCTTCACCACCGCGCCGACACGGAAGCGGGAATAAGGCGCATGGGCCTTTGCCATGGCCCCGCGCGCCAGATTGAACATCGCCTTATCCATCTCACCGCTCCTTCACATAATACCAAGGATCGTTGATAATGACCCATTTGATGGCGTGTGGCGGCCCGCTGGGCAGGCGCGGTCCGCAGCGCGATGCCGCCGCATCGGGCAAGGGCCGCAACGCACCCGGCGGGCCGCCACGCGCCACCGGAGGCCGGGTTCCCTTGTCCGCTCGCGACGTCGCGCCCCGCTTGTGGTGAGCAACACCACCGCGCGGATCGCTTCTGGCGAGCGGACAAGGGAACCCGGTCAAATGAGTCATTATCAACGATCCTTGGTATATGGTACGCCGATCGCCCTGGGCGCCATCGCCGTGCCGATGAAGCCGGCCAGCAGAACCACCGTCAGCACATAGGGTAAGGCCTGGATGAACTGTACCGGGATCTCGCCGACACCGGGGAGATCGACGCCCTGAAGGCGGATCGTGACCGCATCCAGGAAGCCGAACATCAGGCAGGCGCCCATCGCCTGCCAGGGCCGCCACTTGCCGAAGATCATCGCCGCCAGCGCGATATAGCCCTGCCCCGCCGACATCTCGCGCCCGAAGGCGGCGTTCTGCGCGATCGCCAGATAAGTGCCGCCAATCCCGACCAGGAAGCCGCCGATCAGGATCGCCCTGTAGCGCAGCAAGGTGACGGAAATGCCGGCGGTATCCACCGCATGGGGATTTTCGCCGACCGCGCGCAGTCGCAGGCCGAACCGCGTGCGGTAAACCGCCCACCAGGTCAGCGGCACGGCGGCCAGTGCCACATAGACCAGCAAATTATGGCCACTGATCAGTTCCGCGTAAATCGGCCCCAGCACCGGCACGCCCCTGAGAGTATCGGCCAGCGGCAGGGTAATCGGCATGAAGCGGGCGCTGGCGTCCAGGCTGGGGGTCTGCCCGCCCTGCCCGAACCAGGCGTTGCCCAGCACCACGGTAAGGCCGGATACCAAGAAATTGATCGCCACCGCGCTGACCACCTGATTGCCGCGATGGGTCACGCAGGCGAAGGCATGAATAGCGGCCAACGACACAGATACCGCGATACCCGCCATCAGCGCCAGCCAGGCCGACCCGGTGATCGCCGCGATACAGCCGGCGGCGAAGGCCGAGGCCAGCAATTTGCCCTCCAACGAAATGTCGATAACGCCAGAGCGTTCCGAGAACAGCCCCGCCATGGCGCAGAAGATCAGCGGCGTGGCCACGCGCAACGTCGCGTCCCCGACCGCCAGGACGTCTAGGAAGATGTCACCCATGGCCGTCACCCTCCGCCGAAGCCGCAACGGCGGCGCCGAACCGCAGGGCCAGCCACCGCCAGGCGCGCTCCAGCACGCCGCGCATCATGTAGGCCAGGGCGCCGGAAAACAGGATGATCAGCCCCTGGATCGCCGTCGTCATCTCGCGGCTGATGCGGGGTAACTCGAAGGCCAGCTCCGCGCCGCCCTGGTACAGCACCCCGAACAGGAAGCTCGCCAGGATAATGCCCACCGGGTGATTGCGCCCCATCAGCGCCACCGCGATCCCGGCGAATCCATTACCGGCGGTAAAGTTCAGAATCAGCCTGTGCTGCACCCCCATGACCTCGTTGACCGCGACGAGGCCTGCCAGCATGCCGGAAATGCACATGGTGGTGACGATCAGGCGGCGGGTGCGAATGCCGGCATAGACCGCCGCGTTCGGATTATGCCCGGCGGCGCGTATCTCATAGCCCCAGGGCGTGCGCCACAGGAAGGCCCAGACCCCGATCGATGCCGCCAGCGCCAGTATCAGAGACAGGTTCAGCGGCGAGCGCGCCACCTCGATCCCGAACCAGCCCAGCACCTCATGCATTTGCGGCAACAGGGCGGCCTCGGCAAAGGGGCGTGTCTCGGGCGACATCTGGCCCGGCATGATCAGGATATTGACCAGCATATAGACCATCAGCGCCGAGGCGATGAAATTGAACATGATCGTGGTGATAACGATATGGCTGCCGCGATAGGCCTGCAGCCAGGCCGGGATGAAGGCCCAGCCCGCCCCGAACAGCCCCGCCGCAACGATGCCGATGGGAATCAACAGCCACCCAGGCAGGATCGAATCGAAGGCCAGGAAGGCCAGCCCCACCCCCAGCCCGCCGATATAGGCTTGCCCCTCGCCGCCGATATTGAACAGGCCGGCATGGAAGGCGACAGCCACCGCGAGCCCGGTGAAGATAAAGTTGGTCGTGTAATAGAGGGTATAGCCCAGCGCTTCCTCGTACCCGAAGGCGCCGATCAGCAGCCATCGCACGGCCTCAAACGGATTCTCGCCGACCAGCAGGACGATCAGCCCCGAGGCGATCAACGCCATGCACAGATTAATCGCCGGCAGGACGCCGACATCGACCCAGCGGGGCAGTGGCACATAGGGCGCGGGGGAACTCATAATTGCGCCTCTTCCACGACCCGGTCGCCGGCGCCCTGATGGGCGTTGGCCATCATCAGGCCGAGCGTACGCTCGTCGGCCGTGCGGCCATCGACCTCGCCGACGATGCGCCCCTCGAACATCACCAGGACCCGGTCGGCCAGCGACATGACCTCGTCCAGTTCCACCGAAACCAGCAATATCGCGCATCCGGCGTCGCGGTATTCGCGCAGTTCCTTATGGATAAATTCGATGGCGCCGATATCGACGCCGCGCGTCGGCTGACCGACCAGCAGGATATCGGGATGGCGTTCCAGTTCGCGCGCCAGGATCAGCTTCTGCTGGTTGCCACCGGAAAGATTGGCCGAGCGAAGATTGGGGTCGCGCGGCCGCACGTCAAAATTCTCCATCAGCTCGCAGCAATGCCCGGAAAGTCGATCCATGCGGTAAAACAAGCGGTCCACGAAGGACGGGTCGTGCTGATAACCCAGGATCGCGGACTCGGAGGCCAGAAAGTCCTTGATCAGGCCCATCTTGATCCGGTCCTCGGGAACATGGGCGATGCCAAGCTGCCGCATGACCTTCGGATTCGCCGGATGGCCCGGCGAAAAGGCGCGACCCATGGCCTGGAATCCGCCGCTATCCATGGGCATGATCCCGGCCAGCGCCTGCAGCAGTTCGCCCTGCCCGTTGCCGGACACGCCGGCGATGCAGACGATCTCGCCGGCCCGGACCTCGAAACTCACATTATCGACGCGCGCCACATCCCGCGCGTCGCGGACTGTCAGGCCCTCCACCTTCAGCGCCACCTTGCCCGGCTCCCTCGCCTCGCCGCGCTCGCCCGTGCGGACCTTGCGGCCGACCATCAGCTCGGCGAGTTCTTCCTCGCTGGTGTCCCTGGTGCGGCGTACCGCCACGATCTCGCCGGCGCGCATCACCGATACGGAATCGGTCACCGCCATGATCTCGCGCAGCTTGTGGGTGATCAGGATGACGGTCGTGCCGCGCTCTTTCAGCGCGACGAGAATGCGGAAAAGCTGTTTCGCCTCCCGCGGGGTCAGCACACCCGTGGGCTCGTCCAAAACCAACACCTCGGCGCCACGAAACAGCGCCTTCAGGATTTCCACGCGCTGCAACTGGCCGACCGGCAGGTCGCTCGCCACCGCGTCCTGGTCGACCGTCAGGTCGTATTCCTCCGCCAGGCGGGCCAGATCGGCGCGCGCCTTTTCGAGCGAGGATTCAATCAGCGCTCCTTCCTCCGCACCGAGCACGACATTCTCAAGCACGGTGAAATTTTCGACCAGCATGAAATGCTGATGGACCATGCCGATGCCGTGGTCGATGGCGTCGCGGGACGACCGGATACGGACCGGTTTTCCGTTGACCAGGATCTCGCCGGAATCCGCTTCGTAAAATCCATACAGTATGCTCAGCAGGGTCGATTTCCCGGCGCCGTTTTCGCCAACGATGCCGTGAATTTCACCCTTGGGGATAGCAAGATTTACCGCGCGGTTGGCCTGAACCTCGCCAAACGCCTTGCTGATGTCCCTGAATTCGATAGCTGGCGGTGGGGACGGCGCGGCCACCGCCGCCCCGCCCCCGTTTACCGTCTCACTCTTCGTCATGCGGTCGTGATCCGCTTAGTAAGTGCAGGTACTGTCGGCCATATAATCGTGGACCTTGATTTTGCCGGCGATGATGTCGGCGCGCGCCGCATCGGCGGCCTTCTTCATGTCGTCGGTGATCAGCGCCGCGTTATGCTCGTCCAGTGACCAGCCCACGCCATCGTCGGCCAGGCCCAGAACCTTGATACCGCCCTTCCAGGTGCCGTTCTTGGCTTCCATGAAGGTGGTGTAGGCGGCCACGTCGACGCGCTTGAGCATCGAGGTCAGCATGGTGCCCGGATGCATGTAGTTCTGGTTTGAATCGACGCCGATGGCCAGCTTGCCCGCATCCTTCGCGGCTTGGTAAACGCCAACGCCGGTGCCGCCGGCCGCCGCGTAGACGACATCGACGCCACGGTCGAACTGGCTGCGGGTCAACTCGGCGCCACGGCCCGGATCGTTCCAGGCCGACGGGGTCGATCCGGTCATGTTCTGGATCACCTCGGCCTTGGCGTTGACATGCTTGACGCCCTGCTCGTAACCGCAGGCAAATCGGCGGATCAGCGGAATATCCATGCCGCCGACGAAGCCTACCTTGTCGGTCTTGGTCGCCATCGCGGCCAGCATGCCGACCAGGAACGAGCCCTCATGCTCGTTGAACAGAATGGCCTGCACGTTGGGCGCCTCGACGAAACCGTCAATGATGGCGAAGCGCAGATTGGGGAACTCCTTGGCGACCTTCTCGATCGCCGGGGATTGGGCGAAGCCGACGCCGAGGATCGGGTCCGCGCCGCGCTGCGCCATCTTGCGGATCGCCTGCTCGCGCTGAGTCTCGTTGGTGACCTCGAACTCACGATACTTGATCCCGGTTTCCGTGCTGAACTTCACGACGCCGTCATTAACGCCCTGGTTAAAGGACTTGTCGAACTTGCCGCCCATGTCGAACACGACGGCGGGATTGATCTCGTCGGCGCTTGCGGCCGTGGCCGTCAATAACAGGGCTCCGGCGATGGTAGTCAGGGTTTTGCGAAACATGACGCCTCCATTTTCTCTTTGTGTTTGGGGTTGATTATTATTCCCCGTAGGGAATCCAGACGTTCTTCACATGCGTGGCATGGCGCAGGAACTCGTCGCCCTCGCCTTGCCCTTGGTCGTTCCAGTCGCGGTCTTTCCCGTGATCGGTCCAGACCCGTTTCAAATTGCCGGCGGATGCGCGTTCGATGTCCGCGCAACTTGTCCCCGTGCCGAAATGCCAGATGGCATCCACCTCGTCATGATCGGCCAGCACGCGGGCCAGGGCCTCGCGGTCGCCGGTGACGATATTGACCACGCCGCCCGGCAGGTCCGAGGTATCGAGCACCTGGTAGAAATCGGTCGCGGCCAGCGGATGGGCCCCGGACGGGATCGCCACCACGCGGTTGCCCATGGCGATGGCCGGCCCGACCAGCGAGATAAAGCCCAGCAGCGGCAAGCGGTCGGGGCAGGAGATTCCGACGATTCCGACGGGCTCGCGCATCGCCATGGCGACACCGCGGATCGGCACGCCATGCACCGCGCCGTCATATTTGTCGGCCCAGGCCGCCCAGGTGAACAGCCGCCGGATCGAAGCCTCGACCTCTTCCTTGCCGTTCTTGCCGGTCATGGCATTGATGCGCGCCGCGAATTCCCCGCTACGCGCCGACAGGTTCTCGGCGATGTAATAGAGGATCTGCGCCCGCAGATGGCCGCTGGCGCCGCCCCAGGACGATGCCGCGCGGGCGGCCTCCACCGCGTTGCGGATATCCTTGCGGTTACCGTCGCCGACATGGGCGATCAGGCGGCCCTTCGAATCCAGCACCGGCAGACTGTTGCCGCCGTCGGGGCGCGCCTGCTTGCCGCCGACATACATCTTGGGCGTCCGGTCGATGGCGGCGGCCGCGAGTTCGCCGGTCTGTTTCGGCGCTTTCGGCGGCGCATAGGGCTTGAAGCCTTTCACATAATCGGGCTTCACATATTCGAACAGCCCCTCGCGCCCGCCCTCGCGCCCGTAGCCGGACTCGCGGCAACCGCCGAAGCCCGCCGCCGCGTCGAACTGGTTGGTCGCATTCACCCAGACCACGCCGCAGCGCATCTTCGCCGCCACGTCGAGCGCCAGATTGATGTTCTCCGACCAGACACTCGCCGCCAGGCCGAAGCGCGTATTGTTGGCCAGCGCCACCGCGTCGGCCGGGGTGCGGAAGGTTATCGACACCAGCACCGGGCCGAAGATTTCCTCCTGCGCCACGGTCGAGGCGGGCTCGACTTCGGTCAACAGGGTCGGCGCCACGAAACAACCCGTATCGGGCATCGCCACGTCGGGCCGCCACAAGCTGGCGCCCTCCTCTACCCCGCGCGCGACCAGCGCCTCGATGCGCGCCTTCTGCACCGGCGCGACCAGGGCGCCGATATCGATGGTCTTGTCCAGCGAGTCGCCGACGCGCAGAGTTTCCATGCGTGCCCGGACCTTGGCGAGAAACGCCTCGGCCACGCCTTCCTGCACCAGCAGGCGCGAACCGGCGCAGCAGACCTCGCCCTGATTGAACCAGATGGCGTCCACCAGCCCCTCGACGGCGCTGTCCAGGTCGGCGTCCTCAAACACGATGAAGGGCGACTTGCCGCCCAGCTCCAGCGTCAATGTCTTGCTCGCGCCCGCCGTCGCCTCGCGCACCAGCCGGCCAACCTCGGTCGATCCGGTGAAGGCGATCTTGTCGATGCCGTCATGGCGGGCGATCAGTTCGCCGCTGCGCCCGTCGCCGGTCACGATATTAACCACGCCCCTGGGCAGGCCCGCCTCGCGGCAGAGTTCGGCGAACAGCAGCGCGGTCAGGCTGGTGAACTCGGCCGGTTTGAGAACCACCGCGTTCCCCATGGCCAGCGCCGGCGCGACCTTCCAGGCCAGCATTAGCAGCGGGAAATTCCACGGAATGATCTGCCCCGCGACCCCGACCGGCCCGTAACCGGCCAGTTCGGTCTCCATCAACTGCGCCCAGCCGGCATGATGATAGAAATGCCGCGCCACCAGCGGCACGTCGATATCGCGGCTCTCGCGGACCGGCTTGCCGTTATCCATGGATTCCAGAACGGCGAACAAACGCGAATGTTTCTGCACCAGCCGCGCCAGCGCATAAAGATGCCGCGCGCGGCCATGTCCGCCGAGCTTGTGCCAGCCCGGCTGCGCCTTGCGCGCGGCGGCAACGGCGGCGGCAACATCATCCGAACCGGCTTGCGCGATGCGGGCCAGCACGTCGCCGGTTGCCGGGTTGGCGGTCTCGAAGCTTTCGCCCGACGCCGCCGCGACCCACTCGCCACCGATGAACAGCCCGAAGGCGCGGCCATGCGCGTCCAGCCAAGCGCGGGCCTGCTCGTCGCTTTCCGGTGCGGGACCGTATTCCATGCTCTCGAAGATCGCGGCGACGCTCATGCTAAATACCAATGCTCGCTGATATTGACCCATTTGATGGCGCGCGGAGACCGGCTTCCCTTGACCGCTCGCTGCGTTGCGGTCCGCTTGTGGTGGGTAAACACCACGGTGCGAACCGCGCCTGACGAGCGGACAAGGGAAACCGGTCAAATGGGTCAATATCAGCGAGCATTGGTATTAACCCATCGGCTGGTGGTGGGAGGCCGCATAACGGCCGGTGGCGCAGTGCGATAGCTGGCGCTCGATATCGCCGAGCAGACTGGACGCGCCGAAGCGAAACAGGGTCGGCTCCAGCCACGCCCGGCCCAGTTCCTCTTTCATCAACGCCTGCCAGACCAGCGCATCCTTGGCCTTGGAAATCCCGCCCGCCGGCTTGAAGCCGATGGCATGGCCTGTGCGTTCCCGATAGGCGCGGATCATGCGGGCCATCACCAGAGTGACCGGCAAGGTCGCGTTGACCGGCTCCTTGCCGGTCGAGGTCTTGATGAAATCGGCTCCGGCCATCATGCAGACCAGCGAAGCCTTGCCGACATTGCGCAGCGTGCCCAGTTCGCCGGTCGCCAGGATGGTTTTCATATGGGCCGGGCCGCAGGCCGCGCGGAAGGCGCGGATCTCTTCGTACAGCGACTTCCAGTCGCCGGTCAGCGCGTGACGGCGGGTAATCACGATATCGATCTCCGCCGCGCCAGCCGCCACCGAAAGCTCGATCTCCCGAAGCTTCAACTCGAACGGCGTCTGCCCGGCGGGAAAACCGGTTGAGACGGCGGCCACCGGGATGCCGCTGCCGGCCAGCGCCTCGACGGCGGTCTCGATCATTTCGTGATAGACACAGACCGCGCCGGTATGGATCGGCAGGTCGCCCACCCCCAGCGCCTCGAGGATTTCGCCGCGCACCGGACGGCGCGCCTTGGCGCAGAGCCGGCGCACCCGGCCCGGCGTGTCGTCGCCCGCCAGTGTCGTCAAATCGATGCAGGTAACGGCCTTCAACAGCCATGCCGCCTGCCAGTCCTTCTTGACGGTCCTTCGGCCGGGCAGCGAGGTGGCCCTGCGTTCCACCGCGCTGCGGTTGATGCGCACATCCTCGACCCAGTCGAGATCGAGCGCCATGCCAGGATTGCGGCCCGGCTCGGCCTTGTCCGGGTGCAGTTCGCTTACCGTGCTCACGTACCGAACTCCCGCAGATTGGCCGCATCGCCGATATCGCCGACGATCCAGCGCGCCGCCGGTTCCGACAGGATCAGGTCGGTAACGACCCCGGTCCGCAGGGCGGCGAGCACAGCCCGGCCCTTGGCGGCGCCGCCGACAACGGCGATAACCCGCCGGCCGCGCAATTCCTCCAGACCAAGACCCAGCGAATGGGCGTTAACGCGGCTATCAACCGGGCGCCCGTCAATATCGACGAAGCTGCCCATGATATCGCCGACGGCATCGAGGGATTTCAATTCCTCCCATTCCGCCGCGTCGATCATGCCGACCTGACGGATATGCGCGTCCTCTTCCTCCAGCGAGCCGATGCCGACGGTCACCACCTCCGCCTCGCGTGCCAGGCCAAGCATGTCCTGCACGCTCTTCTGAGCCAGCAACACTTCCTTTTCCGTATCGTCGGCCGCCAGATAAGGCACCGGCAGGAAATAGCCCTCTCCCCCGCTCCGCTCCACCAGCCGGTGGACCACGTCGAAGGGGTTGGCGGAAAGTTTGCGGGTCAGGCTGCCCGATACGGAAACGAAACGAAGATCGGGACGCTTCAGCGACGGCATGCGGTCGATCGCCGCCGCAAGCGACCGCCCCTTGCCGACACCGACCAGGGCGCCCGACTCCATGCCGAACAGCACCCGATGCAGAAACCGCGCCGCCGCCGCGCCCACCGACGCAAACTCGCCCTCGGTGGCATTTTCGCCATCCAGCGCCGGGGCCACGATGCAGTTGCGCAGCCCGAAATGACGGACCAGCACTTCTTCATGCGCGATACATTCGGCCGGCGCGCCCTCGATGAAAACTTTAACGAGCCCGCGATCCTGCGCCAGCGCGATCAGCCGATGCGCCTTGGCCGGCGAAACGCTCAACCGCCTGGCGATCTCGCTCTGCGTATAGCCGCCGATAAAAGACAGCCAGGCCGCGCGCGTGGCCAGATCGAGGTCGTTGTCGTCGGTAGCTTTCGTACTTTTTTTCACGGTGCCGTGGCCCGCCTTGAAATTTTTTTCACTCCCTGAGTTTTTTATCGTATGCTTCGGCACGGGGTTGAGTCAACTGCCCTGAAGCCGGCGAATACCATGACGCCAGCCATAAAAAATACGACAGACAGGAGAGTCGTCATGCTTCACTTCCTCAAACAATCCGCGGCGTGGATCATCGCCGCCAGCTTCGTCCTTGCCCTGCCCCTCGCGGCATCGGCCGAGCCGACGAAGATTACGTTCCTTCACACCAACGACCTCTATGAAATTTCGGCCAAACGTGGCCAGGGCGGGTTCGCGGAACTTATGACGCTGCTGAAGGCCGAACGCGCCGCCGCCCAACACAGCATCACCACATTCGGCGGCGACCTGATTTCGCCGTCGGTCATGTCGGGCCTGACCAAGGGCACGCAGATGATCGAGCTGATGAACGCCATCGGCGCGGACGTTGCCATTCCCGGCAACCATGAATTCGATTTCGGGCCCGGGATCGCTGCCAAGCGTATCGGCGAGTCTAAATTCCCCTGGCTGGGCGCCAACGTGCTGGGCAAGGACGGTAAGCCGGCGGTCGGCATGGCCGCGCTGCACACCGTGAAGGTGGGCGACTTCACCGTCGGCTTCTTCGGGGTGCTGGACCCGCAAACCGCGACGCTGTCGTCGCCGGGCGCGGATATCGCGTTCGCGTCCGTCACGGAGACGGCGGCGGCGTCCGTCGCGCAGCTTCAGGAAATGGGCGCCGATGTCATCGTCGCGCTGACCCATCTGTCGATGGCCGACGATCTGACGCTGGCCCGCGGCGTCAAGGGCATCAACGCCATCCTGGGCGGCCACGATCACGAGCCGATCGCCTGGCAGGAAGGCAAGGTTTCCATTCTCAAGGCCGGTTCCGACGCCCACTATCTGGGCGCGCTGGATTTGTCGGTCGAATGGGTCGAAAGCCGCGGCAAGAAGAAGCTGCAGGTGGTGCCGGCCTGGCGCCTGACCTCGACCGCCGGCGTCGCGGGCGACCCGGAGGTCAAGGCAATCGTCGACGGGCATAACGCCAAGCTGGATGAAGACCTGAACGTGCCCGTGGGCGAAACCAAGGTGGTGCTGGATTCGCAGCGCGCGTCGGTGCGCACGAATGAGACCAACATGGGCAACCTGATCGCCGACGCCATGCGCGCTGGTGTCGGAGCCGACATCGCCATCGGCAACGGCGGCGGCATTCGCGGCGACCGTACCTACGACGCCGGCACGGTGCTGACGCGCAAGGACGTGCTGACCGAACTGCCGTTCGGCAATGTCACGGTGCTGCTGGAAATGTCGGGCGCCGATGTGCTGGCGGCGCTGGAGAACGGCGTTTCCCAGGTCGAGGAGAAGGCCGGGCGCTTCCCGCAAGTCTCGGGCCTCAGCTTCACCTACGACCCGGCGGCGGCGGCCGGTAGCCGCGTCGTCGAGGTGAAGATCGGCGGCAAGGCGCTGGACAAGGCGAAGACCTACAAGGTCGCCACTAACGACTATATGGCCGGCGGCGGCGACGGTTACGCCGCGCTGAAAAACGGCAAGGTATTGATCGACGCCTCGGGCGCAACGCTGATGGCCACGATGGTGATGGACTACATCGCCGCCAACGCCCCGGTCACCCCGAAAATCGAGGGGCGCATCAAGACGAAGTAGGGGAAACGGGGGCGGCGGCGAATGTCATTTCCCACCGCCGCCCCTGTATCGCCGCTTGTCAGTCGGTTTGCTGTCGCCTCATGTCGGCCGCGTCGATGCCGGCGACGGAGACCGGCGTTTTCATGGCGTCGCGGCGGAACGGTTCGCCCAGTTCCTGGTTGAGAACGACTTCGAGGAAGGTGGTGACGCCATCTTCCATCTGGCCCCTTACCGCTTCCGCCAGCGCATCGGTCAGGGCCTGCATCGTGGTGACCTGTACGCCCTTGAGGCCGCAGGCTTCGGCGATCCTGGCGTATTCGACGTCCAGATTGAGCTCCGTGCCGACAAAGTTGTCGTTGTACCACAGCGTGGTGTTGCGCTTCTCGGCGCCCCACTGGTAATTGCGGAAGATCACCATGGTGATCGGCGGCCAGTCGTCGCGCCCGCAGGCCGTCATCTCGTTCATCGAGATACCGAAGGCGCCATCGCCGGCGAACCCGATTACGGGCGAGTCCGGGCAACCGATCTTGGCGCCGAGGATCGAGGGGAAGCCATAGCCGCAGGGGCCGAACAGGCCGGGGGCCAGGTACTTTCGGCCTTGCTCGAAGGTCGGATAGGCGTTGCCGATGGCGCAGTTGTTGCCGATGTCCGACGAGATAATGGCGTCCCTCGGCATCGCCGCCTGAATTGCGCGCCAGGCCATGCGCGGCGACATGCGCTCGGGTTCGCGTTTGCGCGAGCGTTCGTTCCAGGTAGTGCCCGGATCGTCGTCCTCATGGTCCATGGAGGAAAGCGCCTGCAGCCAACGCGACTTGGTTTCTGACACCAGGTCGCGGCGGGCCTGACGGCCGTCCTCGCCGGCTTCGGTGGAGAGTTGGCCAAGGATCTGCTGGGCCACCAGTTTGGCGTCGCCCTGGATGGCGACGCTCACCTTCTTGGTGAGACCGATGCGGTCGGCGTTGATGTCGACCTGGATGACCTTGGCGTCCTTCGGCCAGTAGTCGATGCCATAGCCCGGCAGGGTGGAGAACGGATTGAGGCGCGTGCCCAGAGCCAGCACAACGTCGGCCTTGGCGATAAGTTCCATCGCCGCCTTGGAGCCGTTATAACCGAGCGGCCCGACGGCGAGCGGATGCGAGCCCGGGAAAGCGTCATTATGCTGATAACCACAGCACACCGGCGCTTCCAGGCGTTCCGCCAGGGCGGCGGAGGCGGGGATGGCGCCGGACAGAATGACCCCGGCGCCATTCAGAATCACCGGGAATTTGGCCCCGGAGAGCAGCTTGGCCGCCTCGGCGATCGCCTTGGCGCCGCCGGCGGAACGCTCGAGGCGGACGACCTGCGGCAGCTCGATATCAACCACCTGGGTCCAGAAATCGCGCGGCACGTTGATCTGCGCCGGCCCGGAACCGCGCCAGGCCTTCTCGATCACCCGGTTCAGCACTTCGGCGATGCGGGTCGGGTCGCGCACTTCTTCCTGATAGCAGACCATGTCCTGGAAGAGGGCCATCTGCTCGATTTCCTGGAAACCGCCCTGGCCAATGGTCTTGTTGGCCGCCTGCGGCGTGACCAGCAGCATCGGCGTATGGTTCCAGTATGCGGTCTTGATCGGCGTGACGAAGTTGGTGATGCCGGGACCGTTCTGGGCAATGGCCATGCCCATCTTGCCGGTCGCTCGGGTATAACCGTCGGCGGACATGCCGGCGTTGCATTCGTGGGCGCAGTCCCAGAACTTGATGCCGGCGGCCGGGAACAGGTCGGATATCGGCATCATCGCCGAGCCGATAATTCCAAAGGCATGCTCGATACCATGCATCTGCAGGACTTTGATGAAGGCCTCTTCGGTGGTCATTTTCATTGTCGCGGTTCCTTATCTCGGGGGATGGTTCAGGGTATCCCTAAAATCCCGCCGTTGAGGTAGTGCCAGTCTTGCATTATCCGCTGACCCAGCCAGCGGGTAAGGCCGCTCGCCCACGGGTGCGATGCCGGGCCAATTACCCGCTAATGCACCGCCAACGCCCCGAAGAAGGCCTGCAGCTTGGCCGCGTCCAGTTGCCCGTCGGTGCGCACGCCGGTGCAGAGATCCAGCCCGAAGGGTTGGACCGCCTGGCTGGCCTCGGCCGCGTTGTCGGGGCGCAGGCCGCCGGCCAGGAATACCGGACAAGCAACCTCGGCCACGATGCGCCGGCTCAGCGACCAGTCATGCACCCGTCCGGTGCCACCCAACTCCTTCACGGCCGCGGCGGGCCGCCCGGAATCCAGCAGCAGGGCATCGGCATGGACGGCGCATTCCCGGGCCTCTTCCACCGATTCCGGCCCGGTGACGTGAATGACCTGGACGATTTTCACATGGGGCAGCGCCCGGCGCAGCGCGCCATAGGCTCGGCGGTCGACCGCATCGACAAGCTGCACCGTGCTGGTACCGCAAAGCCGCACATGATCAACAATGGCGTCCGGTTCGGTCTCGCTGGTAAGCAGGAAGGTCGCCACCGCCGGGGGCGCGGCGGCCGCAATCTCGGCAATCAGCTCGTCCCCGATGACGCCCGGCCCGCTGGGCATATGCCCGACAAGCCCCAGCGCCGACGCACCGTGACGCACGGCCATGTCGGCCTCGGCAAGCGACGATATGCAACAGATCTTGACCCTGACCATCCGCGCGCTCCCTGCCCGATCAGCAAAATCCCGACCGTGGGCAAAATGATAAAGAATTGGCGGAGGGAGAGGGAATCGAACCCTCGGTACGCTTTCACGTACACAGATTAGCAATCCTCCAATAATGTAATGAAATCAACGGTGTTTTGTAAAAGATGGCAACTAAAGACGTCAATGGTGCGTAAGGGAAATCAATAGGTTACGTGTAAACTGCAAAACGAAATAGGATACTATCATGCCGAAGTTCAAGAAGAAACCAGTGGTGATCGAGGCCTATCAACTGCCTATGGCTGGCGAGGATGTCCGGGCCGCGCTCGAGACTTCAGACGATCTTGCCTTTGCAGTGCGGCTTAGCAATATCTTGGAACAGTTGCGGCTCCGCCTCGTTTATTACCGACCAGAGGCGAAGCTCTATGGGATGGCGCCGTTGCCCATTGAACTCATAGAGGCGGACTTGAAGTGCCGAGTTGGGGTTCCAGCACTCCGCGAGGGTATTGCTCTCCTTAATGGGATAGCGCGCAGCCGCAAAGATCTGTTGCCAGAAGGCTGCTCTATCGAGACAGCACCATTCCAGTAGATTCGTAACATACCCGCTTCTCTATCGTGCTTTTGACCACAGATCTTGGAGTGCGCTTGTTCCTCTAGCGCATCAAACCGTTGGCTTGGTGCACATGCGTCGCAGCTGTCTACGCTGAGGGTCTTCGAGTCAACTAGTCTTCGAAACCGTATCGCTCGGCCAGAGCGTCGGCGTCGCGCTGCAGCTGAGAATGCCGCATTCGGGCCTCTTCCCTGTCTTTCGCGATATCCTCCGCCACTCGGCGGGTTTTGGCTGCCTGCTGCTGATCGCGGATCTGAGAGCGTATCCTCGGAATCTCGCCGACAGGGATCATGTTATATTTTGTCCCAGCGCGGGGGCCGACCCGCTTGACCTCGACCTCGCCATTGACGACCATCTCGCCCAGGGACCGTTCCGAGATTCCGAGAACACGTGCAGCGTCCGATATGTTGTATAGAGCGTGTTCAGACTGAAGGGGCATAGGTTCTTCCTCCTTTGTTAGTTGATAACTGGATCGATCTCGCGATCCGGCTGATGCTCGAGGGCCAGCGCCGGCGTGACGTCTATCAATTCCGATTCCCGGGCCCTCGGGCGAGAACGAGAACCGCACCATGCCCAATTCGATGATTTTGTCTCGCTCGGGATCCAGCCCGGTGGTTTCGACATCCAGGAACACACCGGCCTTGATGTTTTCATCCGATGGCTGGGTGCCTGTTGGTTCGCGGGATACGAGCCGGCGCAGTACGCGGTAATCCGCGCTGCTTTCCAATAACGCCACTGCCGCCTCGAGTTCCAGCCCGCCTGGTGCCAACCCTGAGCGATGATAGCAGACTTTATCGATTCCGGTTGGTCACTGGGCGGGATGCTGGTCACCCCGGCCCAGCCTGCGCGAACATACGGCGAGGGGAGGGGCATTCCCAAGCCAGCTCCCGCGCGGACGCCCCCGCTAACCAGCGCGAAAAACCAACTGGACCGCCCTCATTTCCCAACTCATGGCATATCAGTGCAAATGACATGAGTAGGGGACAGCGGTGGCCCTGTTTCGCCGCTATAAATTACTTAATTGTCTAACCGCCGTAGCGCAGAGGTGATGAGGTCGATCGCTTTCTCAACGTCTTGTTCTGTTGTGTAGCGCCCGATGCTGAACCTAATGGATGCCTCCACTTGCTCTGCCGAAAGGCCAATGGCGCGCAGAACATGCGACGGTTCAGGTATTCCTGATGTACACGCGGACTCAACCCACCAAAATCAGGGTAACATCGCTCCGACGGTGAGCAGCAAATCAAGATGGTTGCGGGCCCGGGAACTGAACTTACGATACTCAGACTCTGTGATTAGTGACGGCCCCTGACTCATGGCTTTTCGGTACAAATGACCTCAGTGCCAATTGGGCGTGCTGAACCGACTCATGGCATTTCGGTACAAATGCCATGAGTTGGTAATGGCGACGACGGAAGAGGCCGGCTGGGCGATGAATGCCCGAACTGGCGCCGGTTGCTCAATCCCCGCCAGACGGCGCAAACTGTAACGTAAATTGCCGCCGATTCTTTACAATGAATAGGAAGTAGCTCACTCCCTCGCGTCGTAACGCTACCGCGAAAATGGATCTATTTCAGCGGCGAGAAGGCAGCGGGGGTGAGAAAGCTGCTTTCCTGATGTGCGAGGTAAGGAACGATCGTAGGCACAAAGGCTTGCCATTCAGTGTCCTGTGCCAACTTGGCGCGTTGCGTCTGGCGGTGGCCGTAATCGTCGTAGGCCCAGATGAACACCACTTCGTTCAGGGTGCCGGATTCGCTTTGCCAGCAGCCGACCAGCCTGGCGTACCGGGTAATGATCCCGACACCGTTTTCCTCGTATATCTTTAGGAACTCGCCGACTTTTCCAGGATGCATACGATAGGTTCTTTTTTCGAAGATCATGGTTTACTGCTCCGCTTTTCTATTCCTTTGGGTCGCGGATTGTGCCCGCAGTTGCTATGCTATTCGCTTCTGAGGACAGAGCAAGGGTATTTTGTCGTCAATTGACGAGTTACGGTTGCGGCCCTAGATTGAATCGCAGGAATTAGCGGGGGAACTGAGGCTATGGAGGCAAGATCCGCGCAACTGCGGAACGAAAAGCCCAGGAACGGTAATGGCGGCGGGGGCCGCCTGCCCTATGATGAACGCCGGGCGCAGATTCTTCAGCATGCAGCGGAATTCTTCTCGGAATACGGACTGACCGGCCAGACCCGCTCGCTGGCGGCAGCCTGCGGCGTTTCCCAGCGACTGTTGTACCGATTTTTCCCCAACAAGGCGGCACTGGTCAGGGAGGTCTACAAAGAGACGATTATCGGCCCCTTCAAGGCCGTCTGGCTGGCCCAGTTAACCGACCGGTCCATGAGCATGGAAGAGCGACTCAATCACTTCTACCGCGACTATTTCAGGGCCATTCTTACGCGCAAATGGCTGAGGCTGTTCCTCTATTCCTCACTTGCCGAAAGCGAAATGGCGCCCGACTATATTGCCACGATCATCAAGGACCTAATGGAAACGATAACCCGCGAGACGGCCTTCGAACAGGACGTGACGCTGCCCGATGATCCGGCCGTTCTGCACGAAATCGGTTGGACATTGCATGGCGCCGTTTCCCATTTCGCGATACGCCGGCATTTATACAAGGCCAGCCGTGAAGTTCCCGAAGACAGAGTCCTCGCGGTCCAGGTCGCCGCCTTTGTTCACGGTTTTCGGGG
>CBFDDT010000066.1:0-18760 GCA_965603635.1 uncultured bacterium | reverse complement strand
TACCGACTCATGGCACTTGTACCGAAATGCCATAAGTTGAGAGGACACGCTCATATCAGGCACTCTCAGGTTCAAATCCCGGTCCGGAACCGCCGGGAACTCAAGGAGGTCGCCGGCCGCTTCCGTAACTGCCTGGCCGGGCATCACATGCTCGATGCGGTGCTGGGCCGGAAATTCTTCTATGTGTGGGAGGGCGGCGAGCCCTGCGTCGTGGAAGTTTCACCGGACGACCTGGTCGGCTGGCGTATCGGCGAAATCGAGGGCGTGGACAACGCGACGCCCGGCCCGGAAACCCGCGCGCGCATCGTCGCCCGCCTCGCCCGCAACGGCATCGCGTATTTTGGCGAAAGCGGCATCGGCGTCTGGGACGATTTCCTGTAGGGGACGCGCGAAACGGGTCAGCTCAAGCTGACCCGGTTTTCGTTAAGGCCGGCGGCGCGGGGGTTTTCCTGATTTCGGCCGCCCGCGCCCTGCATTCCATCTGTGTTCCGGCTGTATATTTCTATCGTTTTCTCTACCGCAAAACTGCATCCCCGACTAACCCGCATCTGCATCTTTCTCACCCGGAACTACATAAGGAGCGCCCCGAAAGCCGCCGAAACGCGTCACCGGCGCGCGACGGGCAGACGCGATATACCTATTTCTGCATCTTTCAGAAGTCCTCGCCGTCGAGGGTCAGCAGGGTGTCGTAGAGTTCCGGGCGGCGGTCGCGGAAGAAGCCCCATGAGGCGCGCATCGCGCGGATCTCGTCGAGGTCGAAGCTGGCGCTGATCACGGCCTGGTCGGCGCGGTTGGCCTCGGCCATCATCTCGCCGGTGGGGCCGGCGATGAAGGATGAGCCGTAGAAGGTCATGGTCGCCGACTCGCTCTCTTCCACGCCGATCCGGTTGGCGGCCGCCAGCACCACCATATTAGCCGCCGCATGGCCCTGCATGGCGCGTTGCCAATGGTCGCGGCTGTCGACCTCCGGATGGTTGGGCTCAGACCCGATGGCGGTGGGGTAGAGCAGGATGTCGGCGCCCTGAAGCGCCATGGCGCGGGCGCATTCCGGGAACCACTGATCCCAGCAAATGCCGGCGCCGATGGTGCCATGGCGGGTGTCCCACACCCGGAAACCGGTGTCGCCGGGGTTAAAGTAGAACTTCTCCTCATAACCCGGCGCTTGGGGAATATGGCTCTTGCGGTAGAGGCCAAGCACCGACCCGTCGGCGTCCACGATCGCCAGCGAATTGAAATAGGCATTGTTGGCGCGCTCGAAGAAACTGACCGGCAGCACCACCTCAAGCTCGGCCGCCAGCGCCGCGAAGCGCGCGATAATCGCGTTGCCCTCGGCGGGCTGGGCCAGGGCGAAATATTCCTGCTTCTGGTCGGGGCAGAAATAGGGGGTGGCGAACAGTTCCTGCAGCAACACCACATTGGCGCCCTGCCCCGCCGCCTCGCGAACCAGTTCCTCGGCACGCGCGAGATTCGCCTCGATATCCCAGCTACAAGCCATCTGGGTGGCGGCGACGGTGACTTTCGTCACGCGGTTGGCCCCACCCTGGGCTGTTGCTGGGTGATGCAATGAATGCCGCCGCCGCCGCGGATAATATCGACGGCCGGCACCTGGACGACTTTATGGTCCGGGAAAGCCTGGCTGATTGCGCGGCGCGCGGCGGCGTCGCGTTTGTCCTCGAAGCTGGGCATCACGATGCCGCCATTGGCGATATAGAAGTTGATGTAGGAGCTTGCGAGCCGTTCACCGCCTTCTTCCATGCGCGCCGGCTGGTCGATGGTCACCACCTCCAGCGCGCGCCCCCTGGCATCCGTGCTGGCGCGCAGGATTTCCGTATTGGCGCGCAATATCTCATAGTTCGGATCGTCCTCGTCCGGGCAGGAGGCCGCCAGCACGACGCCGGGCCGCGCGAAGCAGGCGACATTGTCCACATGCCCGTCGGTCTCGTCGTAATGGAATCCGGCGGGCAGCCAGATCACCTTTTCCGCGCCCAGCCAGTCGCACAGCGCCTGTTCGGTTTCCGCCCTGTCCATGCCCGGATTGCGGTTCGGGTTCAGCAGCACGGTTTCGGTGGTCAGCACCGTGCCCTCGCCATCATGGTGAATGGCCCCGCCCTCCAGCACGAAAGGCGCGTCGAAATGGCGAACGTCCAGATGGTGGACCAGGGCCTCGGCCAGGCGGGCATCGTTGTTGTAAAAATCATACTTGTGGCCCCAGGCATTGAAATGCCAGTCGCAGCCGCCGATGCCGCCCTTGCCGTCCACCAGGAAGGTGGGGCCGATATCGCGCATCCAGGAATCGTCCAGCTCCATCGGCAGCACATCGACGCCGCGCCCGCAATTCAGGGAGGCGGCGGCCACGTCGCCGGGACTGGCAACCATGGTCACCGGCTCGAACTCGGCAATGGCCTGGGCGACCGCCGCATAGGCGTCGCGCGCATCGTCCAGCCGGTCGCCCCACAGTTCCTGACGGCAGGGCCAGGCCATCCAGCAGCGCTCATGCGGCTGCCATTCGGCGGGCATGGAGAATCCTTCGGTGGCGGGCGTGGTCATGGGCAATTCCAAATCAATTGAACGAATTTGTTTAAATGTAAGCGGAGGCCAGCCACATTGACAAGTGACAAGCTGGCGCAGCCCGTTATTCGTCCAGCACCAATGTGTTGCCCGGCGCCCAGGAGACCCAGAGCTCGTCACCGATGGAAACCGATGAATCGATGCGGCGCGCATCGTTCTGGACGGTACTGGTGAACTGCACCCCGGTATCGGTGTCCAGCAGGATATGGCTTTCGTTACCGTAATAGGCGACGTCGCTGACCTTGCCCTTGAGCGCGATAACATCCTCGCCCGGTTTTTCCGCCGACAGAATGGTTTTTTCCGGGCGCACGGCAATGGCGATATCGCCTGCGGCCGGCCCGTCATGGGGCACCTCGACGCGGCCCATGCCCTTGACCTCGACAAGCAGATCGCCGCCAGACTGGCCCGCCACCTTCGCCTCCAGCATGTTCACCTTGCCGATGAAGTCGGCGACAAAAAAGCTGTTGGGATGCTCATATAGCTCACTCGGCGGGGCGATCTGCCTGACCAGTCCCTGGTCCATGACGGCGGCGCGGTCGGCCATCGACAGGGCCTCGTCCTGGTCGTGGGTGACGATGACGAAGGTGATGCCGACGGAATGCTGCAGGCGCACCAGTTCCAGCCGCATCGCGTCGCGCAGCTTGGCGTCCAGCGCGCTCAACGGTTCGTCCAGCAACAGCACCTTCGGTTTTTTGACCAGCGCGCGGGCCAGCGCCACGCGCTGCCGCTGGCCGCCGGAAAGCTGGTCGGGCTTGCGCCTGCCGTAGTCTTCGAGATGGACCAGCGACAGGGCCTCGGCAACCTGGTCGCCGATCTCGGCCTTTGGCACGCCGGTAACCTTCAGCCCATAGGCGACATTGTCGAACACGGTCATATGCGGGAACACCGCGTAGGACTGGAACACCATGTTGACCGGTCGCTTGTTGGGCGACACGCCGAGCATGGGCTGGCCGTCGATTTCGATTTCGCCCTCGCTGGTGGTTTCGAACCCGGCCAGCATGCGCAACAACGTGGTCTTGCCGCAGCCCGACGGGCCCAGCAGCGCAAAGAACTCACCGGGCATGACGTCGATGCTGACATTGTCGACCGCGGTCACGCTGCCGAAATTCTTGGTCACGTTGCGGATGCTGATAATCGGTTTGGCGTCGGTCATTCTTTCCGGCCCTTTGTCCAGCGCGACTGCATGATCATGGCGACCAGGGTCAGCGATAATGTGATTACGATAAGTACGGTGGAGGCCGCGTTGACCTCCGGCGTCACGCTGAAGCGCAGCATGGAATAGATCTTGACCGGGAAGGTATTGTCACCGACGCCCGCGGTAAAGAAGGTGATGACGAAGTCATCCAGCGACAGCACGAAGGACATCAGCGCGCCGGCGACCAGCCCCGGGATCATGTACGGGAAAGTGACGTGCCAGAAGGTCTGCCATTCGCTGGCGCCGAGATCGCGGCTGGCCTCTTCCAGGGACACGTCGAAGCCGGCCATGCGGGCGCGGATCACCACGGCGACAAAGGGTATGGTGAAGGCGATATGGCTGACGATAACGGTATAGAGACTGAGCTCGATGCCGACGCTCCAGAAGAAGACCACCATCGCCACCGCCATGCAGATTTCCGGAATGACGATCGGCAGATGGATGATGCCTTCATAGGTCCCTTTCCAGGGGAACCAGTAGCGGTAAAGCGCCAGCCCCAGCATCGCGCCCAGCGCGGTGGACACCACGGTAGACACGGCCGCGACATGCATCGAATTCATGAAAGCCTCATACAGGCTCTGATTGTGGAAGGCTTTTTCATACCATTTCAGCGAAAAGCCCTTCCAGATGAAGGCGCGCTTGTAGGAATTGAAGCTGAAGGCGACCAGGGTGACGATCGGGAAATAAAGGAAGACGAAGCATGAGAACAGGGCCAGCCACATCCAGGGCCGCTTGAGATATTCCAGCGGGTTCACGTCGCGCCGACGACGCCGGCGGCTGACAGTCGCATCCGTCATGTTGCCCCCCTCACCCGTTCCCGCCGACGCGCCATAAAGGCGTTGATCGCGAAGAAGATAAACACCGGATACATCACCACGAAGGACAGCGCCGCGCCGAATGGCCAGTCGCGCGCCTTGTTGAACGCCTGGGCGATCAGGTTGCCGATCATCAGGCTGTCGGTGCCGCCCAGCCGGTCGGGAACCAGGAAGTTACCCATCGACAGGATGAAAACCAGCATGCAGCCCGTAACGATGCCCGGCATGGCCAACGGCGCCAGCACGGAAAAGAAGGTGCGCCATTGCCCGGCGCCGAGGTCGAGGCTGGCTTCAAGATAGGAGCGGTCGAGTTTTTCCAGCGTTGCGTACAGCGGCAGGATCAGGAAGGGCAGATGCACGTAAACCAGCCCGACGATCACCGTGGAATTGTTAAACAACAGTTCCAGCGGCGTGAACCGGCCCATCAGATCCGGCTGCCCGGTCAGGGTAAAGAGCCCGTCCAGCATGCCATGCATCCAGCCCAGCCCGCTATTGACGACGCCCCTGGTGCCCAGCACGACAATCCAGGCGAAGGTGCGGATCAGCATGTTGGTGAAGAAGGGCAGCACCACGACCAGAAGCAGCGGGTTCTTCCAGCGATCCGGCGCGAAGGCGATGCCCAGAGCGACGGGAAAGCCGATGGCCAGGCACAGGAAGGTGCTCAGCCCGCCGATCCAGATCGATTTCCATAAAATTTTCAGATGGATCGGCTCGACGGCCCGCAGATAGCTTTCGAAGCTGAAAGCCAGGTAAGTTTGCCCCAGTGGGCCACGCTCACCAAAGCTGTACACCCAGATCACCGTCACCGGGATGGTGAAAAACACCAGCAGCCAGAAGGTGGCCGGCCCCATGAAGACCGCAAACGCCCGTTTATTTTTTCGCCAGTCTTCCATGGTTTCCCGTTGAATTTACCTGTCGGATCGCGTGGCCGGCCAGATCGCCGGCGCATTTGGGGGAACCGCCAATCATGTTATCGGGGCAGTCACGAAACGGGCGGGAAACGGCAAATGCGCCTCCCGCCCGGATCGCTTCGTGACCTGCCTGCTCAGGACGCCTGAATCGCGGTCCAGGCTTCGTCGTACAGTCTGGTATTATCGCCAACGCTGAGAATACCCTCGCAGCGCGACAGCACGTCGGCTGGCGCGAAGACGGCCGGATTCTCGGTGTATTCCGGCGGCATCTTGGCCTTGGCATCCTTGTTCGACGTCGCGAAATAGATCGTGTTGGAGATCTCAACATTCACGTCCACGTCCTGGAGATAGTTGATGAACTTGTGGGCGTTATCGGGATGCGGCGCGCCCTTGGGAATGCAAACGCTATCGACCCAGACGTTCGAGCCTTCCTTGGGCACGACGTAGTTGTATCCCTTCTCTTCCTGCATCACGGCCGCGATATCGCCGCTCCACTCCATGGTGATATCGACCTCGCCGGCAACCAGCAGATCCTGGCCGTTGTCGGCGGCGAAGGTTTTGATATGCGGCTTGACCGCGATCAGAAGGTCACGCGCCTTGGCGATTTCCTTCGGGTTGATGCTGTTCATGGGATAGCCCATATATTTCAGCGCACAGCCGATGACCGCGCGCGAATCGCTGAGCAGCGCGATACGGCCGGAGTATTTCTTGGCGCGTTCCGGCTCCAGCACGTCGGCCCAACTGTTGGGCACGCCATCCACCGCCGATTCCTTGTAGCCGAAGCCCAGGGTGCCCCACATGTAGGGGATGCCGTACTTCATGCCCGGATCGTAAGCCGGGTTGGTGAAAGCCGAATCGAGATGCTTGATGTTCGGGATTTTCGAATGATCGAGCGGCACCACCATGCCCAGCGAAATCATGTCCTCGACCATATAGTCGGTCGGCACGATAATATCGTAGCCGGGATTGCCTTCTTTCAGCTTGGCGAACATTTCCTCGTTGTCGCCAAAGAGGTCGTACTGAACGGCGATGCCGGTGCTCTTGGTGAAGGTATCGAGCGTGGTTTCGCCGATATAGGTGTCCCAGTTATAGACGTTGAGCTGTTTTTCCTCGGCCGACCAGGCGCGATTCGCGCCGCCGACGAAGGTGATGCCCACGGCCGCGACCGAGCCCTGCATGAAAGCGCGGCGCGAAACCTGTGAAATTAGAGACCTGCCGAATTTTCTCATCTTTTGTATGCTCCCTTTTGGAATGCTTGAACAAAGCAGGACAATGGCTCCCCCGGGCCGCAAGATTGTACCGCTACCGCAATTGAGACCATATTGCCCGCCACTGTCAATGCGGGTGCATACGATGTTGCCGGTACCGATCCGGATTTACCGGAAAAATCAGTTTTCCGAGCGGGACAGGACTCGCACGCCGTCGGAAATTCTGTCGCCAGGATGCAAAATAACGGTTGCCCCTGTCTCGAGTCCTTCGAGAACCTCTGCTTCCCGGCCATTGCCGTGATCGATTTCGATATGCCGCAGCTTTGCAACGCCGTCCTCGGCAACGAACACGGCCCATGACTCGCCGTCGCGGAACAGCGCGCCGAGCGGCAGCTTCAACACATCCTCGCCGCGCCAATCGAGGATATGGGCATCGACGCGGTAGCCATGGCCCAGCCCCTGCCATGTTTCCGCCGAGTCGGTGAAATCGACGATGACATTGACCCGCTGCTCCTCGATCCCCAGCGCCGATATTTTCGTGAAGGCATAGGGTTCCACCCGCCGCACCCGGCCGGCCAGTGTAACCCCGCCCCAATCCTCGATTATCACCTCGGCGCCTTCCCTTACCCGGACCGCGTCGCCGGACAGCAGGTCCACCACGATTTCCATGTCGGCGGGGTCGCCGAGTTCCACCAGCCACGCGCCGGCAGCGACAACACCTTCGCTCTCATGGATCACGCGCAATATTCTGCCATCCACCGGCGAGTAAACCTCCACGCAGCAAGCCTGCTCGCCCCCCTCCCCGCTTTCCGCTCCGGGCTGGATTAACGCAGCTTGTGCTGTCTCCAACTCAAATCGCCGCATCTCAATGGATGCCTTGGCCGTCGAAAGCGCCGCGCGCCGGGTCCGCAGTTCCAACCTGGCCCGGTCCAGGTCGCGCTGGGAGACATTGCCGCGTTTGGCCAGTTGTTCCGCGCGACTCAATTCAGCTCGTGCAAAATCCAGTTCGGCAAGGGCGCGCGCCTGCTCGGCCTCGGCCAGCGCGAAGGCCGCCTCCGCCGCCTTGATCGCCGACTCTGCCTGGGCGCGGGCGCGCCGGTCCAGGAAGGTAGGGTCCACAGGCTGGATCGTGGCGAGAAGGGTCTCGTTAGCTACTATCCTGTCTCCTACGTGTCGTTCGATGCGCCGGACCTGGCCGGGCACTGGCGCGGATACGACATAAACCTCACGCACGCGGGTCTGGCCGTCGCCGTCAATGGTGACCGTCAGTTGCCCACGCGCAATAACGGCAAGGTCAACGGGCACCGGCTGCGGACGGAAGGCATAGATGAGGGCCGCCGCAAGAACGGACGCAAGAAGCAGGTACCAGACGATTCGTTGCCAAGGCATGGCCATCCCCCTATTCTCTGGTCTTCAGAACAGCGACAAGATCAAGATGATCGATGCGACGCCGCACCATCAGCCCGGTGAGAAGCGCAGCCGACAATACGACCAAGGCAGAAAATCCATAAGTGCCGCGCTCTATCACCAGCGGTATCCGGAACAGCTCCGTTTCGAAACCTTCCGCCATCGCCCATGACAGACCATAGCCGATGACAAACCCCGGAATCAGCGCCGCCACGGTGAGCAACGCGAATTCCCCCAGCAGGATCCAGGAAACCTCGGCCCGTGTAAAACCCAGCACGCGCAGGCTGGCAAGCTCGCGTCCCCGTTCGGAGAGGGATATCCGCGCGCTGTTGTAGACAACGCCAAAGGCAATCATGCCGGCAAACAGGATGTTGAAGGTCGTCATGAGCAACATGCTCTCCGCCAGGGTTTCCCGGAAGCTCTCCACCGCCGCCTTCTCGACGGTGACCCCGGCCACCGCCGGTGAGTCCTTCAGCTTTCGGTACAGCGCCGTCTCGCGCAGGGGGTCGATCTGGAGATAGGCCAGCGAAACCATTGGCTGATCGCCCATGAACCTGTTGAGCGCCGCCATGTCCATATAGGCGGAAGTGCCAATATACCCTTCCACGACGGCTGTGACCGGGATTTGGGCGGTGGGACGTCGCCCTTCCATCGCCTCGACGGTCAGCCTGTCGCCACGCCCGACGCCCAGAACCTCCGCCAACTTTGCGGACAGCACAAGCCCCTCCGGCGGCATCGAAACAGCATGCAGGTCCTGGTCCAGCAGGCGGCCGAGGTCGCTGCCGGGCATCATGCCGATCAGCGCTGTTCGCCGGGAAAGATGGCGGTTGCGGATTCGCACCGCCACCGCGCGCACCGGCTCGGCCCTCAAAACGCCGGGCATGGCCTCGAACTCCCGAACTACGCCGGCGGGCCTGGCCTCGACGAGCGATACCGTTACGTCCTGGCGATTGATGCGATTGAACTGGACGTCGATGATCATCTCGATCGAATCGAGCATGAACATGGAACTGATAAGGATCGCCACGGCCATGGCGATACCGAGGGTCGTCAACCCCGACCGCATCGGCCGTCGCATGATATGCCGCAAAACCATCCGGGTCGCCGGGCCAAAACGAAATGTCAGCCCCAGTCGTTCGGCCAGGGTCCGGCGGTAGACGGGCGGCGGCGCCGGCTGCATGGCGACGGCCGCTGGCAGTAGCACGGCGCGACGCACAGCGCCCAGCGTGCCGGCCAACGCCACCAGAACGCTGATAAGCGCCGCGATCAGGAACGTGCTGAAATCGACCCGGTAATACAGGAAGGGGAAGCGGAAAAAATCCGTATACATCTCGGTCAGACCGCGCCCCAGCCAGGCGCCGCCGGCAAATCCCAGAAATATGCCGATCCCGACGATGGCCAATACGAACTTGGTGTAATGCCAACCGACCGCCAGGCCCGAATAACCGAACGCCTTCAGCAGGCCAATCTGCTCGCGTTCCGTGGCGATCAGCCGCGAGATGACGATATGCAGCAGGAAGGCGGCGACCCCCAGGAAGATGGCGGGCGCCACCCGCGCCATGGATTCCAGCTGCATCATTTCGTTCGAGATATACCAGTCGGATACCTGATCCTTACGGCCATAGGCGCCAACGCCACCATAGGGTTGGAGGGTGCGGTCGAGCGCCGCGATGATCGCCGGTTCCGAGGCGCCGCGCATCATGGTGAGCGAGACCGAATTGAACGAATCCTCGAGATCGTAGGCCGCCGCCAGCATCCCGCGACCGACCCACATGACCCCGAAACGGCGGTCGTCGGGCATCATCGCGCCGGGGCCAAGCGAGTAGATATATTCCGGAGACAGGGCGACACCCACCACATCCAGCTGGCGCTTGCGGCCATTGATAACAGCATGGAGATAATCGCCCGGGCGCAAACCATGCGCCTCGGCAAAGGCCTCGTTGAGGACGACCTCGCCAAGGTTGCCGGGCTGGACGCTACGCCCCATGCGAAGATGCAGGCCGTTCAGTTCGGGCGGATGTCGCTCGGGCACCGAGATCAGCAGCCCACGGGCGGGCTCGGCCATGCCGGCGACGTCAAGCGTGACCATGGCGACAATGCGCGTTTCGACCCTTGCGACGCCGGGGATGGAGGCGATCTCGCGGCCCAGCCTTTCCGGTGCCCGCTTGACCTCGGCGAAGATGTCGGCGAAGCGATAGCGCTCATAATAGGCGGCCCTTGTTTCCTCCAGGGACCGCAGCGTGCCCAGCGACATCACATACATCGCGACGCCGCACCCGATAACCAGCGCGACCGCCAGCGCCTGCAGCCAGACATGGCGCAAATCGCGGATAAGTTTACGATCCAGTGCGCCCATCATACCAATGCTCGTTGATATTACCATTCCAGTTCGCCCGCTGGCCGGCGGGTCTCGTTTGCGCGCTTCTCAACGACCGCGCCGTCGGCGAATCGGATGATGCGGTGGGCCATCTCCGCCATGCCCGCATTATGGGTGATCAGGGCCGTCGTGGTGCCGAGTTCCTTGTTCACCGACTCAAGCGCTTCGAGCACCACCACGCCGGTCTTGCTGTCCAGCGCGCCGGTGGGCTCGTCGCAGAGCAGCACGTCGGGTTGCTTGGCGATGGCGCGCGCAATGGCCACGCGCTGTTGCTCGCCGCCGGAAAGCTGGGCCGGAAAATGATCCATGCGCTCGGCCAGGCCGACCAGCGCCAGCGCGTCCTCCGGCTTCATCGGATCGCGCGCGATCTCGGTGACAAGCGAGACGTTCTCCCGGGCGGTGAGGCTCGGGATCAGATTGTAGAACTGGAAGACGAAACCGACATGGTCGCGGCGATAGGCGGTAAGTTGGGCCTCGCCATAGGCGGTGAGTTCATGGTCGCGGAACCAGACCGTACCGGCGGTGGGATAATCCAGCCCACCGATGATGTTCAGGAAGGTGGATTTGCCGCTGCCCGAGGGGCCCAGCAGCGCTGCTATCTCGCCCTCGTGCAGGTCGAGGTCAATACCCCTCAGGGCATGCACTTCCACCTCGCCGGTCACGTAAACCTTGGTAAGCCCGCGCACCCTGAAGGCGACCGTGGCATCGTCGGCCGACGAACTGACCATACTGGCGGTATCACTCATGGCGGAACCATTGTTGCGCAACTGGTGCCCGCTGTATAGCGCCGCGGCAGCGGGACGGCGTTGCGGCAGGTCAATTCGGGGGCTCAGGCCTTGACGATTCGTTCCCTGTGTTCCGCCACATCGCGCGTGGCATTGCGCGTATCGACCACCAGGCGGCTGTGAGCCACCAGTTCGGCGTAATCCACATCGTCGTGGTCGGTGCAGATGAAGGCGGCGTCGTAGGAGGCCAGGGTCTCCCGGCTCCAGGCGACCGACTGCCTGCCGGCCAGCGGCGCATGTTCGCGCGTCTTGGGAATCTCAGCGACATAGGGGTCGTAATAATCGACCGCGGCGCCGCGTTCCTCCATCAGTTCGATAATGGTCAGCGCCGGGCTTTCGCGGGTGTCGTCGACATTCTTCTTGTAGGCCAGCCCGATCAGCAAAATACGGGCGCCGTTCAGCCCCTTGCCGGCCTGGGCGTCCAGCGCCTCGCCAAGGCGTCGCACAACATGGCGCGGCATATCGGTATTGATTTCACCGGCCAGCTCGATGAAGCGGGTCGATATCCCGTGTTCGCGCGCCTTCCAGGTCAGGTAGAAGGGATCGATCGGGATGCAATGGCCACCCAGCCCGGGACCGGGATAGAACGGCATGTAGCCGAAGGGCTTGGTTTTGGCGGCGTCGATCACTTCCCAGACGTCGATGCCCATGCGGTCGTAGACCAGCTTCAACTCGTTCGCCAGCGCGATATTGACAGCGCGGAAGATGTTTTCCGTCAGCTTCACGGCCTCCGCCGTGGCGGCCGAGGAAACCGGCACGATCTGGCCCACTATCTGGCCATACAGGGTCACGGCGAGAGCCAATGCCGCCTCGCCGTCGCCGCCGACCACCTTGGGGATCGTCGTGGCGCCGTAGTCGGGATTGCCGGGGTCTTCGCGCTCGGGCGAATAGGCAAGGAAAAAATCGGCGCCGGAGCGCAACCCGCCGGCTTCCAGAATCGGCTTGAGCACTTCCGTCGTCGTTCCGGGCCATGTGGTCGATTCGAGAACGACCAACTGGCCGGCCCGCAGATGGGGCGCGATCGCCTCGCCCGTGGATATAACGAATTTCAGGTCGGGCTCGCGAAAACGGGTCAGCGGCGTGGGCACGCAGATCAGAATGGCGTCCATGCCGGCCACATCCGAAAAATCCGTGGAGGCCCGGAATTTCCCCGAATCGACGATAGTCGCGATCCGGGCATCCGGGATATGCCTTATGTAGGTTTTACCCTCGTTGAGAAGGCGGGCCTTGGCCTCGTCGATATCGAACCCGGTGACGGAAAACCCCTCGCGCGCAAAGGCCTCGGCCAGCGGCAAGCCCACATAACCCAGCCCGACAACGCCAACTCGCGCGCTGCGATTCAGGAAGTGTTTTTCGAGGGTCTTTTCGCTGTTTTCCACGGAATTCACCATTCTTCCCGCCAATTCGCCCCGCCGATGCCCTGCGGTTATCGGGCAAGCAGGAAAGACTGTCAACGCGCCCACTGCCTCACGGGGCACGATAATTGCTACCTTGCAACTTACGTGTATGTATTGCCAACGATGTTGCCAAAGGCGATACTGATGGAGTACCGATAATAAGTCAGGCGGAAGGGACGATATTGGCCGACAAGGGTACTTTTAACAAGATTGAAGTAGTCACCGTGCCGGCAACGCGCCGGAGCCGTTCGCGGTGGTACGCGGGTTATTTCCTATTGTCAGTCGTCAATATCGTAACGATCGCCACCGGCATGCTGATGAATCATCAACTGGTTCGGCAATACGAAAAATCGAACGAGTTGAACCGGTACTGGTCCGAACATCTTACAGATTATGCGAAACTGGAGACCATGCTCTCCAAGGCCAATGCGCCGGGCAACGACGTTTTTGAATCGCTTGACGCTCAGAGGGAAACCGCCCGGCTGGGTGAGTCGTTGAGCATGCTGTACGAGGAACTCGCGGGAATGCGCGAGAGGCATAATTCATCCCCCTCTACTGCGCACACCGAAGACTGGAGCGGCCTGATCGACAAGATCGATGAGTTGGCCGCACGAATGGGCAACCAGACAAAGGATCTGTTGACGTTATTTGCGGCGGGCGATCTTGCCGAAGCGGGCGGAAAGATGGCCCGCATGGACAGAACGCATGCGGAAATAGTCCTGATCGTGAACCGCCTGGAAGAGGAGGCGCAGCAGTTACAGCGCAATTCTCTCGATGAGCAGGTTCTGTTGGCCGCGCAGATGCGCAACATTCAGTATTTCATCGGATCGCTTATTGCCTTGCTGGTTTTGGGTGTTGCCGCCTATGGCTATCGCCTTTCCCGTCAAATGAACCGTAACGACGAGGAACGGGCGGCGCAGCATGCCGCCCTGGAGATCAGCGAACAGCGTTTTCGGGAACTTGCGGAAGGATCCATCCAGGGTATTGTCGTCCACCGCGACGGAGCGCCGCTTTTCGTCAACGACGCCTGGGCGCGAATTCATGGTTACGCGGGCGCCCACGATGCCCGCGCCCTGGACAGCATCGTCAACCTGACCGTCCCCGAAGACCGCGATTCGGTCCGCGATATCCAGTATGCCCTGCAATACGGCGTCGGTACGTCGCGACAATACGAATACCGGGCGACGCGGCGAGACGGCAAGACGATCTGGTTGGAATGTCAGGAGCGCGTTGTAGTCTGGCAGGGTAAGCCGGCGCTGCAGTCCACAGTCATCGACGCGACCGAGCGCAAGCAGGCAGAAGAAAGCCTGCGCGACGCCTTGCTTCAGGCGGATCAGGCCACCAACGCGCGCACCCGGTTCTTCGCCGCCGCCAGTCACGATCTGCGCCAGCCGTTGCACGCGATCTCGCTCTATTTGCCGCTGCTGCTTAAACGCATGGAAAAGACCGAGAATCGGGAAATGCTGGGGGCCATCCAGAATTCCTGTAATGCAATGCGGTCGCTGCTTGATTCGCTGCTCGATATCTCGCGGCTGGATGCCGGCGTAATCGAGCCGGAAAACAGCCCCATCCCGTTGCTAGAAATCTTCGACCAGTTGGGCATGGAATTCGCACCACAGGCCGCCGCCAAGGGACTGGAGCTTCGCGTTGTGCCCGCCGATTACTGGGTCAGGAGCGACCCCGCGCTGCTGGAGCGGATATTACGCAATCTGTTGACCAACGCCATACGATATACGCACAAGGGGAAAATCCTCCTTGGCGCCCGGAGGGCCGGGTCAACCGTGCGTGTCGAGGTCTGGGACAGCGGAATCGGCATTGAGGACAAAACGCTGGAGCATATCTTCGAGGAATTCTATCAAGCCGACAATCCAGAACGTGACCGCGGCCGAGGGCTGGGGCTGGGATTGGCCATCATCGAAAGACTGGCGACCCTGCTGGAACACAAGTTGGGTGTGCGCTCATGGCCGGGCCGGGGGTCGGTGTTCGACATAACGCTACCCGTTACGGACGAGCCGGCCAATGCAGACGCCAGAATGCGGCAGCCACCACCGGAAACCGGAAATCTCCATGGCCGGTTGGCGGTGCTTGTGGACGACGACCCGATCGTACTGGAAGGCACCGAGGCCATGCTGGAAGACTGGGGCTGCGAAATCATCAGCGCGTCGTCGGGAAAGGAGGCCGTGGCGGCAATCCTCGCAACGGGCCTGATACCGGATTTTATTCTGGCGGACCTGCGCCTTCGCGGCACCGAAACCGGCCTGGACGCCGTTGCGGCCCTGCATCAATCGCTGGGCAGCCCGATCCCGGCAATTATCGTTACCGGCGATACCGATCCCGACCGTATCAGGCAGGCGTCGGCGAGCGGCTATATAATCCTGCATAAACCCGTGGAACCCGTACGATTGCAAAAAGCGATACAGAAGTTAATTCGAGTGATTCAGCCAGAAATCGCCGAAAGTTAGGCCTGTCGGCTGGCGACATCGTGGCCTTATATTCCTAAGGTATTACCTTTTTCTGGCACGCTTATTGCTTGAAGAACGTACGGCCAAATCGTAACGGAAAACAGAATTGTATACAATTTTATTTCCCAATACGTTTCTGTCCAAACGTTGACAATGATCTATATCAAAGTATGTAGGCTGCCGCTAAAATAGTATTGGAACCAAAGATGACTGAAGGCCAGATTCAAGACGCGGTTAAACCGGCGTCAAGTTCAAGTGTTGAGGCGGGAGAGAAAATGAAGATACTGGTTGTCGATGACCATGCGCTGTTTCGACAGGGCTTGGCGATGTTGCTGAAGGAACTTTATCCGGATTCCGAGATACTGGAGGCCGCCACCTCGGCGGCCGCGCTGGAATCGGCCGAGCAAAACCCCGACATCAGACTTGTCCTGCTTGATCTGAAGCTGGAGGATGGCAGCGGTTTCGAAACCTTGGAGAAGCTTTCCAGCGAACTTGCCGACGCGGCTGTCACCATCGTATCCGCCTCGGAAGACAGCCGGAATATTTCCCGATCATACAAGGCCGGCGCCAAGGGCTATATCGTCAAATCCTCGACATCCGACGTGCTCCGCCACGCCTTGCCGCTGATACTGGCGGGCGAGACCTACATCCCGTCACACGCCATGTCGCTGTTGACCGGTGGCGGTTCGGGCGGGAACGAAACCACCAGTTCACATACCGGCGTGGCCGGGGCGCCGAACCTGACGCCGCGTCAGCAGGAAATTCTACTGCTTATGGCCCAAGGGCTTCAGAACCGGGATATCGCCTCTTCGCTGGGCATGCTGGAAGGCACCGTAAAGGTACATGTGAAAAGCATTTTGCAAAAACTCGGCGTCAACAACCGCACCCATGCGGTGGTGACCGGTATTCGCCTCGGCCTGGTACCAAGCGATCTGGTACTGCCCGAATCCTGATCGCGGTAGTGGGGAAATGCTTCAATAGCCCTTCCCGGCTATTTGTCCTGTTTCCGTTTTGCGCACAATGTGGCACCCTGTATCGAAAGCGATAACAGGGAAGCCACGGTCGGCATCGAATGCAAAACGGACTCAGGGAAAATACCGCGAAATTGCGCGTCAACCAGTTCCACGCCAATCTGGCGCGCAGGATTGTCGAGCTTGCGCGCGAGCGTGAATTCCCGGCCGGCGGCCAGTTAAAGGAACACTGGCTGGCCAATGAACTTGGACTGTCGCGTTCGCCCGTTCGCGCGGCGCTGCGCCTGCTGGACCGGATCGGCGTCGTCCGCACTTTCCCTAATCAGGGTTGCTTCCTGACCCGGCCGGCGGCGGAACTCGACGACGGCAACTGGGGATTGCCGACTACCGGGGAAGAGCGGCTGTACGGTGCCCTGACCCGCGACCGATTCGCCAGCCGGTTGGACATACAGATCAACGTAACCGAACTGTCACGCCACTATGACGCCAGCCGATCGCTGGTGGAACGGGTGCTCGCACGGCTGGCCGACGAAGGGCTGGTAGAGCGCGAGGCCGGCCTTGGCTGGCGATTCCTGCCGACGGTGGATAATCCACTGGTTTACGAAGAAAGCTACCGGTTCCGGCTTGCCGTTGAACCAATGGCCATTCTGGATCCGGGTTTCAGCCTGGACAGCAAGCGCCTGGGTGAATTGCGGCGCCGCCATGAAGAACTGATCGACGGGCTGACGCATACGGTTTCGCCACGCGATATTGTGGAATCCGATGCCGATTTCCACGAGGCAATTGGCGCCTGGTCCAACAACCGGTTTATCCTGCAGGCGATCCAGCAACAGACCAGGTTGCGCCGCCTGATGGAGTTCAAATTCAGCATGGAAGACGGAAAGCGCATGATCCAGTCCTGCCGGGAACATCTGACGGTCCTGGATGCGCTGGAGACGGACGACCGGGAAAGGGCGGCCGAGTTAATGCGCCAACATATCGAAGTCTCGCGCGACGTGCCGCCGGATTTCACGGCGCCAACGACAACATAACGGTGGAGGGTACAGAGAAATGAACAGCGGCAAGGTCATCGCATTTTTCCCCGAGGCGGCTTTCGGGCCGGCGCTAAATTCGGTGGGCATCGCCCAGGCCTGCGAGAAGCTGGGCCACAAGGCGGTGTTTCTGACCGACCCCGGCATGGCCGGCATCTACGCGGGCTACGGCTTCGAGGAACATATGGTCAATATGTCCGAGCCGATGGAACCCGAGGCAATGGCGAAATACTGGTCGGATTTCATCAACGGCCATATCCCCAACTTCAACAAGAGCCCCTACGACCAGATCGACAACTACGTGAAGGAATGCTGGGAGGCGATCGTCGACACCTCGGTCTGGGCCGAAAAGGACCTGCCGACCGTACTGGACAAGGTAAAGCCCGACGTCATCTGCGTCGACAACGTGATCCTGTTCCCGGCCATCAAGCAGTACGGCAAACCCTGGGTGCGCATTATCTCATGCAGCGAGAACGAGTTTCCGGACCCCGATATCCCGCCGCACCTGTCGGGCTGCGGCGAGAACGACAAGGCCTGTTTCGAAAAATACACCGCCCGCTTCAACGAGGTGGTCAAGCCGGCCCATGACAGCTTCAACGCATTCCTGGCAGAGTGCAACGAGGCGCCCTATCCGCTGGGCGAGTTCTTCGAGGCGTCCCCGCATCTCAACATGCTGCTCTATCCCGAACCGGCCAAGTTCAAACGCCGCAATCCCCTGGACCCCGCCCGCTTCCAGTATCTCGAGGGCTGCGTGCGCCAGGATGAGCCCTACGAGGTTCCGCAATTCAAGGCGAACAACGACAAGCCGCTGCTCTATGTCAGCTTCGGCAGCCTGGGCTCGGGCGACACGGACCTGCTGAAACGTCTGATGAACACGATCGCAGGCCTGCCCTACCGGGCGCTGTTTAATGTCGGCGACTATATGGACGCCTACGAGGACGTTCCCGACAACGCGCATATCGCAAGCTGGTATCCGCAGCCCTCGGTGATCCCGCAGGTCGATGCGGTGATCCATCACGGCGGCAACAACAGCTTCACCGAATGCCTGTATTTCGGCAAACCGGCGATCATCATGCCCTATGTCTGGGACGGTCACGACAACGCCACCCGCGTGCAGGAAACCGGCCACGGTTTCAAGATGCACCGCGCCGACTGGACCGACGGGGAACTGACCGGCAATCTTGCCTCGATGATCACGGACAAGGCCATGCAGGACAAGCTGGCCGCGACCGCGGCCCATATGCAGAGCCGCCACGGCCCGACCAAGGCCGCGGAATTGCTCGACAAGATCGCCCGAGGCTGACCCGGCGATGGTAGTGAAAACCGAGACCTCGGCGCCCCGACTCGCCGACCCCGCAACTTACGACGGGGAACTGGCGGACTGGGGCTCGGTGCCGACCATGATCGAGGGCCAGTCGATGACCTCGGGCACGCTGATCCACAAGGGGCCGGACGGCGAGAACGAATGCGGCCTGTGGGTCTGCACGCCGGGCTACTGGAAATGCCACGTCACGCGAGACGAGTTTTGCCATTTCCTGGCGGGCCGCGCGACCTATACCCACGAGTCTGGCGAGGTCATCGAGATCACGCCCGACACCGCCGCCTTCTTCCCGAAGGACTGGAAAGGCACCTG
>CBFDDT010000065.1:0-19544 GCA_965603635.1 uncultured bacterium | reverse complement strand
TACTTCCCCTCGAAAGTCGGCGTGCGTTTTTCGACGAAGGCGGCGACGCCTTCCTTGAAATCGTTGGTGCCGCCGCATTCGGCGATGGCGCGGCGTTCGTGTTCCATCTGGGTTTCCAGCGAGGATTCGGGGCTTGACGCGACCAGCCGCTTGGCGGCGCCGAAGGCCAGGGTCGGGCCCTCGGCCAGCCTTGCGGCATAGGCTCGCGCTTCCTCCATGAAGCTGTCGCCCGGCATGATCTGGTTGACGATGCCGAGATCCTTGGCCTCGGCCGGCGACAGCACCTCGTTGTTGACCATCATGTCGTAGGCGCGCTTCGGCCCGACGATGCGCGGCAGGAAGAAGCTGGATCCGCCGTCGGGCGACAGGCCGGCCTTGGTATAGGCCATGGTGAAAACCGCGTTCTCCGACGCCAGCACAAGATCGCAAGCCAGCGCCAGGCTGAAGCCGAAACCGCCGGCCGGGCCGTTGACGGCGGCGATCACCGGTTTCTCCATGCGGGCGATGGTGGCGACCACGCCATGCACCGACACGGTCAGCTTTTTCAGGAACGGCCCGGCGGAGCCCACGATATCGGCTTCCGCCTTCATCGCCTTCAGATTGCCGCCGGCGCAGAAGGCCTTGCCGATGCCGGTTATCATCACCGCGCGCACCGAGGGATCTTCGTCGCAGTCGATCAGCGCATCCAGCAACGCCTCGACCAGCGGCCCGTCGATCGCGTTATAGGCATCCGCCCGGTTCAGGGTAAGGACAACGAGCCCGTCTTCGCGCTCGATGAGAACAGGATTTTCGGTCATGGCTGTCTCCCGGTCGATTGGGTCTTTATCAGCAAGCCTTGGTTTAAGCTAACCGCCCCTGTCGCGCCCGTCCATACCCGGCCAGGGCGGCAACATGTCGCGCGTTACATGTTTGAAGGGCAGCGAGGTCATGTTCGCGGTGGCGGGGCCGGGGGTATCGACGTCGACGATGCGGGCGCAGACCGGGCCGAAGGCGGCGCGGAAATGGTTCTTCGCCTTGGCGGCCAGCAGGCGAACGTCGGAAAGATTCACGCCATGCAGTTGGAAATAGCCGTGATCGTTGGGTGAAATGCAGGCCCTTGTCACGATCACCTTTATCATCGGGTTGCCGACCAGTTCGAACAGGACCGAACCGCCAAGATCGACCGCCGCGCCGCGCCACATCGGGCCGCTATTGACGAATTTCCCGTCGGTCAACCGCAGCACGCGCAGGCGGGTCTCGACCGGTGGGCCGTAGATACCGGTCATCCGTCCGCCCAGACTGGCGTCGAGCTCGGCGCCCTCGCCGGCGACATGGGCGAGATCCACCAGCGGCGGATCGCGGAAGAAGGCGAACAGGCTGGGGACTTCCGGGCGCGCATCCACCAGCGCGCGGAACAGGGCCGGGGTATCGCCGATGCCGCCGGACATGGGATTATCGGCCGGTTCGACAATGGCGGTCAGGCCGGCCGGCGGATTTTGCGCCAGACCGCGAACCGTGGCTTCGGCGGACGGCATGGCGGGTATGAACCCCTTGCGGCGGCGAATCATCTCCATGCACATGGTTCTCGGCACGGATTGCGCCGCCAGGTTGAGCCGCTCGGCGGTGACGGTGACGCTGATCCCGGCGTTGGAGGTGTCGCCATAAGCGAAACCGCCAAAAGGGCTGACATCGAAAAGGCCGTGCCGGGTCTCCATCTCGCGCGCCAGCGCCTCGATCTCGGCCATCGGGCCGGAATCGGTGCGCATGTTATGGCTGGGCAGCACCAGGCCGCCGCGTTCGATCGCAACGTAAGGCTTGATTTCCCCGGCCACCGTCCTGGCCAGAAGGCCCAAGGCCTTTTCCGCGGTCTCGTAGGTATCGACATGAGGGTAGGTCTTGTAACCGGCCGCGATATCGATGAGGGATCCGATCTCCCAGGCCATGTTGGCGTGCAGGTCGAAACTGGCGGCGATCGGGCAGTTGGGGCCGACGGCGCTGCGAATGGCGCGCAGCATGTCGAGGTCGGGAATATTGCGCATTACCCCCAGCATCGCGCCATGCAGCGAGACATAGATGGCGTCCCAGCCGCCGCCCGAAAGGTCCGCCACGGCCTCGCCGATCACCTCGCTGATAAACAGGTCGGGGACGGGGCCACCGGGCGGGGCGGCGGCGCAGCGCAGGAATTCACCCTCCCATCCGTGGCGCGCATTTAGGAAATCGACGGCGGCGCCAATTTCGGTGCGGGTGCCGCGATAGGCCGCGCGCGCCGCCTCGCCCTTCAACCATTCGGATTGCTCAAAGGCCTCGCGCCCGGTCGGGACCGGGTTGAAGGAATTTCCTTCATGGGAAAAACGCAGGATGGCGAGCCGAGGCATGGAACACTTAACGCAATACAGCGCCGGCGGACAATCCCTCATCCGCCCTGTCGCGCAGATGGCCGCTCAAGCGGAATTCTACCTTCTTGAAGATATAGAGAATGCCGTAAGTGATGATCAGATAAATAATCCCGGCGGTGATGTAGAGTTCATAGATCGCAAAGCTGCGCGCGGCGATAACCCGGGCGACGCCGGTCAGATCCATCAGCGCGATAATGCTGACCAGCGAAGTCGCCTGGAACAGGAATACGACCTCGTTGCTGTATGCCGGCAGCGCCAGCCGGGCGGCCTTGGGCAGGATGATGCGCCGGTATAGCTGCGACTGGGACATGCCGCATGCGCGCGCCGCCTCGACCTCGCCATGGGGCACGGCCTGAATGGAGCCGCGCAGGATTTCGGCAGTGTAGCCCGCGGTATTCAGGGTGAGCGTCAGGACCGCGCAGAACCATGCGTCGCGGAAGAATACCCAGAGACCAATTACCTCCATCTCCTCGCGGAACTGGCCACTGCCGTAATAGATCAGGAATATCTGCACCAGCAGCGGCGTGCCCCGGAAATAGAGAATATAGCCGTAAGCCGGCCCCCAGAGCAGCGGGTTTTTCGATACGCGCATCAGCGCCAGCGGAACGGCGAAAATCAACCCGATCACGACGCTGAGCGAGGTGATTTCAAGGGTCAGCACGGCCCCGTTGAGCATGCGGGGGAGGCTTTCCCAGATGATTTCCACGATCAGATCTCCCGCACGCCGCGCCGCGCCCAGGCCTCGATACGTTGCTGGCCGAGCATGGAGACGATGGTAATGGTCAGATAGATCAGGGATGCCGCGAAATAGAAGGTGAAGGGCAGCCGCACCGCGCGCGCCGCGATATCGGAATTACGCATCAGTTCGGGCAACTGGATTACCGAAATCAGGGCGGTCGCCTTGATCAGCACCATCCAGACATTGCCCAGCCCCGGCAGCGCGAAGCGCCAGACCTGGGGCAACAGAATACGGCGCACCGTTTGGGCGCGGCTCATGCCGGCGGCATGGGCTGCCTCGATCTGGCCCTTGGGCACGGCCAGGATGGCGCCGCGGAATACCTCGGTCGAGAAAGCCCCATATATGAAGCCCAGCGTCATCACCCCGGCGACGAAGGGATTGACGTCTATGATGATGTCATGACCGAACCTCTCGGCCGCGTCCTGAATCAGCGTCGGCGTGCCGTAATAGACGATCAGCAGCAGTAGGAGTTCGGGCACGCCACGGATAACGGTAGTATAGGTATTGGCCGCCGTCCGGGCGACCGGATTGCGCGACAGCTTGCCCCAGGCGCCGACCAGCCCCATCAGGACCGCAAACAGCAGCGCGAAGACGCCGACCGTCAGGGTAAGCTGCACTCCGTCCCAAAGCATCCATCCGTAACCCTGGAGGTCAAGCAAGGTATCTTCTCCCCAACAAAAAGGACGCCGCCGCTGTATAGCCGGCGGCGGCGTCCATTGTTCAAGTCACGAACGGCTTACCCGCCATATACGTCGAAGTCGAAATATTTGGCGTTGATCTTCTTATAGGTGCCGTCGGCGAGGATTTTTTCGAGCGCCGCGTTCAAGCCGTTCAGAAGATCGGCTTCGCCCTTGCGAACCGCGATACCGGCGCCATCGCCGAACCATTTCGGATCGTTGAAATCGGGGCCGACGAACTGGAAACCCTTACCCTGGTCGGTGTTCAGGAACCCGTCCATCACGGCAACCGAATCGGCGAGGCCCGCATCGGCCCGGCCCGATACGATGTCGAGATAGGCTTCGTCCTGGGTCGCATAGGACTTGACGGTGACGATGCCGCCGTAATTGTCGTTCAGGAAGTTCTCGTGGATCGTGGCGCGCTGCACCGCGATTACCTTGCCTTTCAGACCTTCAGGCGTAATTTCGAGGCCGGAACCCTTCTTGGCGAAGAACTTGGCCGGCGTGTTGTAATATTTGCCGGTGAAGTCGACCTTCTGTTTGCGTTCGTCGGTGATCGACATGGACGCGATGATGGCGTCGTACTTCTTGGCCAGCAGACCGGGAATGATACCGTCCCAGTCCTGCACGACAAATTCGCACTCGTACCCGGCCGCGTTGCACAGCGCATTGGCGATGTCGATATCGAAGCCGACGAGCTTGCCGTCCTTGTCGATGGAATTGAACGGGGGATAAGCGCCCTCCGTGCCGATCTTGACCTTCTGGCCGGCCTGCGCCGCGCCAGTCATAAGGCTGACGGTCAGAACCGCCGCCATGATTGTAATAAGCCTCCGCATTTTTAATCTCCTTTGGATTTTTGCCCGCGGTTGATAGTGACCCCGAATTCGAGGCCGGTTATTGTAAATGACTCGCCAGGAATTGCCCCAGCCGCTCCGACCGCGGATTCCTCAGCAATTCGGCGGGCGGGCCTTCCTCTTCGATCCTGCCTTCATGCAGAAATACGACGTGGGAAGAAACATCCCGCGCGAACCCCATTTCGTGGGTGACGACGATCATCGTTCGGCCTTCTTCGGCCAACTGGCGCATGACGCGCAGCACCTCGCCCACCAGTTCCGGATCCAGCGACGAGGTCGGCTCGTCGAACAGCATCACGTCGGGCTCCATGGCCAGCGCGCGGGCGATGCCAACACGCTGCTGCTGGCCGCCCGACAGATGCGCCGGGTAATAGTCGATTTTCTCCAGGATGCCGACCTTGTCGAGAATCTGTTTGGCCTTGTCGATGGCCTCGGCCTTCGGCACGCCCTGCACGATGACCGGCGCCTCGATGACATTTTCCAGCACCGTCATGTGGGACCAGAGATTGAACTGCTGGAACACCATGGCCAGGCGCGATCGGATGCGCGCCACCTGCTTTACATCCTCGGGCGCCACTTCGCCACGGCGGTTGCGCGTCATGCGGATCAACTCGCCGCCGACATAGACCCGGCCCTCGTCGGGCATTTCAAGCAGGTTGACGCAGCGCAGAAAAGTGCTCTTACCGGACCCGCTGGCGCCCAGCATGGCGATAACGTCGCCCTCATGCGCGGTCAACGAGACGCCCTTCAGCACCTCGAGACTGCCGAACCGCTTATGCACATCCTCTGCCAAAAGCGCGGGAACCGACTCCGTCGCCGGATCGGACACCGCGCTCATTCGATTTCCCTGTTCATTCGTTTTTCCTTCTTATTCCCCAGACGGTAGCGAAGAATCTCTTTCTTTCAAAGCGTAAAATGAACTCCGGGAAGCGGGTTCCGCCATGTCCATGCGGCTTTACAGATGACCGCCTGTTTCGGTAGCTTCACCGAAACACGGGAATCGTTGCATGGCCGAAACATACGATGCCGTCATTGTCGGCGGCGGGCATAACGGGTTGACGGCGGCGGCCTATCTGGCGCGGGCCGGGCTGACGGTCAATGTGCTGGAACGCCGGGACATCGTGGGCGGCGCGGCCGTCACCGAGGAATTCCATCCCGGTTACCGCACCTCCACCGCGTCCTATGTGGTCAGCCTGCTACGGCCCGAAGTGGTGCGCGAGCTGGAGTTGCACCGCCACGGCTATGAGACCATCCCGCTGGACAACACTTTCACACCGATGCCCGATGGGCGATCGATGCTGCTGAGCGCCGACGAGGAGGCGAACACACGCGAGGTCGGGCAGTTCTCCGCCGGCGACCGGGCGGCGATGCTGCGCTTCGACGGCCTGATCGCCAGCGCGGCATCGGTATTGCGCGAGACCATGCTGCGCGAGCCCCCGGCACTGGCCGGCGGCGGCGTCAAGGATCTGATGGAGGCGATCCGGGTGGGCCGAGGTTTCCGCCGCCTGGACGCGGAACAGCGCCATTTCATGCTGCAGCTTTTCACCACCCCGGTCGGCGCGTTGCTGGACCGCTGGTTCGAGAGCGAGATCGTAAAGATCAAATACGCCGCCTCCGCGACCGCCGGGAATTTCGTCAGCCTCTCGCAGCCCGGCTCGTCCCTGAACCTGCTGCATCTGTCGATCGGCGAGATCGACGGCGTGAAAGGCGGCTGGGCGCTGGCCAGGGGCGGCATGGGGGCGATCAGCGAGGCCCTGGCCTCTGCCGCGCGCGAGCATGGCGCGACGATCAGGACCGACGCGCTGGTGGAGCAGATCCTTGTCGAGGACGGCCGCGCCACGGGTGTGATGCTGGGAACCGGCGAGACGATCCATGGCCGCATGGTACTGGCCAATACCGACCCGAAACGGACCTTCCTGATGCTGGTCGGCAAGGAAAACCTGGACCCGGATTTCGCCGCCGGCATCGCGGCTTACCGGATGGGATCGGGCACGTTTCGCATAAACCTGGCGCTGTCGGGCGTGCCGGAATTCACCGCCCGGCCCGGCCGCGAAATCGGCCCGCAACATCAAAGCTTCATCCGCATGATCGCCTCGCTGGACAGCATGGAGGAAGGCTGGTGGACGGCGCGGCGCGGCGAGCTGCCGGCCGAACCCATTATCGACGCCGTGATCCCCACGGCGCTGGACGACAGTCTGGCGCCACCCGGTTGTCATGTGTTGAGCCTGCTATGCCAGCATTATCCCTTTGAGCCCGCGGGCGGGCGCGACTGGGCCGACCTGCGCGAAACCGCGGTGCAGCGGATTATCGACACGGTCGCGCGCTATATTCCGGATATCCGTGAAATTCTGGTCGGTTGGCGGGCCATGAGCCCGGTCGATCTGGAACGCATATTCGGGCTGACCGGCGGCGACGTCTATCACGGCCGGCTGGACCCCGACCAGCTCTACAGCCTGCGCCCGCATCCGCAAGCCGCGGGCTACCGCACGCCGGTCAAGGGGCTCTATCTATGCGGCGCCGGCGCCCATCCCGGCGGCGGCGTCAGCGGCGCGCCGGGCCGCAACGCCGCGCGAAGGGTATTGCGCGATCTCGGGCGGCGGACCAAACTATAGGCTGAACCACCAGAGACAACAAAAATGCACGAGAACGAATATACCGACGCGTTCGTCGCCAAGCTGGAGATGCTGTGGGGCGAGGGTTTCCTGTCGCCCGGGGGGCCGGCGGAGACGGGAAAGATTCTGGAGGGCATCGACCTGACCGGCCTGGAGGTCATGGATATCGGCTGCGGCATCGGCGGCGTGGACGTGCTGCTGGCGCGCGATTACGGGGCGAAATCGGTGACCGGACTGGATATCGAGGAACCGCTGGTCCTGCGCTGCCGGGAACGCGCGGCGCGGCTGGGCCTGTCGGACAGGCTGATTTTCAAACTGGTCGAGCCTGGCCCCTTCCCATTCCCCGCCGCCAGTTTCGACGCGGTATTCAGCAAGGATTCGATGATCCATATCTCCGACAAGCCGGCGCTGTTCGCCGATGTGCTGCGGGTATTGCGGCCGGGCGGAATGTTCATGGCGTCCGACTGGATGCAGAGCGCGGAAGGCCCGAATTCACCCGAGATGAGGCATTTCGTCGAGAATTCAGGCCTCAGCTTCACCATGGGCATCGTCGACGACCTGCCGGCGCAGTTACAGGCCGCCGGCTTCGAGCAGGTGCGCCTTACAGACCGCAATCCTTGGTATCGGGAGGAAGTCCGCAACGAACTCGCCCGTATGCGCGGCGATTTGCGCGAACCCCTGCTGGAAATCCTCGGCCGCGAAAAAGCCGACCAATGGATCGTCATGCGCGAGGCGATGATAAAGGCCCTGGACAGCGGCGCCTTCCACCCAACCCATTTCCGGGCGGTGAAGCCGAGTTAAAGCGACTTCCGGAACCGAAACTCCACCGTCCCGCTAATATCCCCCAGCTCTCTCGTCACGGGGATTTTTTCGTAGCCCAGGGAGGCGTAGAAGGCGTGGGATTCGGTGAATCTGGTGTCGGACCACAGGGCCATGCGCACGGCGTCCTGGGCGCGGGCGGCGGCTTCGGCCTCGCGCACCAGGGCGGCGGCGAGCCCCAGGCGGCGCGCGGTTGGCAGCACGTTCAGTTTGTGCAGGATCCACATGCCCGGCCGCTCATCCGGCATGATGGCGGCGCAGCCGACGATCTCGCCGTCCAGCTCGGCGACCCAGGCCTCGCCCTCCAGTCCCCGGTAATACAGGGCGAAATTCTTCAGTTCGGGAAGCTCGGCGTCGAGGTCGAACACCACGCCCTCGTATTGCGTCCAGCATTTACGAATCACCGCGATTACCGCCTCGCTGTCGGCCTCGGCCGCCTTGCGTATCGACATGCTCATAGCAGTATCCAGGCCCCGAGCCCCAGGAAACAGGAGAATCCAACCACATCGGTAATGGTGGTCAGGAACACCGCCGAGGCCACCGCCGGGTCGGCGCCCCAATGGTCCAGCGCCAGCGGGATCAGCGTGCCCGCAAGCCCCGCCACCAGCAGGTTCAGCACCATCGCCGCCGCCAGCACGCCGCCAATCGCCGGGCTGGCGAACCAGAACCAGGCAACCATGCCCATCACGGCGGCGAACAGGACGCCGTTGATGAGGCCGACCAGGCTTTCCTTGGCGATGGCGCGCAGGGCCCTGCTGGTGGTCAGTTCCTTCATCGCCAGCGCGCGCACCGTGACGGTCAGCGTCTGGGTGCCGGCATTGCCCCCCATCGAGGCGACGATCGGCATCAGGATGGCCAGCGCCACCACCTTTTCGATGGCCGCGTCGAACATGGCGATGACGAAGGAGGCCAGGATCGCGGTCGCCAGGTTCAGCAGCAGCCACGAAAAACGCGAGCGCGTGGTGGCGACGACGGCGCTGTAATAATCGTCCTCGCGCATGCCGGCCAGGCGCATCATGTCTTCCTCATGTTCCTCCTCGATGACGTCGACCACATCATCGACGGTAATCACGCCGATCAACCGGCCCGATTCATCGACCACCGGCGCCTCAACCAGCGCATATTGCCGGAACAGGAAGGCCACATCCTCCTGATCCATGGTGACCGGGATGGGGCGGAACTCGTCGTCCATGATCGCGGTAATCAATTCCGGGCGCCTGGTGCGCAATATGCGGCTAAGCGGCAGCATGCCCAGCGGCCGGTGCGCCGGATCGACAACGATGAGATCGTAGAAATCGTCCGGCATCTCGGCGTCGGAGCGCATGTAGTCGATGGTCTCGCCAACGGTCCAGACGGCTGGAATCGCCACCACCTCGCGCCGCATCAGGCGGCCGGCGCTGTCCTCGGGCCAGGCCAGCGCTTCCTCATAGAGCACGCGCTCGCCGGCGGGGATGGCGTCGAGAAGTTCTTTCTGCCCGGCCTCGTCCAGATCCTCGATCAGGTCGACGGCGTCGTCGGATTCCAGCTCGTTGATGACGGCGGCAAGCTGACCGGTATCCAGCAGGCCGAGTATTTCGTCGCGCACGGTTTCGTCGAGATGGGCCACGACCTCGGCGTCCAGCTTGTCGCCGATGGCCTGGATGACGACGGCACGGTCGGTGGAGCCGAGATGTTCCAGCAAGTCGGCGAGATCGGCGGCATGCAGATCGTCGACCAGCGAGGGGATGTCCTCGCGCCGCTCTTCCTGGGCCGCCAGCCTGATGTCGCGAACGAGATCGTCGGTCAGGCCATAAAGCCCTTCCAGTTCGTTCTCGCGCTCGGCCGGCGCTCCCTGGGGTTCGATCTCGGGCCCGGTTTCGCTCATCTGATCCTGCCGGTTTCCTCCTCCTTGGCCTGGGCGTCCACCACGGCCAGCGCCGTCATATTGACGATACCACGGGTAGTGACCGAAGGCGTGAGGATATGTATCGGCCTGGCCATGCCCAGCAGGATCGGCCCCACCGACAGCCCGTCGCCCAGCACCTTCAACAGATTATACGAGATGTTGGCGGCGTCCAGCGAGGGCATGATCAACAGGTTGGCGCTGCCTTCCAGCCGGCAATCGGGAAAGTGGCGGTCGCGGATATCCTCAAGCAGCGCCGAATCGGCATGCATCTCGCCCTCGACCTCGAGGCCGGGATGCTCATGCTGCAGCATGGCCACGGCCGCTTTCATCATGCGCGCCGAATTCGACTCCACCGAGCCAAAGTTGGAATGGGACAGCAAGGCGATCTTCGGCTCGATCCCGAAACGCCGGACCGCCTCGGCCGCCAGCATGGTCATTTCGGCGATGCCGGCCGAGTCACGCTCGCGATGCACATGGGTGTCGGCGATAAAATAGGTGCCTTTCTCGAGGATCAGCACCGTCAAGGCGGCAACCGTATCGGTGCCCTCGCGCATGCCGACCGTGTCCAGCACATGGCGCAGATGGCGCTGGTAACGCCCGACCGCGCCGACAATCGCGGCGTCCACCTCGCCCCGGCGCAACATCATCCCGGCGATCGCGGTGGTTCGGGTGCGCGCAATGGTGCGGGCATAATCCGGCGAGACGCCATTGCGCGCCTGCAGATCGTGATAGAGCTTCCAGTATTCGTCGTAGCGCGGATCGTCCTGGGGATCGCAGAGATCGAAATGCTCGTCGTGTTTCAGGCGCAGGCCAAGCTTCTCGATCCGCGCCTCGACGACGCGCTGGCGGCCGATCAGGACCGGCCGGGCCAGCCCCTCGTCGACCACCACCTGGATCGCGCGCAGCACGCGTTCTTCCTCGCCCTCGGCGTAGGCCACGCGTTTGGGATCGGCGCGCGCCGCGGTAAAGACCGATTTCATCAGGAAGCCGGAGCGGAAAACAAATGTCGAGAGCTGTTCGTGATAGGCGTCGAAATCCTTGATCGGCCGGGTCGCAACACCGGAATCCATCGCCGCCTTGGCGACGGCCGGCGCGATTGCCAGCACCAGGCGGGGATCGAAGGGGCGCGGGATCAGATATTCGGGGCCGAAATTCATTTCCTGCCCGCCATAGGCCTTGGTGACAACATCCGACGCCTCGACCCGCGCCAGATCGGCCAGCGCATGGACGCAGGCGATCTTCATCGCCTCGTTGATCTCGGTCGCGCCCACATCCAGCGCGCCGCGGAAGATGAAGGGGAAACACAACACATTGTTGACCTGGTTCGGAAAATCCGAGCGGCCGGTGGCGATGATGGCGTCGGGCCGCGCCTTGCGGGCGACGTCGGGCATGATTTCCGGCACCGGATTGGCCAGCGCCATGATCAGCGGCCTGTCGGCCATGCGCTTGACCATCGCGGGCTTCAGCACCCCCGGCGCGGACAGCCCCAGGAATATATCGGCGCCGTCGATCACCTCGTCCAGCGTGCGCTTGTCGGTCTTGCGGGCATAGCGCGCGCGGCGCGGGTCCATGTCCTCCTTGCGGCCTTCATAGATCACGCCATGGATATCGGTGGCGAAGACGTTCTCGCGCCGCAGCCCCATATCAACCAGCAAATCGAGGCAGGCGATAGCCGCCGCGCCGGCGCCGGAGGTGACCAGATTCACATCCTCCAGCTTCTTGCCGACGATCGACAGGCCATTCCAGATGGCGGCCGCCACGATGATCGCGGTGCCGTGCTGATCGTCGTGGAACACCGGGATGTTCATGCGTTCGCGCAGCCGTTCCTCAATCTCGAAACATTCCGGCGCCTTGATGTCTTCCAGATTGATCGCGCCGAAAGTCGGCTCCATCGCCGCCACGGCCTCGACGAAACGATCCGGGTCGGTGGCGTCCAGTTCGATATCGAACACGTTAATTCCGGCGAATTTCTTAAACAGGACCGCCTTGCCCTCCATCACCGGCTTGGAGGCCAGCGGACCGATGGTCCCCAGCCCCAGCACGGCCGTGCCATTGGTGATGACGCCGACAAGATTGGCGCGCCCGGTCAGGGTCGCGGCCTCCGCCGGCTTGGCAGCGATCGCCATGCAGGCGGCCGCCACGCCCGGCGAATAGGCCAGCGCCAGATCGCGCTGATTGGCCAGCGGCTTGGTCGCCACAACGGCCAGCTTGCCGGGCGGGTCCATCCGGTGATAGGCGAGTGCGTCCTTGTCCAGGCTACTGTCTTTTGGCATGCGGCGCTCCCTGGTGGCGGGAATGATATAGGTCCGGATAATGGAAAGGCCCGCCGCGTGGCGGGCCTTCCAGAACAGATGGTGCGGTCGAGAAGACTCGAACTTCCACGGGATTTCTCCCACAGCGACCTCAACGCTGCGCGTCTACCAATTCCGCCACGACCGCAAATCTCCTGGCGAGCCACTATATCAGATGTGCTAACTATAGCGGCTTCGGATGCGGGGATGTAGCAAATGACCGCCACAATATCAAGGCCAACCATGCGAACGGGAACGGACGAGCCGGAATGGCTGATTTCCGCGGAACCGGTGGATTACGAAACCGCCGTCGCGGAAATGGAGTCGCGCGTCACCGCGATCCGCGAGAAAGGCGCGCCGGAACTGGTCTGGCTGCTGGAACACCCGCCGCTTTATACCAGCGGAACCAGCGCGAAACCCGCGGATTTGCTGAACGCTGGCGGCCTGCCGGTTTACGAGACGGGGCGCGGCGGCCAGTACACCTGGCACGGCCCCGGCCAGCGAGTCGCCTATGTCATGCTCGATCTGCAGCGGCGCGGCGGGGACGTGCGCGCCTATGTGCATGGACTCGAGGACTGGATCATCCGCGCGCTGGACCAGTTCAACGTGAAAGGCGAGCGCCGCGAGGGCCGCGTCGGTATCTGGGTCGACCGCGGCGCCGGCCGCGAGGACAAGATCGCCGCCATCGGCGTGCGCGTGCGCCGCTGGGTCACCTACCACGGCATCGCCATAAACGTGGAACCGGAGCTGAGCCACTACGAAGGCATCGTCCCCTGCGGCATCGCCGACGAGAAACTGGGCGTGACGTCGCTGGTGGATTTGGGATTGCCGGTAACCATGGAAGACCTGGACAACGCCCTGATGGCGACGTTCAATAAGGCATTCGAAATAGAGAGGGGAACACAATGACAGACGCAAACGCCGCCGCCGAGATCGCCTATCTGCCGGTAGGAGAACTCACCGCGCGGTTTCGCGACAAGTCGCTGTCGCCGCGCGAGGCGCTGGCCGCGGTCATGACGCGGATCGACACCTATAACGATGACGTCAACGCCTTCCGCTTCGTCGACCGAGAGGGCTCGGCAAAGGCAGCGGCGGAGTCCGAGGCGCGCTGGGTGAAGGGCGAGCCGCTGGGGCCGCTGGATGGCGTGCCGTCCACGGTCAAGGATATCGTCCTGGTCAAGGGCTGGGCAACCACCTACGGCAGCAGCGTGCTGGCCGACAAGACGCCGGCGACCGAGGACGCACCTTGTGTCGCGCGTCTGCGCGAGGACGGGGCGGTCCTGCTGGGCATGACGCAATCGCCCGAGACCGGCTGGAAGGGCGTCACCGATTCACCAGCCCACGGCATCACACGCAATCCCTGGAACCTGGACCGCACCCCCGGCGGCAGCAGCGGCGGCGCGGCGGCGGCCTGCGCGCTGGGCATGGGGTCCCTGCATATCGGAACCGACGGCGGCGGATCGATCCGCATCCCCGCCGCCTTCACCGGGCTGTTCGGCATCAAGGCGAGCTTCGGCCGGGTGCCCGCCTGGCCGGCCAGCGCCTTCGGCACGGTTTCCCACGTCGGACCGTTGGCACGCGGCGTTGAGGACGCGGCCCTGATGCTGAACTGCATGGCGCAGCCGGACGCGCGGGACTGGTATTCCCTGCCCTATGACGGGCGGGACTGCGGCCAAGGTCTGGAAGATGGCGTCAAGGGCCTGAAGGTCGCCTACAGCCCGACGCTGGGCTATGCGGAGGTAGACCCGGAAATCGCGGAATTGGTGCGCAAGGCGGTAGATGAGCTGGCCGGGCTGGGCGCCGAGGTCGAGGAAGTCGACCCCGGTTTCGACTGCCCGCAAGAGATGTTCCACAAACTGTGGTTCCCGTCCGCGGCCTTTCGGACCAAACATCTGACGGACGACCAGCGCAAACAACTCGATCCCGGCCTGCGGGAAATAATCGAACAATCGAAGGCCTGGGACCTGACCGATTTCATGCAGGCGACACAGGACCGCGCGGCCCTTGGCATGCATATGCGCAAGTTCCACGAAAAATACGACCTGCTGTTGACGCCGACGCTGCCCGTACCGGCATTCAAGGCGGGCGACGAGGTAGCGAATGCGACCCAGACCCGCTGGACCGACTGGGCCGGCTTCACCTATCCCTTCAACCTGACGCAACAGCCGGCCGCTTCCATCCCCTGCGGCTTCACGCAAGACGGCCTGCCGGCAAGCCTGCAGATCGTCGGGCGCATGCATGACGAGCCAACCGTGTTACGCGCGGCGCGGGCCTATGAATGTCTGCACCCCCTGGTCATGCCCAGGGAGCCCGTCCATGGCCGATGAAATCGCCTACCTGACCGTGCGCGAGCTTGGTGCGCGCTACGCCGGCAAGGAGCTTTCCCCGCGCGATGTGCTGGCCGCCTCCATGGCCCGCATCGACGCGTTCGAGGCCCAGGTCAACGCCTTCGCCTTTATCGACCGCGAGGGCGCCGAGGCCGCGGCGGCGGAATCCGAAGCGCGATGGATGAAGGGCGAGCCTCTGGGTCCGCTGGACGGCGTCCCGGCGACGGTCAAGGACATCATGTATGTCAAAGGCTGCATCACCACCTATGGCAGCCGCGTCATGGCATTGAGCGAGCCGGCGGCGGAAGATTCCCCGCCCGTCGCCCGGCTGCGCGAGGCCGGGGCCGTGCTGCTGGGCATGACCAACACGCCGGAGATCGGCTGGAAGGGCCATACGGATTCGCCGGCCCATGGCATCACCCGCAATCCCTGGAACCTGGAGCGCACCCCCGGCGGCAGCAGCGGCGGGGCGGCGGTGGCGGCGGCGCTGGGTATCGCGCCGCTGAATATCGGCACCGACGGCGGCGGGTCGGTCCGCATTCCGGCCTCGTTCAGCGGGCTGTTCGGCATCAAGGCCACCTCCGGCCGCGTGCCGGCCTGGCCGGCCAGCGCCTTCGGCAGCCTGGCCCATACCGGCCCGATCACCCGCACGGTCGAGGACGGCGCGCTGATGCTGAATGCGCTGGCCCGGCCCGACAGCCGCGACTGGCTGGCCCTGGCCCCCGACGGCGTGGATTACGCGACGGCCATGGAGGGCGGCATCAGGGGGCTGCGTGTCGCCTATAGCCCGGGGCTGGGATACCTGAACGTGGACGACGACGTCGCCGCCCTGGTGCGCGCCGCGGCCGAGGGTTTCGCCGCGCTGGGCGCTGAGGTCGAGGAAGTCGATCCCGGCTTCCCGGACCCCAGACGCGCGCGCGAGACCATGTGGTGGGCCGGCGCCGCCTATCGCACCCGCCATCTGACGGCCGATCAGCGCGCCTTGCTGGACCCTGGCCTGCGCGAGGTGGTGGACAAAAAGGCCACCGCCCTGACGCTGACCGATTATATGGAAGCGATGCAGGCCCGGGCCGAACTGGGCATCGCCATGAGCCGGTTCCATGACCGTTACGACCTGCTATTGACCCCCGCGACACCGTTCGCCGCCTATCTGGCCGATCATGCGGGCGTGGACGAGGCGACGAAACAGCGCTGGGCCGAACGGCCGGCCTTCACCTTCCCCTTCAACATGACTGGGCAGCCCGCCGCATCCGTGCCCTGCGGCATGACGCCGGACGGCCTGCCGGCGGGCCTGCAGATCGTCGGGCGGATGCATGACGATGTGACCGTGATGCGCGCGGCGCGCGCCTTCGAGGCGGCGCATCCATGGGGAATGCCTAAATTGAGTTGAGCAGGCTTTACAGACCGACGCGCGCCAAAAGGGCATTCCCCACCTTGCTGTGCAACAGCCAGCCATAAAGGGGCGTCGTCAGCAATGTCGGCACGACCCCGGTCAATATAAAAAGCTCGGGATTCTTTTCGACTCCGAACAGATCGATCGCGACATCAAGTTCGTAACTGGCGAGAATCCCGCCGACCAGCACCGTCCCATAGCAAAAGGATGAAATAACGCCAGCCACCAACCCCTCATATCGCCCGCCGACGATGAACCCTACCATGACGCCGATGGTCACGGCCATTATGAGCGCGGCGGCCGCAACCCATAACAGCCTCACAACGACATCGCCGTCCTGATGGTGGTGCAGTTCCCACGCAACGAATACCTCCGCGTTCCCCGAGACCGTGAAGACGGCCGCCAGGGCCAACGGCCTGGTATAGTTCCGCCAATCCGAGGATGACTCGTCCGGCATGCTTCCGTTTCCCTATTTATTATTGTTACTTATAGTAATAAATGTTAATAAATTGGCAACTATCAATCGACTCAAGCATCACCTAAATAACGTTTGGGCACTAATAATATTTCGCGAGGCCGCACTAAATATGTCATTTTATGAGTGCGGGACAAACTATGCGATCATTACATCCGCAAGCCTGTTCGTATAACCTGTCAGTGGCTCATAACCTTCCTCGGTAACCAGAACACTGTCGCCCACCTGGGCGCGGAAGAAACCTGGCTCGTTAACCGATCCGTCAACAGCCAAAACCATGCCGGGCCGCAATTCGGTCTTGTCGCCGAACACAAGTTGCGGACGCTCCAGAAAGCTGTAACCGGTCGCCCGGCCGCAGCGGAACGGATAGTCGTGTCCCGCGCCCTGAATGACGTCGGCATAAGCCGCGTGGACGTCCTGCGCGGCAACACCGGGGCGAATCATCGCGAGCGCCGCCTGCTGGCTCGCCACCGCGATCTCGTAGAGTTCCGCTTGGCGCGGATGGCCGACCTCGCCGACCCAGAACATGCGGTCGAAGCCGAGCTTGAAGCGATGAAAGTTGGTCATGCCGCAAAAGCAAAGAAACACCGGTTCGCCGCGTTTCAGCCGTTTGGTCGAGGCGCGGTGGTGCGGCATCGTTGTGTCCGTCCCGGAAGCCATGGTCTGCAGGAAATGCGCGTTGGGATATTTGTAATGGTCGTCGTAATGGGCTTCCAACAGTTCCGCCGCCTTGCGGGTGCCCGCATTCATGGTTGCGATGGCGACCTCGTATTCCGGCACGCCTTCACCTATCGCCCCATGCCCGGCAGCCATCATCGCCTCGGCGACCTTGCCGGCATGGCGGGCCAACTCGACTTCCTCCGGCCCCTTGATCATCCGCATTTCGGCGATTTGCGGCTCGATATCGGCAATCTGGTCCACCGCAATCGCCGCGTCGACGAAGGCCCTGACCACAGGCGGCATGGCATGGGGCTCGATGCCGATCCGGCCCTTGCCCGCGCCCTTCAATATCGCGGCCAGCGGCCCGCGCCATTCCTCGCCCAGCCCGTCCTGCCAGCCGCGGACATCGCCGATCCAGCTCATATTGCCGGCCATTTCCAGCTCCATGGAGGGCGTGATAATCGCGCAATCGCCGTCGGCCGGGACGGCCAGCACCGTCGGCCGCCCGAAATCCATATAGAGATAACCATGATAGCCGGAGAAATAGTAGATCGAGTCTTCGTCGGTAATCAGCGCCAGCGCGATACCCGATTTTCCAAGCCGCCCCTGCAATTCCGCTGTCCGCGCCTTAAAGTGATCGTCGCGCATGGCAAATGCCCTCGCCGTCAGAGTCCGAAGGCATCCTCGACCGCCGCGACCGCCTTTGCAAGCCGTTCCTCGCGACTGCCCTCGACCGGCAGGAACGCCAGCCCGCGCCGCTCCAACTCCGCCCTGCAGGCCGCGTGGAAACGCCGCCGCGTGTCACCGTCAGGAAAATAGCGGGTGCCGTCGTCCTCCCAATCCATATCGATGCCGGTCAGCAGATAGAGGTCGGCCGTATCGTCTAAGCTTTCGAACCATGGGTCGCGGGCCCCGGTCAACATATCGGACCAGACCGCCGTCAGCACCGGATCGGTATCCATGACCAGCACCCTGTTCGCCTGGCGTGCCGCTGCCGATGTCGCCGCCATATGACCGCGCGCGATGGCCAGCAGATCGTCATTGCCCACATCCGTGCCGAAGGCGTCGGTGTAGATGCGCCCATATTCCGGCACGTGGACGGTATCGAGGCGGGCCGCCAGATCGCGCGCCAGGGTCGTCTTGCCGGCACTTTCCGGCCCGAAGACGCAGACTTTCTTCACGAAATACGGTCGCACCGGCGGCGGGATATAACGCCAGTTGCCGAAGGGATCAGCGCGGATTGCCTCGCCGCTGACCGGCACCGCCTCGCGCGGGATATCGACCGGCACGAAACGCGCCCTGGCCTCGGCCGCCAGACGGTGGCCGTAATCCTCGGAGGCAAAAACGAAGTCGATGGGCTCGGGATGGAAGCGCTCAACGATACCGCGCCAGATATCCCAGAAGTCCGGATGGTCGGCGGGTTCCTGCGGCACATCCTCGGCCAGATGCAGAACCCGGCAATCGGGAAAAATCTCGTGCATCCATTGGAAGCGCAATTCGCCGGGGATCGGGTCGCAGTCGAGCGTACAGACCAGGATCGTTAACTCGTCGCAATAGGCTCGCGCGAAATCGCACAGAAACACATGCCCGGCATGGGGCGGCAGGAACTTGCCGAGAAGAAACCCGCGCGTCATGAAGTCATGCCGCCCACCGGCACCTCAATCCTGTCGCCGGCGGCCGAACAATGGCTTGCGCGGTTTGTCCCCGCCTTCGGGCGCGGGGCGGGGCGGGCCTTCCGAAGGGGGCGTTTGGCGTGGCGGCGGCGCGGCCTCCGGGGCGGATGCCGCCGGCTTGGCCGGCTCTTCCAGCGGGAACGGCGATACAGTCTCGTCCAGAGCCTCAAGCGCAAACTTGTATATCGGAATGCCGGGGCGCTGGCCCTGGTCAGCATGGAGCACGCGGATATGCTCGTCCACGCTAACGCCCAGCGTATTGCCATGCTCCAGCACGGGGCCGCTGGTCAGCAGATACTGCATCGCGCCCAGCAAGCGATGCAATATGGTCATCGGCGGAATCGCGGCCGGCAGGAATTCGATCTCGCGCCCGAAGAAGGGCTCCAGTCCCGTCGTCAGTATTGCATTGGTCGGCTCGCCCGTTTGCGTCTTCGGCCCGCCGAGAAACCAGAACTGGACCCACAGATGCGCGGGATAATTGCCGGCAAGCATCTTTTCGGCGCCGTCGATGAATTCGCCCGGCTTGCTGACGACCCATCCCGCGCTCCAGTAGACGCCGATCGTGGGCAGCATGCCGGCCAGCGCCGCGCTTACCACCGTGACGTTCCGTGCGCTGTTCAGGGCACCATTCCAGTCGCCGGTTTTCGATTTCGCATGCACGATGACATGTCCGCGATGCGCCGCCAGTTCCTTTTCGGCTTCGGGCCAGACCCGGCTGGCCTGGGCGGCGATGGTCAGCGTACCGGGCGGAACCGGCCCGTCGA